>JAYTQR010000133.1:0-4369 GCA_043746615.1 Gammaproteobacteria bacterium | reverse complement strand
GCGATCGACATCGCCCGCAAGGTGTCGTCGACCAGCTCGCGATTGGGCCGGCTCAATGTGCCGACATCGATCAGCATCGCCGGATCGCGTTTCGATACCAGCACCGCGTCGAGCACGGCAGCGAACGGCGCCAGGCAGGCGGCGTTTTCGCCTTGTTTGAACAGCGACCAGCCGAGTTTGTACTCGCTCTGACTGTAGAACTCCGAAGCCGGCCCGAAGCGGATCGCCGCCTCGTACGCCAGCTGTGCGGCCGCGTATTGCTTGCCGGAGAACAGCAATTCGCCGCGGCGGAACTGCGCTTCGTCGACATAACGGCTACCGGGATGCTCGGCGACGAGCCGGTCGAGCGCGGCGAGCGCCTGCTCGGACTCGCCCCCCAATTCGTAGGCTCGGGCGAGCTGATAGAGCACCGAATCGTTGCGCTTGTAGTTCGGATAGGCCTTCAGCAACGCCGTGTAGAGCGTGATCGCCTCGGTCGCCTGCAGCGCTTCGTTGGCGACCAGCTCGCGCTCGATGCTCGCGGACACCGAGCTCTCCAGGTGCAAATCGCCGAGCCGCCGCAAAGCCTCCTCGCGCAGTTCGGGGTCTCCCGAATTCAGATCGAGAAAGCGTTGATAGCTGCGCATCGTCTTATCGAAATCCACGCCGCGCGGAGAATTCTGGTTGACGACGGCGTGTTGATTTTCCAGATCTTTGAGCGTCGCCGCCGGCTCCGCCGCCACGGCCTGAACCGCTGCCGCAATAGCCAGCACCAAGACCAGTGCGCGGCGCGTCACGGCGAGCCCTGTGGTTTTTTACGGGAGCCGTTGACGGCGCGATCGTAGATCGACGCCAGCGCATAGCGGGCTTGGATTTGATACGTCTCGATGCGCCGCTTTTGCTGCAGCAGCGCATCGATCGCGAGCTTCTGCAAATAGCGGTCTTCCCGCGCCTCGATCGCGGCAAGACGGCCATGCAGCTGATCCATGCGCCGCGCAATGGCTGCAACGCGAGCTGCATCGGCGCCGTTGTCCTGCGGAACGTTACTGCGCGCCTGGCGCACGAGCACGACGCGCCGCTGTGTTTCCTGCAATGCGACCCCGAGCTCCCGGACCGCGCGCCGCTCGTTCCACAGCCGCGCCGGGAAGCTCTCGGCGAGGCGCCAGTACACGACCCCCTTCATCAACCGGTATTTTTCCCGCATTTCGCCGAGCGCCGGATCATGCGGATGCGCGGCGAGATAGTCGCCTATATTCCGCAGGCGCGCCCACGTTTTCTGCTCTTGCGCAGTAGCGAGGGCCACGACGTCGTGGGACTGCTCGATCTCGTTGAGCCGAGATTCGAAATCAAGCCGCTTCTGCATCAGGGCATCGAGATCGGTCGCCGCCAGCACCGCGTCGGCTTTCGGCACCCTCTCGGCATAGGCCTCTTTCTTGGTCGCCAGCATGTCGTCGAACGCCGCAATGCTGCCGCGCCATGCGTGCAGATTGCGGCTCATGTACTGAAGTTCGCGGTAATCCTTCAGGCCCTCCTGAAAATCGTTGCTGGCGAGCAGCACGTACAGATAGCGGGATTCAGGCGCATTCGGCAAGTTCTGCAACTGCCAATACCAGGTGACCGGCTTTTGCTTGTCTTGGGCCAACAGGCGATCGAGCAATTTACCCGCGCGTATTTGTGCGATCGAGGCATCGATGTTGCCCAACTCGACGTCGAACGACTTGATCGCCGCGCTGTAATAATCGGCCGCTTGCCCATCGGCATGCAGCTGACTGAACGCATACGGCACGGCAAGATAAGATTCCTGCACTGCCGCATCCAGCAAATCACGCTTGTGCAGAACGAGCCACGGCACCAACGCACGCCGGTAATCGCCGGCCATCGACTCGGCCCAGCCCAGCCCGAGGAGAGCATTGCTGGAAAAGGGCCCTTCGAGGCGCACGCGTTGCAGATAACGTTTCGCCTCGGCGGCACGCTTGCTCTGCAACAGCGCGAATCCCAAAGCGAGATTGGCCTTGTCCCTCAACGCCAAAAATTCAACGCTGCGCGCATTGATTCGCCCGACGCCATCGAGAAACGGTACCGCATCGTCGAGGCGCCCCTCGCGCACCAGCGCGACGCCCAAATTGAATTCGGCGTACGCGGCCCAGTCCTTCGGTCCGTGCAAGCCGTGCAGCAGCGCGATCGCATCGTCATAGCGTCCTTCGCGCATCATGATCTCGGCGAGCAGCATCGTGCGTTCGGCGACGATGCGCGGGTCGGCATTGTCGGAAACTCGCCCGAGCGCACGCTGCGACTCCTGCAAGTAGCCGCGCTCGAACCAGACCTTGCCGAGATAAAACCAGGCACGATCGCGGACGGCGGTCGACGTGTTGGCGGCCAGCAACTGGTTGAAAATGCGGCCTGCCTCGACATGTTCGCCGAGCGACAAATACAGACCGCCCAGCAACAATTGCGCGTCAACGCCGGTGTGGGCGAGCTGATGCTGTTGCTGAGCGGCCAAAAGCCGCGTGATTGCCGCGAAATAATCGCCTTGGAAGAAATAATACAGCACGTTGCCGTATGGCAGATCCGCGACGGGCTGCGGCGCCAAACCGTTCGGATCCGGCTCTACGCCGACGCCCCACGCCGGCGTGAAGTGCAGCGTGAACGCAAGCAGCAGAGTGGGCGGCAGCCCGCCGCGCGCGAACTTCCGTAACATGTCAGTCGGCCGGTGCACGCATCATTCCCAATCTTTGATCGTAAACTCGGGTTGATGCGAGGGAACGCGGTCCGTGATCTTCAGTTCCAGATACTTCGCGCCGATGCCTTTGTCGAACGTGACCGAGGCGGCGCGGCGATAATCAATGCCGTGCGGGCCGCGCCCGACGAAGAACGCCACCAGTTCGTGCTTGCCGACTTTTTGGTTGCCCAAGTAAATGCGATGTACGCCGCCTTTCATTAGCGCATCGACTTCGCGCCGGGTGTACAAATAGTTCGCCACTTCCTTGTTGTCGATCTTGACGGTTATGGATTCCAGCGCGAAAAACTTGCCGACATCCATCGATACGTAGACGGCCACCTGGGTATTGGCCGGGAACAACAGATTCTCCTCGAGCACGAACAGGTCCTTGTTCAGCTCGATGACGTCCTTCTTGACGCCCTGTACTTCTTGATCCAACGACCTGAATTCCTCGGGCGGCGGCGCCCCGGGCATCGCCGCCGACGCGGCCGGTGCCGCGGCGGGCGCGGCGGCGTGGGTTTGCACAACTGCGGTCAGGGCGCCGGCGAGCAGAGCCATTTGCAAAGCACTGAAGACGGATCGGCGTTTACGCTTCATATTTAACCTGTGGTTTATTCGCGCAGCAATTGGTGTATCTGATCGACGAGCATGCGCTCATCGCCGTGCTTGAAACCCGTACTGACGTAGCGCACCACGCCCGATCGATCCACCAGGACCGTCGTCGGCAATCGACGAATCGCGTACTCGCGGCCAGTCAGTTCGAGCGTATCCAGCAGGGTTGGATAAGAGACGTGCATCGCCGTCGCAAACTCCGCGGCACGCGCCGCGTCTGCGTCGATCGACACGCCGAGCACGACCAGTCCGGCTCGCCGGTAAGTTGTATCGATGCGTCCGAGCGCGGGCATCTCGACCCGCGTATCGCCGGCCCAGCGCGCCCAAAAATTGATCAGCACTACCCGGCCGCGATATTCTGAGAGACGTAAATTTGTACCGTCGAGTCCCTTCAACGCGAAATCCGGGGCATCCCGGCCAATCAACGTTGGCGGCGCCGCAACGGCACTGATCGCGATGGCTGACAACAGAACGAGAATACCGGTCCGCCGCAGGCCGGCGCGCGCGCGCGGCGATACATCAATCACGAATCACGCTGGTAACCCCGCTGTCGTCGGAACACCTCGTGGACCGGAAGCATTGCGCCCACGCCTTTCGGCGAGTCTGCCTTGATTAAGGCGTTATGCAAAATCGCACACTGCAAGCCGCAGTGTCAACGCGGCGCACCGCGAGATGGCGCGATTTCCGCAAACGTGGCGCAGAGTCATGATAATCGATCGCGACTGCAGCGCCGTCTTGTCTCCGGAACCAGACAACGGCCGCGACCGCCGGATCAACCCACGATCTTGCCGTTAGACCAGGCTCGCGAGCGGCTGATAGGCCGTCAGTGCGGCCTGGGCAGTGCTGTCGCCGAGCGTGTTGTTGAAGTTCGGCGCGGGATACAAATTGCTGAAACCGGCCGGTGTGCCGTGCAGCGCCATGTAGTTCAACACGACGGTCTGCACGAGATTGAAGACGTTGTTGGCCGCGGGACTGCCGGTCGTGTTGACCGAGCCGTCCGCATTGAAATAGCCGAGCTGCAGGCTCATTTCCGCATTGCTCTGCGCCGCTTGCGGTTTG
>JAYTQR010000132.1:0-2298 GCA_043746615.1 Gammaproteobacteria bacterium | reverse complement strand
CGAAAATGGCGAGCGTTGCTCACGCGCGGGGTTCGTCAGTTCGTGCCGCCGCATGGCCCCCAGATATAAGCCTACGCTGCCGAGTACCCCAAATGCGCTGTCGAAACCTTCCCCCGTATTGCCTTCTTTGAGCAGCGCCACGATGAAAACCTGCCCTTCATCGCACAGCGCGGCTTTGATGGCCTCCCCAACACCCAGCACCTGCGAGCGATTCTCCTGCGCAAAATACCGATTCTCGAGCTCAGTATTCATCTCCACGAAAGCTGTGCGGATCCAATGATCGAATTGCTCGGCCCGCTGACTCATAGACACTCCGGCCCCGCGCTGTGGATCACCATATTCTCAATGCCGCTCATCGCCGTGCCGGCATGAACGGCATTCATGCCGCGTCGCCGGCGGCTTTTGCCAAGCGCCGTCTCAACTCGCCGCGGCGGCACGGGTACGAAACATCACGAGCGCCGCGAACAGCGCGCCGACGGCCACGAGGTATCCCGTTGCGACCGTCAAAACGATCGCGGGCCCCAACCCCGCCGCCGAACCAAATACGTGCTCGCCGGCGAGGGCGACCGCCGTGGGACCGAGTCCCGCGCCGAGCGCCACATTCAGGAAAAAACTGACCGACATGGCAAACCCGCGAGAGCGATTCGGAACCGCATCCAATATCGCCGAGAAGCCGCAGGCTGTGACGATTCCGGACAAAGCAAAATAAAGCGGTACCGCCAGCAGCACGACCAGGAAATATGCAGAGTTTATCAACAAAGACGCCGGCACAATCGCCATCCCCGCGGCCAAGCAGACGCCGAGTTTACCCATCCAACCGCGGCGTGCACCGAAGTGATCAGCGAGCCAGCCGCCGAGCAACACGCCGCCGCCGAAGCCGGCCGTCAGCAACAAGCCAAGCTCGACGCCCACCTGTGCCGGGTTTCTCGCAAACTCGCGGATCAGAAGCGTAGGCGCCCAGGCGCCGACGGCGTTGTCGACCAGCGAGGCCATTGCCACGACGAGATAGATCGGGGCGACGCGGGCCCAGGTGGTGGATCGCCGCGCACTCGCGGCGGCGTCGACAGCGGGCTTCATCACATCGTTCGCCATGCGCCGAACCGGCTCACGAATCAGTAAAATCGCAAACGCCCAGACCAATCCCGGAGCTCCAATGAGGAGCAAGACCAGGCGCCATGGCGCTGCCTTGCCAAACCGCGTGCCCGCCAGGGCGCCGTTTTGCACGAAATGCAGAACGCCGCCGCCGATGAGGATGGAAGCGCCGATGCCCATGGCGATCCCGCTCAAAAAGCACCCCACCGCCGTGCCACGGCGCTGCGGCGGGAAATAGTCGCTGATCAAGGATATCGCCGCCGGAGAAAGCACGGCTTCTCCCAGGCCGACAACGATGCGTGATGCGAACAGCTGTGCGAAGCTTTGCGAGAATCCGCACGCAAGCGTGCCCGCGCTCCAGACCAAAACGCCGACGAAGATGAGATTACGGCGCGAGGTGCGATCGGCGAGAATGCCGAGCGGTATCCCGGCAATCCCATACACAACCGCGAAAGCGCTACCCAAGAGAAGGCTGATCTGGGTATCACTGATACCAAGATCGCCGCGGATGGGATCGACCAGCAGGCTCAACACCTGCCGATCGGTATACGACAAAACCGCGGTGGCGATCAGGATGCCAACGACGGTCCAGGCATACGGTCCTGCGGGATAGTCACCGGCATCGGCAGAATACTGCACGCTGCGCATGTTATCGGTCATTGCAGAAAATCACATGCGCAGACGTGCAGCGGGGGTTTAGTACTTGAAGCTCACGTCGGCTCCAATGGTCCGAGGCTGGTTGGTGGCGACACGATTCAGGATCGATATGTTCGCCGACAGTGCGCCGGTGTCACTGAGCAACGCTTTCTTGT
The DNA here is from genome assembly GCA_043746615.1 of Gammaproteobacteria bacterium. Lineage (GTDB taxonomy): Bacteria > Pseudomonadota > Gammaproteobacteria > Steroidobacterales > Steroidobacteraceae > Bog-1198. The sequence continues at coordinate 394 of JAYTQR010000132.1, read as the reverse complement.
TCGTCAAATTGTCGATGAACAGTAATACCGACCAGCGCTTGTTCTCAACGCCAATGCGCGTGTTTACCAAGTCATAAGACGGTAGCGTATTGCGGGTATAGGTGATGTCCTGAATGGAATCGACATAGCTGTTGTTGAGCCGGGCAACGAGGTCCATGGACACTGTCAGGGGCTGCCGGTACGACAAGGTTGTGTTGGCCGTGACCTCCGGGACGTCCAGCAAGCGGTCGCCGGCGACTACACCGGCTGCGGCAATGGTCGACGAATTGGTGGCGTGGGTATATCCCACGTTTTGCGATAGCACGAAGGCCTGCCCCAGGACGACGGCAACTTCCAGCTCCGCGCCGTAGACCTTGGCCTTGCCGGCGTTGGTCGTGAACTTATAACCGCACGG
>JAYTQR010000131.1:0-2795 GCA_043746615.1 Gammaproteobacteria bacterium | reverse complement strand
CGGCAGCGCGGACCGCAAACCCTGCTGCACTTGGCCGGCCCCTTAGGCGTCGGTGCGAGCGTGCTGCGGCTGACGCCCGAGGGCTTGTCGATCAACGGTGCGCCGCCGAGTCCGGACGGCGTCGATCAGCTGCAGCAACGCTTGGGCTTCGATCTGCCAATCGCAAATTTGCGTTTCTGGCTGTTAGGCGTGCCGGACCCCGGATTGCCTTTCGACATCGTCCGCAATGAGCGGGACCGCGCACAGCGCTTGAGCCAGGCCGGTTGGACGATCGATTTCGATCACTACATGGCGCATGACGGAGATTGGCTGCCGGCGATGCTGGTCTTGATCCATCCGGGCGTGCGCGTGCGCATCGCCGTCGATCGTTGGGACGGGCTGCGATGAGGCCGCATCCGACCGCAGCATGGCCGGCACCGGCCAAGCTCAATTTATTCTTGCATATATTGGGGCGGCGGCCCGATGGCTATCACCTGCTGCAGACCTGTTTTCAATTCGTCGATCTTTGCGACGAGGTCCATATTCGCGTGCGCAGCGACGGTCTTATCGCGCGGGCGGCCGGAGCGGAAGGGGTTGCGCAGGAAGCGGATCTGTGCGTGTGCGCGGCGCGCGCGCTGCAACAGGCGGCCGGCTGTCCGTTAGGCGCCGAGATGCGGGTGCTGAAGCGCATTCCGATGGGCGCCGGACTCGGCGGTGGCAGTTCGGACGCCGCAACGACACTGGTCGCGCTGAACGATCTGTGGAATCTGTCCTGGAGCACGCAACAATTGGCCGACCTGGGTTTGACCCTTGGCGCCGACGTGCCGGTATTCGTCCACGGCCGGGCCGCTTGGGCGGAAGGCGTCGGCGAGCGCCTCGTTCCGCTCTGGCCGCCACGGGCGCCGCCGCAGGATATCTACTTGATTCTGAAACCCAATGTCTCGGTCAGCACGGCCGTCGTGTTTCAGGACCCTGATTTGACAAGGAATTCTCCTGCCATCACAATCGACGGCTTTCTCGCGTCGGGCGGGCACAATGATTGCGAGCTGGTGGTACGGCGGCGGTTTCCCGAGGTGGCCCGTGCGCTCGATTTTTTGTCGGCCTTTGGGCGCGCGCGTTTAACGGGCACGGGCGCTTGCGTATTCGTCGCGTGCGAGTCGATGGATCATGGCCGGCAGATCCGGCGGCGGGTGCCCGTGTCGTTCGAGACGTTTTTGGTACGCGGACTGAACGACTCGCCCTTGCTTGAGAGATTAGCTGTCGGTCGAGCGTGAGGCGTGCCGGTGAGCACGGTTGCTTCAAGTTGGGGTGTCGCCAAGTGGTAAGGCAGCGGGTTTTGATCCCGCCATTCGGAGGTTCGAATCCTTCCACCCCAGCCATTTTGCCCGAGCTGAATCTGAATCTGAATCTGAATCTATGTCGCGACGTAACGAGTTCGATTCACCAGCAATCGCCGTCTTCACCGGCAACGCAAACCCGGCGCTGGCGCTGGAGATTACCCGCCATCTGCACGTGCCGCTCGGCCGCGCGCACGTCGGGCGGTTTAGCGACGGCGAGGTGAATGCCGAATTGATGGAGAACGTGCGCGGCCGCGATGTGTTTATCGTGCAGCCGACCTGTCCGCCGGCGAACGATTATTTGATGGAGCTTTTGATGATGACCGATGCGTGCCGGCGCGCGTCGGCCAAGCGCGTGACCGCGGTCGTGCCATACTTCGGCTACGCGCGCCAGGATCGCCGCCCGCGCGCGACGCGGGTCGCGATCGCTGCGAAATTGGTCGCGAACATGATCGCAAGCGCGGGGGTCGACCGTTTATTGACGGTGGATTTGCACGCCGATCAGATCCAGGGCTTTTTCGACATTCCGGTCGACAACGTCTATGCCTCGCCGGTTTTGTTGGGAGACGCTTGGAAGCAGAAATACGGCAATATGATCGTCGTCTCGCCGGACGTGGGAGGCGTCGTGCGCGCTCGCGCGCTCGCTAAGCGCTTGGATGATGCGGATCTGGCCATCATCGACAAACGCCGGCCGCGGCCGAACGAGTCGAAGGTGATGAACATCATCGGCGAGGTCGGCGGCAAGACCTGCGTGCTGATCGACGACATGGTCGATACCGCGGGCACGCTGTGTCAGGGTGCCGAGGCGCTGAAGCAGGAGGGCGCCGTCAAGGTCGTCGCCTACATCACCCACGCCGTTCTTTCGGGCGCGGCAATCGAGCGGATATCGAAGTCGGTTCTCGACGAATTGGTCGTGACCGACACGATTCCGCTGTCGGATGCCGGGCGCACATGCACCAAGATACGCCAGCTCAGCGTGTCCGGCTTGCTCGCCGAGACAATACGGCGCATCAGTGATGAGGAGTCGGTCAGTTCGCTGTATGTCGACTGAGCCGCAGTTTGAATTGGTCGGCGTTCCGGCAACTGGTCGCGGTGCCGGCGCGCCGTGTTCGCGATGTAACTGGAGAAGATTATGAATACCTCGTTCGAACTCACTGCCGAGTTCCGTCTAGACCAAGGCAAAGGTGCGAGCCGCCGCCTGCGTCGCGACGGGAAAGTACCGGCAATTCTCTATGGCGCTCATGCCGATGCGCGCCCTTTGAGTCTGAGCCATCAAAAACTGCTGATCATGTTGGAGAACGAGCGCTTTTACTCGACGATCCTGAACCTGAAAGTCGGCGATCAGACGCAGGCGGCCATCTTGAAGGACGTGCAGCGGCACCCGTTCAAGAACGCGATCCTGCACGTCGATTTTCAACGTGTCGACGCAGACGAGAAAATCCGGATCAGCATTCCACTGCACTTCATGGGCGAAGCGGT
>JAYTQR010000130.1:0-2753 GCA_043746615.1 Gammaproteobacteria bacterium | reverse complement strand
GCGTAGCCGCACCGGCTTGCCGGAATCCAAAGCTCTGAGGCAATCGGGAATCAATCGGTCCGGTGCCCAATCGCCGCCGCCGACGACGTTGCCGGCGCGCGCCGTCGCGAGCGGCGGCCCGGGCGCGAATAAACTGTCGCGAAAGCTCGCCGCCACGAGCTCCGAGCAGGCCTTGCTGGCGCTGTACGGATCGTGTCCGCCGAGCGGATCGCGTTCCTCGAAGGCGCGTGTGGTGCCGTCGTTCGCGTACACCTTGTCGCTCGTCACCACGACGACGCACTGCAATCGCGGCAGCGTGCGGCAGGCGTCGAGCAGAATCGCGGTGCCGAGCACGTTCGTGCGGAATGTGCCGACTGGATCGCGGTACGACTCGCGCACGAGCGCCTGCGCCGCCATGTGGATGACGATGTCCGGCGCCGCGCGCCGCAGCGTTTCACGCACCAACGGCTCGTCGCAGATATCGCCGATGATCGAATCCGCCTCGTCGCCGAACAGCGCCCAGAGGCTGGGCGCCGTGGCCGGCGGCAGCGCGAAACCGGTCACGTGAGCCCCGAGCATTCGCAGCCACAGATACAGCCAAGAACCCTTGAAACCCGTGTGCCCCGTCAACAGCACACGGCGCTCGCGCCAAAACTCGCCGGCGCTCATTCGGTCCGAGTCCAATGCGAAGCCAGCGCCCGCAAAGCCGACCGCAGGCGCTTTGCGCCGAGCCAACCGCCGAGCCGAACCTGCCAATTCAACCATTTGCGCAGACCGCTGACGAGTACGAACAGTTCCCGGTACTGGCTGTGTCCCTCGAGCGCGTAGGCGATCTTCAGCGCGTCGCAGACTAGCGCCGCCGGCAGCTTGTAGATCCGCGTGCGCGCGGCGAACGGATCACGCGCGCGCGTCGCGAACGCGGCATCGCGGGTCAGCAACCACGTGGCAATACGTTCCATCAAGAAGATCTTCAATTGCACGTCGACGCGGCCGCGGTACGCGACCGGTGCGCACAGCCGCACGCCGAGCGGATCCGTCGGCGTCTCGGCGATCACGAACAGCGCTTCGGCGACTGCGAGCCATGCGCGCCAAAAGCGCGGCTTGGCGATGAAGAAATTCGCGTTCACGGTGGTTCTCGAATCCGATACCAATGCGTCGAGATCGGTGGGCTGCCCGATGCGGCGGAAAAATTCGTCCGCTGCCGCCTTGAGCCCCGGGTGTTCGGCCTCGCCGTGATCGAACACGTTCCAATAAAAGGCGGTATTATGGACGCTCGGACTGAACAGCAGCACATCGCAGCCGCCGGCGCCGCCGACGAACCGATGCACCCCGGCCGCGGTCAAGTTCGTCTTCAACTTGAACTTCGGCGACAGGAAGCCGTAATACGCATCCTCGTCCAGGAGCTCGTTCAGCAGAAATTTGCGGATTGGCCAATACTCGTACCAATCCGGCCGTTCGTTGCCGGTGTTGTCCAGCACGAGGAAGCCCGGATCCAATGCTTGCGGCGACGTGTAGTGATTGAGGATCTGGTGGACAAACACGGCGGGCATCGGCGCTAAGGATACCCAATTCCGCTGCGCGGCGCAGCCGGCGCGCGCGCTCACGCGCGAGCGAGACGCATCAACATCTGCGCATAGCGCGCCTGGTAGATGCGCATCGCGTAATGGTCGCGCACGTGGCCGTGGCCGGCCGCACCGAACCGCGCCCGCAACGCCGGCGCGGTGATCAAGGCCTCCAAGCACCGCTCCCAGTCCTGCTGATCGCGGGCATGATAGCCGGTCGTTCCGTCGATCACGGCCGCGGCGTTCGCGCCGACCGGCGAGGCGACGCATGGCAGCCCCGCTGCCATGTACTGCAGCAATTTGAACGCGCACTTGCCGCGCGCCCAAGCATCGTCGCTCAACGGCATGATGCCGATATGCGCCTCGGCGAGCGCTTGCGCCTCACGCGCCGGGCTCCACGCGACACGCTCGATCGGTACGTCCGGCCAATCCGGAAACGATGAGCACACGATGCGCAAACGCAGGCCCGCGTGCCGCGCGCAAAGCCGCGCCAAGACGGGACGGATCATGCGCAAGTACTCGAGATTTTCCGGGCTGCCGATCCACACGATCACCGGCGTGCGGTCGGCGCCCGCTGCCGCGAGGACATAGCTTGAGACGTCGATCGACGTCGGCAATATCGTCGCGGCGCGCGCGAACGGGCGCGCGGCCTCGGCCAACACCTCGTTGCCCGCCGCGACTTCGTCGGCCCAACGGCAGGTCGCCGCGAATTTTCTTCGGCGCCACCGCGAATCGTCGGCCGGTTCGCCGAGCCGGCGCGGCTTGCGCACGTAGATCGCGTCGTCGAAGTCGAATACCCGGCGCCGGCTAAATGCGGCGAGCAAGCGTGCTTCGAGTGCGCTTAGCTTGATTTGATGCAAGACCGTGACGTTCGCCCAACGCCACAATGGGCGCCGCTCCCAGGTCCTCAGTCCATATCGGCCGCTCGGCAACTGCTCCGTGCGCACCTGCCAGCCGGCATCCTGCAGAGGCTCGACCAGGCACTGCATGCGGTGCCGGAACGACGGTTGGTTCAAGTCATAGCCTAGCAACAGTGCGTTCGGCACAGCGCTTCAGCCTGCCTCGATGCGCGGCGCGAGCGCGGCGACGGCGACCGCGATGCCGTCGGCAAGCGCCAATGCCGCGGCGCGAGCGGCCAGCGCGGCGCGTGCCGGCTCGTCCCGTAGCAGTTGCGCGGCGCAATCGGCGATGTCTGCGGCGTTGAGCGGCGCC
>JAYTQR010000129.1:0-1585 GCA_043746615.1 Gammaproteobacteria bacterium | reverse complement strand
CAAGCGGCGCGACGGCGACGATCGACGTGTCGCGGGACGCGGTCGAACAGCGCGTCCTGTCGGTATCCGCACGCAACATACCGACCGAATACTTGCTGGTCTACTCGGTCACGTATGCCGTGCAGGGCGCGCACAAGGAGTTGCTCCCGCCACAGACGATCCGCCTGACGCAGGACTACAGCTTTGCCGAGGGCGCGTTGCTGGCGAAGGAACACGAGGCCGACGTGCTGCGCGCGCAAATGGCGCGCGACTTGGTGGCGATCGCGATGCGGCGGCTGGCGAGTCTCAAAGAATAGGCCATTTGCTGGCCGCCGCGCCGTGCTGCTCGTCAACGCCATCGACCGCGTAGCGCTTGGCCTCCTGCTGGAGCGCTACGGATTGGAATTGAACCTGGTGGCCCCAGAGCAAGTCATACCGGGGTCGTATTGGGGCGAACGCGAAGCCGGCCTGATCGGTGCGCGCATCTACGCGCGTCTCGACACGCCGGTGCATTCGGTATTGCATGAGGCCGCGCATTTCATTTGCATGAGCGCGGAGCGGCGCGCCGGCCTCGACACCGATGCGCGCGGCGACCATGCGGAGGAGAACGCGGTATGTTACTTGCAGGTCATTCTTGCGGACGCGCTCGGGAACGTCGGCCGGCAGCGCATGTGTCGTGACATGGACGATTGGGGATACACGTTCCGCCTCGGCAGCGCCGGCGCCTGGTTTGGCGATGACGCCGACGATGCGCGCCGTTGGCTGACCGTGCATGGAATCATCGACGAAAATTCCCGGCCGACCTATGCCTGCCGATGAACGCCGCTGACCCGGCGCCGATGCCCCGCCGCACGCTGATCGCCGGTTTGGTCGCACTGACGACGACGGCTTGCGCGCGGGTCGCATTTTTCGCCGCGAATGCTCCGGCCTTGTTCGGCGCCTACAAGCGCGACACGGAAATCGCCTACGGCGAGGATCCGCTGCAGCGCTTGGATCTGTACGTTCCGGACGGCCCGTCGCCACAGCCGCGGCCGGTCGTCGTGTTTTGGCACGGCGGAGGCTGGGTGAGCGGCGACAAGCGCGATTACCGATTCGTCGGCGCCGCGCTCGCCAGTCTGGGCTGTGTCGCAGTGCTGCCGAATTACCGGCTGTACCCGCAGGTGAAGATGCCCGGATTCATCAGCGACGCGGCGCTCGCTGCGGCCTGGGCCGCGAATTACGCGCGCGAGTTCCAGGATCCGCGGCGGTTCTACTTGATGGGCCATTCGGCCGGCGCGCACCTCGCGGCGTTGGTGACGCTCGATCCGCGGTATTTCGTCAGGGCCGGGCAGCCGATTCCGCCGATCGCCGGCGTCATCGGCCTGTCCGGGCCTTACGATTTCCTGCCGCTGAAGGAAGACGATCTCAAGGACATGTTTGGGCCGCCCGAGCTTTACGCGCTGTCGCAGCCGATCAATTTCGCGCGCGCCGACGCGCCACCGATGCTGCTCGTGCATGGCGCCGACGATGGCACGGTGCTGCCGCGAAATTCGCGCAATCTCGCCGCTGCGCTGCGCGCGCGCGGCGTGCCGGTGACCTTGCACATCTACCCCGGGCTGCGCCATGC
>JAYTQR010000128.1:0-2309 GCA_043746615.1 Gammaproteobacteria bacterium | reverse complement strand
CATTATCTATTGGGCAATGCCTCGCTCGAAGTTCTCGCGACCGGTTTTCGCTGGATCGAGGGTTTGGTGTGGATGGGCGATGCCGGGTGCTTATTGTTTCAGGACTTGCCCCGCGATCGAACGATGCGCTGGATCGAGGATCACGGCGTGTCGATCTACCGCTCGCCGTCCGGCTACGGAAATGGTCAAACGCGCGACCGGCAGGGCCGATTGATCGGCTGTTCGCACCGCGAACGCTGCTTGTTTCGCACTGAACTCGACGGGCACGTCACCCGCCTGATCGATCGGCATGCCGGGCGTCGGTTCAATTCGCCGAACGACGTCCGGGTGAAATCCGATGGGACGATTTGGTTCACTGACCCGCTGTATGGGATTCAGAACGATTACGAGGGCGGTTGCCAAGCATCGGAACAGCCGCCGGCACTCTATCGCTTCGATCCCGAGACCGGCGGCATCGAGATCGCGGCCGCCGATTTCGACGGCCCCAACGGCCTCGCATTCTCTCCGGACGAGCGCCGACTGTATGTCGCCGAGACCGGCGATCAGGCGAGCGACGCTCCGAAACAGTACATCCGTGCGTTCGAGGTCGGCGGCGACGGTCGACTCAGCGGCGGCGATATCTTTCACAAGATCGAACCCGGCTACGCCGACGGTTTTTGCGTCGATGAAGACGGCAATCTGTGGTCGAGTGCGGCCGACGGCGTGCACTGCATCGATCCCGGCGGCCGCTTGTTGGGCAAGATATTCATTCCGCATCGGGTTGCGAACTTGGCGTTCGGCGGGGCGCTAAAGAACCGTCTGTTCATCGGCGCATCGCAAAACCTGTACGCGATATTTCTCAACCGGCGCGGCGCCGCATGGCCCTGAACGCGGACGGCGGCCCGCGCATTCATCGGCTCGCGACGTTCGGTCTGACGACCGGCAATGCCGACCGGCTCGCGCAGTTCTACCGCGACGCATTCGGAGCTTGCCTACACGCGCGGGAACGCCGTTCGGGCGCGCGCTTCGAACGGCTGATGGGCATCCGTGGCGGCGCGGATTGCGTGACGATCGGACTCGGACGCGAGACGATCGAACTCGTCCAGTTCGATGAACCGGGACAGCCGTATCCGCACGATGTCTCGGCCGACGACCTGCGCTTCCAGCATTTCGCAATCGTCGTCGCCGACATGCACGAAGCCATGCGGCGCATGACGGCGATCGGTGGCTGGACGCACATATCCCGCGCGGCGCCGCAACGACTGCCGCACCGCTCAGGCGATGTCACGGCATTCAAGTTCCGCGATCCCGATCGGCATCCGCTCGAGTTGCTAGCTTTCCCCGGCAACCACGTTCCGGCGCATTGGCAAGCGCCAACCGGCGGCGCGGTGTTTTTGGGCATCGATCATTCCGCGATCAGCGTGCGCGATACCGGGCGCAGCATTGCCTTTTACGAACAGATCGGCCTGCGCACCGCCGGCCAAACCGTCAACCACGGCATCGAGCAGCAGCGCCTTGACGGCGTCCCGGACCCGCACGTCGAAGTTACTGCGCTCTTGCCTGCGCAAAGCACACCGCATCTCGAATTATTGTGCTATCGAGTTGCCGCGCGTCCCACCATGACTGCGCTGCAGAGCAACGACATCGCGGCAACGCGGCTACTGCTCGAGACCGACGCGCCGGCACGAATGGCGGCAGAACATCGTACCGGGAGTGCCGAGGAGCGCATCGTCGATCCGGATGGCCATCATTTGCTGATCTCCCAGTGCCATCGTGCCGGCGATTCCCTTTTGGGAAGCGCCAACTCGGTCGCATGAGGCACAGAACCGCGGTGCGCAAAATGCACGCTGCCCAGCAGGCTGCATCCGAGTGGCCAATTCCGGCTGACCGCTACGCCTGCAACGCTCTCCACCGCACCGCGCCGATCACGACCAACAGCGCGATCCATAACCATCCTCGCACGGCGCTGCCCGGAAGAGCGACGGTTTCGCGGACCTTGCCGTGACCGATCACCATCTGGCCCAAAAATACACGTGAAGTGCGCCCAAGCGGCACGCCCTGCTTTTGCTGGCCGAATATCGCCCTCTCCGTCGGCGTATCGCAGTCCCGCGAGTCGCTGTGCGCGCTCCACTAAGCTTTGTGTCGGCCCCGCAGCACCGCCGCGGCGCCAATCAGCAGCATTAGAGCGCCGACAGCGGATGCCGGATCAACCTCAGCCGCCGAGAGCGAGACCACACTCGCTTGTGCAGCCGCGGCGTTTGCACAGCGGGGTCGAGATGATTGTTGGCTCTTATGTCAACGGTAATGCAATATTGTTGCGACGGGCGTAA
>JAYTQR010000127.1:0-7089 GCA_043746615.1 Gammaproteobacteria bacterium | reverse complement strand
AGAGCGTCGCCTTTACACGGCGAAGGTCGGGGGTTCGATCCCCTCAGCACCCACCAACATGCGGAGTGGTAGTTCAGCTGGTTAGAATACCGGCCTGTCACGCCGGGGGTCGCGGGTTCGAGTCCCGTCCACTCCGCCATTTCCAGATCGAGGCGTCGCGCGCGTGCCTGCAAGGCCGCGCCGCAGGCACGCATCCCGCGAGGATCTTGAAGAGTTAAATTCAATGCTGCAAAAAATACACGACAAGCTCACGGGTTGGCTGGCCTACTTGGTTCTCGGTGTGATCGCCGCGGTGTTCGTGCTGTGGGGCATCAATTGGTCGCTCGGTGCGCCGGATTATGCGGCGAAGGTCAATGGGCGTCGGATTCCAATCAATCAGGTGCGCGAGGCTTATCAACGCGAACTCGCCAAGCTCGAGCGCAAAACCAACGGCAACGTCGACGATGCCCAGCGGAATGCGCTCAAACAGCAAGTCATCGAGGGGTACGTCGCCGAAGAAGCCTTGATCACGCGCCTGCAATCGCTCGGCTATCGCGTCAGCGACGCGCAAGTGCTCGCGGCGGAGTCGCAGATTGCCGCCTTTCAAGTCAACGGCAAATTCGACTTGGAGCACGCGGTCGCGGTGTTGAAGGCCAATGGCCGCTCGATCCCGGAGATCGAGGGCATCATCCGCCGCCAGGTGCAGCTGCAACAGCTCGATCAGGCGATGCACGCCACCGCGTTCGCAACTGGCGCCGAAGTCAAACGCGTCGATGACATCATCAACGAACAGCGCGAGGTCGGCTGGCTGACCGTGCCGGCGGCGCCCTATGCCGCCGCGGCGACGCCGACCGACGCCGAGTTGCAGGCTTATTACACGGCACACAAGGCGCAGTACATGACGCCGGAGACCGTCGATCTTCAATACATCGAGATCAGCCTGGCGAAGCTGGCCGCGAACGTCAGCGTCGATGATTCGCAGCTGCACGCCTATTTCGAGGACCAGAAGGCGAAGAACCCGGAAGCCTACGTGCAACCCGAGGAACGACGTGTCAGCCACATCCTCATCCAAGTGACGAATCCAAAGGACGCGGCGGCCGCCGAGGCGAAGGCGCAAGCGCTGCTGAAGCGCGCCGCAGCCGGCGAGGATTTCGCGAAATTGGCGAAGCAGTATTCGCAGGATCCCGGGTCGGCGGCGCAGGGCGGCGATCTCGGTTGGTCCGAGCGCAAGGTGTGGGTCGCGCCGTTCGCCGCTGCCGCCTTCAGCATGCAGGTTGGCGAGATCCGCGGCCCGGTCAAGACCCAGTTCGGTTATCACATCTTGAAGCTCGCAGGCATCCGGCCGGCGACGGTCAAGACGTTCGCGCAAAGCAAGAGCGATATCGAGGCCGAATACCGCCGCAGCCAGGCGGAACGACAGTTCAACGACCTGCAGGATAAGCTCGCGGATGCGGCGCTGCAAAACCCGACCGATATCGACGCGGCAGCGCGCAAAGCCGGTCTGACAGTGCAGCAAATTCCCGCGTTCAGCCGCGCCGCCGGCGGCGGCGTGCTCGGCAAGTCGCAGCCGGTCATCGACGCGGCGTTCAGTGCGGACGTACTCGACGGCAACTTGAGTTCGATCGTCGAGGTCGGGAAGGGCGTCGGCGTCGTGCTGCGCGCGACCGACCACAAGATGCCGCAGCAAGAGCCGCTTGCCGCGGTGCATGACGTACTGGTCGCTGCCTGGAAAAAACAGCGCGGTAGTGCTCTTGCGCTGGCCGCGGCCGGCGCTGCGGCGCGCGAACTCGGCGGCGGCGCCGCGTGGCCGAGCGTCGCCAAGGCGCTTGGCGTGACGGCGCACTTGCCGCAGTACGTCGGCCGCCGCGACCAGGCACTGCCCACCGCGATCAGCCGCGCGGCGTTCGAGGCGCCGAAGCCGGCCGGCAAGCCGGTATACAGCAGCGTCGCGCTCGCGAATGGCGATGGCGCCGTGCTCGGCGTTGAGGCCGTGCGTGAAAACCCGAACGGCGACAATCGGGCGATGCTGCTGGGCTTGCGGCGCGAGCTGGCGCAGCAGTACGCAGCCGATGAGTCGCTGGCCTATGCGGCGGCGGCGCGCCGCGATGCCAAAGTGATCGTCAATCCGCAAGCCATCGATTAATGGGCTCTACGGCGGCCTGAGCGCAGCGTCGGCGCGCGGCGGTCAAACCACCGGATGATCGGCGGCCGCTGGCGGGGGCGCCGCCGGCGTCGGGAACTTGCTGAAGATCGCCGCGGCGGCGGCATCGATCCGTGCCTCGGCATCGGCTCCCGTCAGGTTGGTCACGTCTTGATTGACCGATCCATGCCAAATCGCCATATGTGTTTTCGCGTCGAACAGATCGACCGAGATACGCCCTTCGTTGCGCACCGGCGGCCAGTCAAAACCATCGTCGCCGAAACCGTCCCAACCCCAGCCGCCCCCCCAACCGTAGCCCAAGCCTAAGCGCCAGCCGGCGTATTGATCGGCGACGAGGCGGGTACCGAGCGCATAGCCGACGACGCAGTCGGCGGCTTTCGGATCCTCTGTATAGCGGATACCGTGCGCGGCGAGATTCGATTGAATCGCCACGCGCAGCCGATCCGCATTCAGCGGATTGGCGTAGGCAGCACCGGCGCCTGCGCCGGCGTAATGTTCGTGCGCCCACGCGTAGGTGTGGCAGGTGCCGACGCTCGCGTTCGGGTTGGTATCGGTGGTCACCGGCAGCGTCGTGCAGCCGGCGAGTGCGAGCAACACCGCCACGGCCGGGATCGGTAGCATTTTACGGATCAGCATCGCGAAACCCTCTAAGGACCGCGCCGCGCGCGGCTTTGCACTGCAAGTTTACTCCAAACGTTTGACCGTCCGGCGGCGGCAAAAGTTGCAGCCCCTTAGCCGGTCACGGGCACCGCGCGCGACCCGTCAAGCACCGTCCGTTTCGGCCGGGAAGCTCATGCCCACCGTGCCGTAGCCACCATCCACGTAGAGGATCTCGCCGGTGATGCCGGCGGCAAGGTCCGAGCACAGGAACGCGGCGGCGTTGCCGACGTCCTCGATGGTCACGTTGCGCTTCAGCGGCGAGGTTGCGGCAACCAGGTTCAGCATCTTGCGCAGCCCCGGGATACCGGCCGCCGACAGGGTCTTGATCGGACCGGCGGAAATGCCGTTGACGCGCACGCCCTCGCTGCCCAGGTCGGCGGCGAGAAAGCGCACGCTCGCCTCGAGACTCGCTTTGGCGAGGCCCATGACGTTATAGCTCGGCACCGAACGCACGGCGCCCAAATAGCTCAGCGTGACGATCGCACCGCCGCCGCCACGCAGCAACGGCAGCGACTCGCGTGCGAGCGCGGTCAGGCTGTAGCTGGAGACGTCGTGGGCGACTCTAAAGCCCTCGCGGCTCGTTGCATCGACGAAGCGGCCGGTCAAGGCGTCGCGCGGGGCGAAAGCGACCGCGTGCACGAGGATGTCGAAGCGCTGCCAACGGGATTGCAGATACACAAAGCCGCGCGCAATGTCCTGATCCAGGGCGACGTCCATCGGGAACGTGATCTCGGATCCCAACTGTCCGGCGAGCGGCAGCACGCGATCGGCCATGCGTTCGATATAGGAGAATGCGAGTTCCGCGCCCTCACGATGCATCGCCTGGGCGATGCCCCAGGCGATCGAACGATCCGTCGCGAGCCCGACGATCAAGGCCCGTTTGCCGGCCAAAAATCCCATCGCCGGTCCTTCACCCTTCGCGGCGGTTAGGATCGATGTACATCACGAGGCGCTGGCCGGCGCGGATTTGATGGCGCCGGTTCAGGCCGTTCCAATTCTTCAGCTTGGTGATCGACACCTGGAATTGCCGCGAGATGCTGTAGACGGTGTCGCCCTTGCGCACGCGATACAGCACCCGGCGGCCGTATACCACGCCCTCGCCGCGAAAATGCCGCTCGCTGACCGGCATCAACACCAGCCGCTGACCGGCCATGATTGCATCGCGCGGACCCAAGTTATTCAGGTGGGCGAGCGTCGTGACCGACATGCGGTGCCGGCGCGCGATCGCGCTCAGGGTTTCGCCGGCGCGCACGCGATAGACGATGCGGTGCCGCCCGCGGAGCGCACGACGATAGAACAACGGGCGATCGACGCGCGCGGCGGCGAGCAGCACTCTGGCCGGCACCTCGCCGCTGGTCTGCGGAATGCGCAGCGTCTCGCCCGGCCGCACGCGCCGGCCCCGCAGATCGTTCAATTTGCCGAGGACGGCGACCGAGGTGTCGTAGCGGCGCGCGATCGCCGCGAGCGTCTCGCCGCGGGCGACTTCGTGCGCGAGGTACGGAACTCGGTCCTCGGGCGTCAGCGTCTTCAAGGAAGCTTCGAACGCATCGGCGCCGTCGATCGGCACCAACAGCCGTTGCGGCCCGTCCGGATCGGTCGCCCAGCGGTTGAACCCCGGGTTCAGGGCGACGATTTCATCATAGCTGGTCCCGGCCAATTTAGCGGCGATCTTCAAGTCGATTTGCGAGCCGATGTTGATGACCGCGAAATACGGTTCGTTCGGTATCGGCGCGAACGACAAGCCGTAGCGTTCGGGCTCCGCCATCAGGCGCTTCAGCGCCAGGAGCTTCGGTACATAAGCGCGCGTCTCGGCGGGGAGTTTCAAGTGCCAGAAATCGGTCGGCAGCCCGGCCGCGCGGTTGCTGTCGACCGCACGCTGTATCGTGACTTCGCCGACGTTGTAAGCGGCGATGGCGAGCAGCCAATCGCCGAACTGATCGTGCAGCGCTTGGAAATAGTCCAACGCCGCGCGGGTCGAGTCGATGACGTCGCGCCGGCCGTCATACCACCAATCCTGCTTCAAGCCAAAGCGTGTGCCCGTCGATGGGATGAATTGCCACAAACCCGCGGCGCGGCTCTTTGAGTACGCGAACGGTTCGTAGGCGCTCTCGACGACCGGCAGCAGCGCGAATTCCAGCGGCATGCCGCGCGCCTCGACCTCGGTGACGATGTGGTACATGTAGCGCTGCGCGCGCTGGAACGTGCGCTCCAGGTAATCCGGATTGTTTTGGAACCAGCGCAGCTGCTCGTCAATGGCCGGCTCCTGCACCTCGTCGAGCGCGAAACCGGCGCGCATGCGCTCGAATAAATTATCGTAGTCTTCGGCGGCCAGGTGCCGCCACTCGCCCGGCATCGCGACCTTCGGCGCCGACTCACCGAAGCCGCCGACGGCATTCGGCGGCTGCAGTCCCGAGGTCGGCGCCACGACGACACGTGTTTGCGCCGCAGGGCCGCTTGGCCGGCTCGCACACGCGGCCAGCGTCAGCAGAACGGCCGTGAGGCCGACGAGCCGTCCGGCGCCGCGCCGCGTCAACGGAATCCGTCCTTCCATGCGCGCAGCACGGCGAAGACCTCGGCCGGGGCGACCAGCGTCCGGTCGGCATGGTGTGCCGCCGCCGTGCGTACCGCGAGTTGATCACAGCGCAGGAACGGATTGACGCGGCCTTCGATCGCGAGCGTCGAGGGCAATGTGGGCCGATCGGCGGCGCGCAGCGCCGTCACGGTGCCCGCGTAGTGGCGCGTCGTCTCATTGTCCGGCTCCACCGTCAACGCGAAGCGCAAATTCGCCGCGGTGTATTCGTGGCCGCAATAGATGCGGGTTGCCTGCGGCAGATCGCGCAGGCGATTCAACGATGCGTTCATTTGCACTGGTGTTCCCTCGAAAAGACGGCCGCAGCCGGCGCTGAACAACGTGTCTCCACAAAACAGGGCGCCGTGGCCCCAAAAGGCAATGTGACTCAACGTATGCCCGGGCACTGCCAGCGTCGTGAATCCAAGTCCCAATTCTGGAAAATCCAGGGTCTCGCCGTCGCCGACGCGGCGGGTCAGGTGCGGGATTCTCGCATCATCCGGACCGATCACCGGCACCCCGGCGCCCGCCCAAGCCAATAAGGCAGCAACGCCGGCGATATGGTCGGGATGATGGTGAGTCAGCAAAATCGCCGCTAAGCTCTCGCCGCGGCGAGTCAACTCGGCGCTGACCGGCGCGGCATCGCCCGGATCGACCACCAGCACTTGTCCAGGGGCGCGCGGCGGCTCGATCAGCCAGATATAGTTGTCGGCGAGCGCTTGGACCGGCCGCACGCGCAGTGGAGTTTGGTAGTTGGACATTTTGGAGCGTATTTAACCTGTAACATTTGGTTTTCGCTAGCTTTCATTTTCGGGGGAATTGTTTGGAATCAGAGCGCAGCGCCACGGCAAGCTGGCACGACAGTCCTCTCGGTGCGCGCGTCTTGCGCGACGAGGCCGCGGTGATGCGCTGCGCGCTGGAAGACGTGTTCGGTTTCGAATTGCTGCAGGTAGGCGCCTGGGGCAACGATCGGCTCCTACTCGCTGCTGCGCGCACGCAACACACGACCCTGCTGGCGGCCTGCCGCGGCGCCGGTGCGACCCTGTGCGCCGAACTCGCCTCGCTGCCGCTGCCGTCGGACAGCATCGATGCGATCCTGTTGCCGCACACGCTCGAACTGGTGCAGGACCCGTATGCCGTACTGCGCGAGGCGGCACGGGTGCTGTGCGCCGAAGGCTGCCTGATGATTTGCGGCTTCAATCCGTGGAGCGGTTGGGGACTGCGGCGTCAGTTCGGCCGCACGTTGCGCCGTGCGCCGTTCCCGCCGGGCACGCAACGCCTGCTGTCGGAGCGGCGGCTGCGCGACTGGGTGGCGCTGTTGGGTTTCGATGTCGATCGCATCTACGGCTATTTGGGAATGCTGCCGCTCGCCGGCGCCGCGGGCCTGACCTGGGACGGCGCCGACGCGCCGGGCTCGGCGCTCACGTCGGGGGCGTATCTGCTGAAGGCGCGCAAGCGCGTGCCAACCTTGACGCTCGTGCGGCCGCGGCGGCGTGTCCGCCAGCGGGTGCTGGTCGGCGTGCCGGAGGCGACGAGCACGGTAGGCCATGGCCGACGTTGAGATATATACCGACGGCGCGTGCCGCGGCAATCCGGGGCCCGGTGGTTGGGCCGCCTTGCTGATCGCAGGTGCGACGCACAAGGAGGTCTGCGGCGCAGAACCGCAGACGACCAACAACCGCATGGAACTTAAGGCTGCGATCGCCGGTTTGCGGGCGCT
>JAYTQR010000126.1:0-2366 GCA_043746615.1 Gammaproteobacteria bacterium | reverse complement strand
CGCTGGAGCGATTTTGAGAAATCCGCGCGTCTCGCGAGCCACTCACCGGTCGGTGTCATCGAATTGATGCCCACCAGCGATGGGCGGTTGTTCTCGTTCAAATACGTCAACGGCCATCCTAAGAACACGGCCAACGGCTTGCTCACCGTCACCGCCTTCGGCGTGCTCGCGGATGTCGCCACCGGCTATCCGCTGCTGCTGTCCGAGCTGACCGTGACGACGGCGCTGCGGACCGCCGCGATGTCCGCGCTCGCGGCGCAATATCTTGCGCCGGCCGGCACGCGCGTGATGGCGCTGATCGGCAACGGCGCGCAAAGCGAGTTTCAAGCGGTCGCGTTCCATCGCATGCTCGGCATCCGCGAATTGCGTCTGTTCGACGTCGATCCGCTCGCGACCGCGAAATTAGAGCGCAATTTGCACGCGATGCCCGAGCTCAGCGATATGCGCTTGACGCGCGCAGGGTCGGCCGCCGAGGCCTGCCGCGGCGCCGATATCCTGACGACCGTGACGGCAGACAAACGCAATGCGGTCATATTGACCCCGCCGATGGTCCGTGCCGGCATGCATCTGAATGCCGTAGGCGGCGACTGCCCCGGCAAGACCGAACTGCACGCCGACGTCCTGCGGATGCCGAACGCGCGCGTCGTGGTCGAATACGAACCACAGTCGCGGATCGAGGGGGAAATCCAGCAAATGGACCCGTCGTTTCCGGTCATCGAATTCGCCGACGTCGTCCGCGGCCGCGCGCGCGCGCGTACCGCCGCCGATCAAATCACCATCTTCGACTCGGTCGGCTTCGCACTCGAGGATTATTCGGCGTTGCGGTTCCTGCATGCGCTGCTCGGCGAAGGACGCATCGCGCGCCGGCAAATCGATCTGGTGCCGGAACTCGACGATCCGAAGGACTTGTTCGGCGGCACACTCGGCGCCGGCGTCGCCCGGCCGCGCTTGATCAAGACCGCCTGACGGCGCCCTGACGATGGCCGCGCAAGTGTCTCTGATCGGCGCACCGACCGACATCGGTGCGGGCACGCGCGGTGCCTCGATGGGCCCCGAGGCGCTGCGGGTCGCCGGCTTGCAGGCGACGCTCGAGTCCCAAGGCGTCGCGGTCGACGACCGCGGCGATCTGAACGGGCCGCCGAACCCCAATCGCGTGGTGCAAGACGGGTACCGGCACCTCGCCGAAGTGCGGCGCTGGAATCTGTCGGTGCACGATGCCGTGCGCGGCGAGCTGCAGGCGGGGCGGCTGCCGATTCTGCTCGGCGGAGATCACAGTCTTAGCATCGGTTCGATCAGCGCGGTCGCGCGCCATTGCCGGGAATCCTCGCGGCCGTTGCGGATCCTGTGGCTGGACGCTCATGCCGATTTCAACACCAGCGCGCTGACGCCGAGCGGCAACCTGCACGGCATGCCGGTCGCGATCCTGTGCGGCCACGGCCCCCGGGAACTGACCGAGATCGGCGGCACGGCGCCGGCGATCGATCCGCGCGTCATCAGGCAGATCGGCATCCGCAGCGTCGATCAAGGGGAAAAGCGCTTCGTCCACGAGTCCAATCTCGACGTCTTCGACATGCGCTACGTCGACGAAGTCGGCATGCGCCGCACGCTGCAGGTGGCGCTCGCCGACATGTCTCCCGGCACGCACGTGCATGTCAGCTTCGACGTCGATTTCCTCGATCCGGACATCGCCCCGGGCGTCGGCACGACGGTGCCGGGCGGACCGTCCTACCGCGAGGCGCAGCTGTGCATGGAGATGATCGCGGACACCGGCGCGATGGGTTCGCTCGACATCATGGAACTGAACCCCGCGCTCGACATCAAGAACCGCACCGCCGAGATCGCCGTCGACTTGGCCGCATCGCTGTTCGGCAAGAGCACGCTGATGCGCCGCTGACGAAGCGGCGGGCAGAGCGGGGCAGATCTGTCCCCAGGGCGGCTGTACACCATTGCCGTCTTGCCCCTCGCTGCCTCGACTCAGATCACCTCATGGATGGCGCGAAATTTGCTGTGCGCGAACTCGACGAACGCCGAGACCGCGAGCGGTATCTGCTCGCGGCTCGGCACGACCACGTTCAAATCGGCGCCCTCGCGTCGATACTGCGGCAAGACCTTGACCAAGCGGCCGGCTCTGAGGTCCGGCACGATCAACACGATCGGCAGCAAAACGATGCCGAGCCCGGCCAACGCCGCCTGCAGCAAGACCTGCACGTTGTTGGCGCGAAAACGCCCCGACACGCTGACATCCTCGCGGCCGCTCGGTCCGAGCAGCGTCCAGGTCACTCGTCCTAAATGGCTGGAGGCGGTCAAGCAATCGTGGTTAGCGAGATCGCGCAGGTCTGCGGGCATACCGCGAGCGGCGAGATACG
>JAYTQR010000125.1:0-11419 GCA_043746615.1 Gammaproteobacteria bacterium | reverse complement strand
CGAGTCGCGGTCCGCAGCCGTTAATAGTCGCGCTTGCAAATTATCCGAGTGATACTATAGTATCACTTTATGCGTACCGAGCTCGTGACCACGTTAAAGCGCAAGGCGAGCGAATTGCTCAGCGAATTAGAGCACGAGCGTGCGCCGATCCTGATCACGCAACACGGTCTTCCGGCAGCGTATCTCGTCGACGTCGAGACCTATGAGCGCCAACTCGAACGATTAAGCCTCCTTGAAGGGATCGCTCGGGGTGAGAAAGCGATAGAGGATGGCCGCGTTCTGACGCACGCCAAAGCAAAGAAGCGCCTGGCGCGATGGCTGAAGTAATCTGGACTGAGCCGGCACTCAACGATCTAGATGCGATCGCCGACTACATCGCGCTCGATGACCCTGCGGCGGCACGCCAGCTGGTACAGCGCATTTTCCAGCACGTCGAGCAGCTAATCGCTCACCCGGACAGCGGCTCAAAACCACTGGAATTGCGTGGCTGGCGCTATCGCCAGATAATTGAGGCGCCCTGCCGCATCTTCTACCGGCGGGACCGTGATCGGGTATACGTACTGTATGTAATGCGTACACAGCGAAGACTTCGTAAGGCCGCACTCACCGAACGAGACCCAGGCACGTAGAGTATTCGGAACTCTGGAGTACTGGATTCCACCGGTGGGGTGCTAATTCGCTGATCATAGCGTGAGCCCGCCCTGCATGAGCAGTCTTGCTTTGTAGGGGGTCGCTGTTAGCCTCCCTCGACGATGCGTGACCTGCATCTCCTCGCGGTTCAACGATTCGTCACCTGGCGAGGCTCGCGCGCCCCGGCGGTGTTCACTCCGTCATGGCCGAGTCTCTACTGGAATTCGCTCGATCTTCATCGGAAGCTCGAAAGCTTTAAGGCTTATTTCAACGAGGTATGCGTTCACCGCGCGCTCAACGGCGCCACGCCCGCCAATCGTGCCGGTGATCCGTTGCCCTGCCCTGCTCGATTCGCTTGGTATGTTTGGAAGCCGCGTAGTCGCGGTCTGTTCGAGACACCAGTCGCAGCGTAATTGGCAAATCGCACTCCACAGGCGATCGACTGAGCAGCAGGATATTCGCCTCCGGCAGGGCGTGCCGAATGGCGCCGAGATAGAGGTAATTGAGCGGCAGTTTCTCGACGATGCGTTCGGCAGCAGGGCCAGGATCGGAGAACTGCGCATAATCCGCCGCCACAGCGTCGGGGTCCGCGGCCGCCACCCGCTGGAACACGTCCCCGGCGCCGCGCCAGCAGGGGAACTGGACAAGTGACCGCGGTAGATCTCAGCGATCCGCGCGCGCTTGCCCTCGTCGGTAGCGACGTCGTACGCGAGCCGCGCGCGCCGCGTCCTCGCGGCTTCGTCGAACCGACGAAACGCCTCCTCGTAACGGCCAACGTCGTCCAGCTCTTTGGCGAGTGCGTAGCCGAGAAGGACGCGCGCGCGGTAGTCGGCGTCGGCACGCGCGATGCGCGCTTCGAGCTCGCCGATGAGATTGGCGTCCGCCGACTGCACGCGCATCTCCGACCGCAACAGCCAGCTCGCGTATTGCGTATCGTCGAGCGCGAGCCATCGATCGCAGGCCGCCTCGGCCCCGTCGAGGCGACCGAGACCGCGTTCGCTGCAGGCGAGGTTGTACGAAAATCGGGGGTCTCGCGGCGCGAGCTCGGTCGCATGCAGATACAAAGCGTTCGCACGCTCATGCCGACCCAGAGCCATCGATACGAAAGCAAGTGCGTCGTAGGCATCAGCGACGCCCGCGCCAAGCCCTGCCGCGTCGGCGGCGATCTGCTTGGCGTCTTCGACGCGGCCGAGCTGCAGCAAAACCGATGCGAGCAGACCGTGCGCCGGCGACCGCGCGCTCCGCAAAGGGGAGCGCGTCGTCGAGACGACCGCCCTGCATCAAGCGATAGGCCTCAGCGTCGGCGGCGAGACCGGAGCTGCTCATGATCGGAATGGGTCATGGGTCGTGTCGTTATGCATGGGCGAGCCGAGTTGTAGTCTGCAAAAATGCCGTCCGCACCTTCTGAGTCCATCCCTTGGTGTGAGTATGGAATGATCAATAGGTGCTCCGCCTTCTGTCCGCCGCCGTCCGCCTGGTAGCCGGCAGGATCGCATGGGTTGGCTTGGCGGTTCGGCCGCGCAAGTCTCTTGCGGCCGAGATTTTGTTTCTGCGTCGACAACTTGCGCTTTACATCGAACGCGGCGTCAAGCCGCAGCCCATTAATCCGGTTATGCGTGTCTCTCTGGCGTTGCTGTCGCGATTCTTCAACTGGCGCGACGCCCTGGTGGGGTGCATCCAGTGACCCTGTTTCGCTGGCACTGCGCGGGATGGCGGCTATTCGGGCGCCTTAAATCCCGGCCCGGCCGACCGCCGATCCAGAAACAATTACAGGCCTTGATCGGTCGCATAGCGAACGAGAACCCGTGGGGTGCGAGTCCCCAAATTATGGCGCGAGCCGCCCTGTGCGAGAGCAGTCTGCGCTTGTGACGGCCGCCTCCCGAATGGCCGGTCAGAGCTCGTCATCGACGCGCGATCCTTGGACCTGACACAGCATATTGGACAACTCAGGCTTGCAGAATACCCTTGATTTTATAGCCCGCCCGGACGGATTCGAACCGCCGACCACCTGGTTCGAAGCTCGATACAGGTCGTTTATTCTGCGTTTGACGAATTTTTATCGATTTATTACCTACAAGTTACCTAACCACCGCCGCCGGGATATCGTTGCCATTGTCACGACGGCGCACAACGAAGCAGCACTGACTCACGCAAAAGTCCCGCAAGCATTTTCCGCAATCTCGTAGGCACACACGCAGGTTCGCACATAAGGCTGGATTCAGAGTTTCCCGACAAACACCCCACCACCTCGAATATTCCCTGGGCAAGCTCTTGCGTCGCAGAGTCGCTGCCAAAGAACCAACTCCGCCCGCGACGAGCCGATCTCCTTGGCGGCCCAAATCGCGAGTATGCACTTGCGCCCACTCGCTCGTGACTTAATATCGGCGGACCAAGGGGAGCCACTATGCACGCCCATAGCGCCAAACAGGATGCCATCCACGCCATCGAGCAACTGCCCGAGGATGCCCCACTCGATGAGATCGTCTATCGGCTCTGTGTTCTGAATAAAATCCAGCAGGGTCGCCGGGCCATCGATGCCGGCCGAGCGATCCGAAGCGGCGAACTCGCCCAAGAGATCGACGCCTGCTAGATCATGCTCCGCTGGTCGCAGCGCGTCCGCGCTAACCTCAAGGCAATACACGATTACATCGTCAACGACTTGCCCCAGAATATTACAAATGTCTAGAAACATTTTCGACTATGATTCCGGGCCACTGCGCTATAGGCGATACCTGATCGCGGGCGGAGATATCAAGTATTCACTGCAATTTGGTACTTTCTGTGCTCGGGAAGGCGTCGAAGTCATCCGACTGCCGGCGCGCGCGCTCAATTTGAACACCTACGCGGAGCGATGCATCCGTTCAATCAAGGAAGAGCGTGTGTCGAAACTCATCCAGATCAGCGCGGCCACGTTGCGTCGTTCGCTCCACGAGTACGTCGAGCATTACCATTTGGAACGAAATCATCAGGGCCGCGGCAACCAATTGCTCATCCCGCGCCGAATGTCACGCTCAAAGGCTTCCCAGGTCGACCGTCGATCGCGTCTTGGTGGATTGCTGAACATCGACGAACGAGCTGCGACGTGAGTGACGTTGAGAATCTGCACAACACTAGCAACCATGCCGGACCGAGCGCTCGCCGTATGATCGATTTTGCCGTCTCCGCGCCGCACGACGCGCTCCAGCGGCTGAGCGCCCGCCAACTCACCGATGCCTTGGCGTATGCCGAGCGCGCAGTGGCCGGCGCCCGGGTTTGCTGCCCAGAACACGCGCTGCTCGCCTCGGTGCTCCTGAAGCTGGGGCGACCGGCGGACGCCGAAGCCGTCCTGGCTGCCGCCATAGAACTCGAGGTCGGCGTCGCCGATGCCTATGACGGCCTGGCCTTCGTGTCGATGATGCTCGGCACTAACGATCGGGCCAACCGCCTTTATCGACGCGCTACCGAGATCGCTCCGGGCGATCCGCGATTCTGGTACAACCTCGCGTGCAGCGAGCGCAGTCTCGGCTGCCTCGCGCAGGCGGATGCAGCCTGCGATCGCGCAATCGCGATCGACGCCGATCACTACCCGAGCTACCTGTTGCGATCAGAACTGCGCGTGCAGGCCCCACAGGTCAACCACATCGACCCGCTCCGGGAGTTGCTCGCCCGCCGAGGGGACGATTATCGGGCGCGACTATTCCTGGGCTACGCGCTCGCGAAGGAGCTGGACGACGTCGAGCGGTTCGAGGAGGCGTTCCACTGGTTTAAGACCGCGGCCCGCACGCGGCGAGAGCGCTTGAATTACGACGTCGCGACCGACGAGCGCAAGCTCGCGCGCATCGCTGAAGTCTACGATCGACCCCTGCTCGCGGCGCCGGCGGCCACGGGCGGGACGGTTGATTCCGCGCGTTACGTGTTCATCGTCGGTCTGCCTCGATCTGGCACGACGCTGCTCGAGCGCATACTCACCGGACTCTCCGGCGTGCGCTCGAACGGGGAGACCGACAACTTCTCGCGTGCGCTACTCGGCGCCGCGGCCGGTGACGGAGATGTATTCGTACGCGCCGCGCGCGCCGATCCGGCGACCGTGGCCAGGGAATACACGCGCCTCGCGTCGCCAGACCCGTCGGGCGCGCGGATCATCGAGAAGTTGCCGCTCAACTACCTCTACGTTGGCGCGATTCATCGGGCGCTGCCCGATGCTCCGATACTGATCCTCAGGCGATCGCCGCTCGACAGCTGTTTCGCGATGTACCGCACGCTGTTCGCGGCGGGCTACCCGTTCAGCTACGACCTCGAGGACCTCGGCCGTTACTACGCGGCCTACGATCGGCTCATCGATCACTGGCGGCGGCTCCTAGGCTCGCGCGTGCAAGAAGTCGTGTACGAGGATCTGGTTCGCGATCCGAAGGGGGTCGGAGCGGCGATCGCCGCCCGCTGCGGCATCGCCTGGGACGATTCGGCGGTCGCGATCGAACGAAATACGACCGCGTCATGGACCGCAAGCGCCGCCCAAGTGCGCCGCCCGATCTACGGCAACTCCTCGGGCCGCTGGCGGCGATATGGCGCACATCTGGAGCCGCTGATCACGGAGCTACGGCGCCACGCGATCCCCGTGCCGGATTGAGGCCCGCATCGCCCGCTCAGGGCGCGTCGTCCACGGCCTCGGCAGCCTCCGCGCCGTCGGCCGTCGTGGCACGGCGCAGCTGCTTCGGCGCGAAACCGAACTGGCGCGAAAACGCGGTCGTGAAGCTGCCGTGGTGCGCGTACCCGGCTTGCCGCGCGATCTCCCGCACTTGCAGGTCCGACGTCTGTAACAACTCGTGCGCAAACTCGAGCCTCTGACGACGAACGAACGCAGCGATCGACTCGCCGAAGAGCTGCTGAAACCCAGTGCACAGTTTCGAGTAATTCATGCCGGCGCAACGCGCGAGCACCGGCAGGCGCGGCGGGACGACGAAGGCCGCCGCCAGGGTATCGCGGATCGCGTGCAGCTCCTTCTGATCGCGCTGCGTCAGCTTGAGACGGCCCTTGTCCTGGGGCGCCAGCGCGCCCAGGTTGCTCAGCGTAACATACAGCAATTCGTTGGCTTTCGCGCTCGCGTACAACCAGTGCAGCGGGTCCTCGCGGTTCGCGCGCACCATTTCCCGCAGCAGCGGAATCGTCGCGCCTATGGGCGGGCCGACCCGGAAGCTCGGCACCGGTGTAGCGTCGCTGTCCGACGCGAGCGCCGGTTCGAGCGCGGCCCTCGCCCCATCGTTCACCTGGTCGAGCCACGATCGATCACAGTACAGACTGATCCAGGTCTCACGGCCGTCGGAAGCGACGCCGAGCCGCTCGTTCGCATCGTCGCAACCCTCCGGCTGGAACCAGAGCAGACAGCTCGGTTCGGCGAGCCGGCACTCGCCCCACGAGCCTCCGATCTCGATCGAACCGGAGACGCGGTAGTGGAACTCGACGATGTCTTGACCCTTCAGCGGACTTTCGAAGTGGTCGTCGGCGGCTACGTCGACTACCGCCATGACCATCCACGGCGACAGGTAATAGACGTCGCAGCGATTAGTCGGATCATCGGAGAAGAACCGCAGCGGATGCCGGTACGCGACGTACCGGGTCGCAAACTGCGACACCGCCGCATCCGCACTCTGCAGGCACTGAATCTCGGGCGGCACCACCACCCGCTTCTCGCCGATCTCGAACCGGTTGCCGGAGCCGATTGCGGCCGCAGACGACATACGCGCTCCTCATGCTGTTTCGGCCTAGACGACGATGACGAGCCCGCTGACTTTTGTCAACGTCCGCAAGACGGCCGACGGGCATCGCCTAATACGCCATGTCCGGCATCGAGCTCTTGCGCTTCGCGACGAACTCGCGCAACCCCTCGTCGATCGCTATGTCGAGAGGAGGGGCTTCGTAGCTCGCGAGCATCTGCTGCCAGTGCCGAGTGGCGCGCCACAGGACATCGTGCGCACCCGCCTCGCTCCACTGCTCGAACGAGTTGTTGTCCGCGAGCACCGCATCGAAGAACGCGGTCTCGTAATTGCGCAGCGTGTGGGCCGAACTGAGGAAGTGCCGTCCCGGACCCACCTCGCGGAAGGCGTCCATCGCGAATCCGTTCTCGTCGAGGCTTAGACCTGCGCCGATCACGTGAAACAGGCCGCATTGATCGAGATCCATCACGAACTTCTCGTAGGACATCACGAGGCCGGCCTCGAGCCAGCCCGCCGAATGCAGCACGAAGTTCGCGCCGGCCATGAACGCCGGCCACAGCGAATTGGCGCTCTCCGTGGCCGCTTGGGCATCGGCTACCTTTGAGGCGCAGAGATTCCCGCCACAACGCAGCGGGACGCCGAGACGCCGGGCGAGCTGGCCGATCGCGAAATATGCGAGCGCCGGCTCCGGCGTGCCGAACGTGGGCGCACCGCTGCGCAGCGACATCGACGACAGGAAGTTACCGAGAATCGCCGGCGATCCCGGTCGCTCCAGCTGGCCGAGCACGACGCAAAACAGCGCCTCCGCGTAACACTGTGCGAGTCCGCCGGCGGTCGTCACCGGCCCCATTGCGCCGCCGAGAATAAACGGCACGCAGACCGGCGCCTGATTCGCCGCCGCGTATGTGCGGATCACGCGGCTCGCTTCGCCGTCGAGCACCAGCGGGGAATTCACGTTGACGTTGCCGAGGATCACGCAGTGCTGGTCGACGAAGTCGCGGCCGAAGAGGATCCGACACATCTCGATCGAGTCCGCCGCTCGTGCGGCGCTCGTCACGGAGCCCATGAACGGCTTGTCGGACAAGCGCATGTGCGCGTATAGCATATCGAGATGCCGCTTGTTGACCGGTAAATCGGTCGGCTCGCAGACCGTGCCGCCGGAATGGTGCAGCCACGGCGACAGGTACGCGAGCTTCACGAAGTTCTCGAAATCGGCGAGCGTACCGTAGCGCCGCCCGCGCTCTGCGTCGCTGACGAACGGTGAACCGTACGCCGGCGCGAATACCGTGCACCGGCCGCCGATCGTAACGTTGCGGGCTGGGTTGCGCGCGTGCTGCGTGAACGACGCCGGGGCGGAGCGGCGTACAAGCGCGCGCGCAAGTCCTTTCGGCACCCGCACGCGGCAGCCGTCGGCGACATCGGCACCGGCGTCGCGCCACAGGCGGACCGCCGCGTCGTCGTCGCGAATCTCGAGTCCGATCTCCTCGAGGATTCGGTCCGCGTGATCCTCGACGCTCGCGAGCATATCCTCGCTCAGGAGTTCGTAAGGCGGGATAGCGCGCGTGATGAACGGCGCGGTCGCCGGATGCGCCATCCGCAGGCGAGACCTGCGTCGCGGACGTCTTCCGCTCGGTCGCTCGCCATCGCCGGGCGTCATTGAGGGCACCCCGTCATCGCCGCAGCGCACATCAGGCGCGCATCCGCGCACCGCTCGGATCGACCGGCGCACGCCCAAGCACCCGGCAGCCGCGCCGTTCGCCGAGCGCCGTCACCTGCAGCGGCGTCTCCGGCGTCGCCGCGCGAGCGTCGACGTATGCCATCGCGAGGCTCATGCCGCAGGTGTGCCCGTAGGCGGCCGAAGTCACGAAGCCGACGCGATCGTCGCCGGACCAGACGGGCTCGAGAAAGTTCGCCTCGGCGTCGCGCGCGGCGACTTCCAGCAGCACCAGCCGGCGGCCCGGCTCCGTGTCGCGATCGCGCAGCGCC
Source organism: Gammaproteobacteria bacterium (assembly GCA_043746615.1). GTDB lineage: Bacteria > Pseudomonadota > Gammaproteobacteria > Steroidobacterales > Steroidobacteraceae > Bog-1198. The sequence continues at coordinate 3,113 of JAYTQR010000125.1, read as the reverse complement.
GCGTCGCGACCGACGAAGTCGCGCTTGTCGTAGGCGACGAAGCGCGCCAGGCCGCTTTCGGCCGGCGTGTAATCGCGCGAGAACTCGCGGCTCCAGATCCCGAACCCCTTCTCGATTCGCAGCGATAGCAGCGCGTACATCCCGGCGTCCCCGATGCCGAGCGCCGGCGCGAGCTCACGGAGCCGATCGTAGAGCGATGGCAAGTAGACGTGCGGCGCATGAATCTCGTAGCCTAGCTCGCCTGTGAAGGACAGCCGGGCCACGAGCGCCGGGGCGAGTCCCACGTCCATGAATCGCGCGCTCATGAACGGCAACGCGGCGCCGCCGACGTCCTCGCCGGCGACCGCGGCGAGGAGCTCGCGCGAGCGCGGCCCGAAGATCGCAATGCCGCCCCACTCGTTCGACAGGTTGCGCACCGTCACGCCGCTCGCCGGCAGGTGCTCGCGGAACCAGCGCATGTGCCAAGCCTGTAGGTAACCCGAGCCGAACACGAGGAAGCGATCGGGCGACGCGCAGATCGTCGTCAAATCGCCAATGAGCCGACCGCTCGCCGCCAGCATCGGCGTGAGCTTCACGCGCCCGACGTCAGGCAGGTTCGCGGCGAGCAGCCGGTTGAGATAGCTCGCCGCAGCCGGGCCGGTGAACTCAAACTTGCTGAACGAGCTCGCGTCCATCATGCCGCCGCGGCTACGCGCGGCGTGGCACTCCTCGCCGACCGGACCGAACGCGTTCGAGCGCCGCAGCGTCGGGGTCTCCTCGGCCGCCGCGCCGTGCGGCGCGAAGTACAGCGGGTACTCCAGACCGAAGCTCGCGCCGTGCACGGCGTTGCGGGCGACGAGACGATCGTACAGAGCGGAAGTCTTGCACGGGCGCCCCGCGGGCCAGTGCTCGTTCGGGTAGGCGATGCGGAAGCGCCGGGAGTAGAACTCACTCGCCTTCTCGCGCACGTACGCCTTCGTCGCGTAGTCGCCGAATCTCGCCACATCGAGCGCATACACGTCGCCGTCCGGCTCGCCGGTCGCCATCCAGGTCGCGAGCGCGAGGCCGACACCGCCCCCCTGGCAAAAGCCCGCCATCACGCCACAGGCCGACCAGTAGTTCGGCACGCCCGGGACGGGCCCGACGAGCGGGTTGCCATCGGGGGTGAACGTGAACGGGCCATTCACGATCCGGCGGATGCCAGCGCCATGCAGTGTCGGAAAGCGCGTAAATCCCTTGTCTAGCGCGCTGGCCAGGCGATCCAGGTCAGGTGGCAACAGCTCCGAGTCGCCGTAGTCCCACGGCGTTCCGCGGACAGCCCAAGGAGTCGCAGGCGTTTCGTAGACACCGAGCAGAACGCCGTGCCGCTCCTGGCGCATGTACATCTCGCCGTCGAGATCCACGACGACCGGCAGTTCCTTCGGTGCGTTCGCGAGCTCGGCGAGATCCTCGGTGATCAAGTAATGATGCTCTATCGGCAGGAGCGGCAACTCGACGCCGACCATGCGGCCTACTTCGCGCGCCCACAGACCCGCCGCGTTCACGACATGCTCGGCCTCGATCGTTCCCTTGTCGGTCGACACCGACCAGCTGCCGCGCCCGGTCGGCGTCAGCGCGAGCACGCGCGTTTGACGGTGGATTTCAGCGCCGTTCAGCCGCGCCGCCTTCGCGAACGCATGCGTCGCACCGGACGGGTCGAGGTGACCCTCGAGCGGATCGAAGATCGCGCCGAATACGTCGCGAGTATCCATGATCGGGCATAGCTCCCGGATCTCCGCCGGACCCACGAGTCTTGTCTGCAGGTTTATGGTCTTGTGTCGAGCAACATCCGCGCGCAACAGATCCCAGCGCTCTTGGGTCGCGGCCACGTTCAACCCGCCCGGGTAGTGCAGCCCGATGTCTTGTCCCGAGATCTTCTGCAGCGCGGGATACAGCGTGACCGTATAGGTTTGAAGCCGCGACATGGCCGGATCGCTGTTCAGCGAATGGATCGCGCCCGCCGCGTGCCAGCTCGAGCCCGCGGTCAATTCCTTGCGCTCGCACAGCGCGACGTCGCGCCAGCCGAGCTTGGTCAGGTGGTATAGCACGCTGCAACCGACGACTCCGCCGCCGATCACGAGCGCCTGGACGTGCCGCTTCATCGGGTCTGCCTGGTCCGCATGTCGATTCGATTCCCTCGCCGCGTCGAGCGCCGATGCGCCGCTATATTCTCTTGATGCGCCGGCGGCCGGCCCGGCGTTTCTTCGTCGCGCGTCGGAATTAATTCGGCGATTGCCGCAACGTGCGCCGCTGGGCGCAGGCCGTCGCGGGCCTCCGCGGCCTGAAAGGTGTACGCTGCGTCGCTGCCGCTCGAGAGAGGTGCATATGTCGATAACGGACGATTCGGTTCCGATCAGCCCGGAACGCCTGCAACTGATCATGCGACCGATCGGCGAGGCGACCGGCCTGCCGAACGTCGCCTATACCAGCGAGGCGTACTACCGCCGCGAGCGCGATGCGCTGCTCGCGCACACCTGGGTAGGGATCGCGTTCACAGACGCGATCCCGGAGCGCCCCATTGCGCAACCGATCGAATTCATGGGCTGGCCGCTGCTCGTCGTACGCGATCGGCAGGGGGAGCTGCGCGTCTTTCACAACGTGTGCAGCCACCGCGGCATGCAATTGGTCGGCGAGACCACCGACATCGGCGCTCTGATCGTCTGCCGCTACCACTCCTGGAGCTATGCGACCAACGGCGATCTCAAGGCAACGCCGCACTTCGGCGGCGTCGATCGACACCACTGCGAGGGATTCGACCGCGCCAAGCACGGATTGAAGGCGGTGCGCAGCGCGGTATTTATGGGCATTCTATTCGTCAATTTGAGCGGCGATGCGCGGGATTTCGATTGGCACGTAGCCGAGATCAGGAAGCGAGCCGAAGGGCTGATCGGCGCCGACGGCTGGGCGCGGCTACGCCCTGGCATCAGCGATTCGCACTTGACGCTAGCGGTGCGCTGCAACTGGAAGCTCGCGGTCGAGAATTACTGCGAGGCCTATCATCTTCCCTGGGTACACCCGGAGCTGAACGCCTATTCGACGCTTGCCGACCACTATGGCTTCCACGGCGACGAGTTCGCCGGTCAGGGATCCTACAC
>JAYTQR010000124.1:0-12575 GCA_043746615.1 Gammaproteobacteria bacterium | reverse complement strand
TGGAGTGCGCCCACTCGGTCATGATCCGCGGCATCATCGGCACGCCCAGCGAGTGCAGCGCGTGCGCGATCCGATAGACGCTGACGGCCAGCACGCCGGGATACGCGAGGATCACTTCGTCGAGATTGGTCGCGGCCGGATCGCCGTCGAACGCCGCCTGCACGTCGCGCACCAGCAAAGCGCGGATTTGCGGCAATAGCCGCAGAAAATCGTCGGTCAATTGCCGCGCGCGCGGCGCGCAATCCCCAGGCCGCAGCGGCGCCAAGTCGGGCGCCGCCGAATCCCTGCGCTCGCGGCCGTAGCAAAGGCACTGCTCGATCTCGCGCTCAAGTTGCGGGCCGATGCGATCGATCAGTTCCGCGATGTGCCCGCCCAGATTCTGCGGGTTCAAGTCGCGCCGGCCGAAATAGCCGGGGTACATCAGATCGAGAATCAGCTCCAGGACCTCGACGATCGCGACTCGCGACGGCAAGTAACGCTGCGAAACGCACAGCGCGCGCGGATCCGCCAGATAGCCGTGCAGCAGCTCGTCCGTGAGCTGCTCGCGCAGCGTCGCTCCCGCCGTGGTGCCGGCTGAGGCGCTCATAGCCGGCTCAGGCAACCGCCTGCATTTTCTCTATCTCATCGAACAGGCCCTCGAACAGAGCCCCCGCCAGATAGCGTTCGCCGGCGTCCGGCAGCACGACGACGATCGTCTTTCCCGCCTGCGCAGGCTCGCGCGCGACACGCAGCGCCGCCGCCATGGCCGCGCCGCACGAGATCCCGCACAAAATGCCCTCCTCGCGCGCCAAACGGCGCGCCATCGCAATCGCCTCGTCGTTGCCGACCAGTTCGACCCGATCGACCATCGACAGGTCCAAATTCTTCGGCACGAAGCCCGCGCCGATGCCTTGAATCTTGTGCGCCGACGGCGTCAGCGGCTGGCCGGCCAAGGTTTGGCTGATCACCGGCGAATGGGTCGGCTCGACAGCGACCGTCAACAGCGCCTTGCCGCGCGTGTTCTTGAAGTAGCGCGCGACGCCGGTCAGAGTGCCGCCGGTGCCGACACCCGCAACGAAGACGTCGATCGCGCCGCCGGTATCGTCCCAAATTTCGGGTCCGGTGGTCTTCTCGTGAATCGCGGGATTGGCCGGATTGTCGAACTGCCTCATCAGCACGTATTGGTGCGGATCGGCGGCGGCCAACTCTTCGGCCTTCGCGATCGCGCCCTTCATGCCTTTCGCGCCCGGCGTCAATACCAGTTTGGCGCCGAAGGCGACCAACACCTTGCGCCTCTCCATACTCATCGTCTCGGGCATCGTCAACACGCACTCATAGCCGCGCGCGGCCGCGGCAAAAGCCAACGCGATGCCGGTATTGCCGCTGGTCGCCTCGACGATGGCCATGCCCGGTTTCAACACTCCGCGCTGCTCGGCATCCCAGACCATGGCCGCGCCGATGCGGCACTTGACCGAATAAGCGGGGTTGCGGCCTTCGATCTTGGCGAGCACCGTGACGCCGGAACCGGCGTTCAGGCGATTGATCCGTACCAGCGGCGTATGGCCGATGGCCCGGGTGTTGTCGTCGAATATCTGCATGATGCACCTCACTATGCCGAGTCCATCGGGTCGCATTAGACACCCCGATTTTCCTCCTAAGCGCGGGCTAAACACCATAGAAAGTTGTTATGAGCGCATGCCTGGCGGTTATTTGCGCCGGCCGGCGCCTCGGCGCCTACGGCGGCTCTGGCGCCTCGGCGGCTACAGCGGCACGGGCATTATCGACAAAGGCTGAGGCCGCCCCACGATGAAGCCTTGCACAAAATCGATGCCCATGCGCTTGACCGCATCGAGCGAGCCTTGATCCTCGACCTGCTCGGCCACGACGCGGAAATTCAGCGATCGCGACAATTCAATCATCGCGGCCACCATCGCCTGATTAACGGTGTCGACGGCGAGATTGTGAATGAAGGTGCCGTCGATCTTCAAATAATCCATCGGCAAAGTCTTCAGGTTCGAGAACGAACTCAAGCCGCTGCCGAAATCATCCAACGCGAACTCGCAGCCCATGCCGTGCAGTACCTCGATGAACCGGCGCGCATGATCCATATTCGCGACGATGGAGTTCTCCGTGACCTCGAAGCAAATGTCGCTCGGCGCAGTACCGGTATGATCGAAGCAATCCACGACGAATTCGAGGAACTCCGCGTCGCCCAACGTTTGCCCGGCGAGGTTGATCGCGACACTGCGCCCCTGAGGGCGCTTCAGTCCGCCGCGGCCAAGCGCCGACAGCACGGCCTGCACGACCCAGCGGTCGACGTGCGGCATCAAGCGATAGCGCTCCGCCGCGCGGATGAACTCCGACGGCGCCACCGCCGGCTGACCGCTTTCGCCCGGCAAGCGTACGAACACCTCAAAGGCCGGACCGCGCAGGCCGCCGGCGCGCGCATGCACGATCGGTTGAAAGTAAAGTTCGAATTTGTTGTCGCGCAACGCGCCTTGCAGCTTCTGCAGCCATTGGATCTCGCCGCTGTGCCGCGCACTCGCCTCCTCACGGGCCGAGTACACGTGTACGTGCACGCCGCCCTGTTTTTTCGCGACATAGCAGGCGGAATCCGCCGAGTTGATCAGTTCCTCGATGGTCGCGCCGTCGCGGCCGATTTCCACGAGCCCGATACTGACGCCGACGTTGAAGATCTTGTCCTTCCATACGAAGCGGTAATCGTTGACCGAGCGAACGACGTCGTCGGCGATTTGCCGCGCTTTCTCCAGGGGACAACCGACGAGCAGCAGCGCGAACTCGTCGCCGCCGATGCGCCCGACCGTATCCGAGTCGCGCACGGCCTCCTTGATCAAGGAAGCCACCTCGCGCAGCATGTTGTCGCCGGCCGAATGGCCGCAAGTATCGTTGACGACTTTGAATCGATCGAGATCCATGTAGCAAAGGGCGTGGGTCACGTCGCCCTCCCGTGCGGAATCCATGGCCTCGGCGAGCCGCCGCTCGAACTCGCGGCGGTTGACCAATCCGGTCAGCGCGTCGTGACTGGCCTGGTAGCTCATCTGGCGCGTCAGCCCGCGCAGCTCGCTGGTGTCGTGCAGCACGATCACCAGGCCGACGACCGCCGGAGCGCCGTCGTAGCGCAGCGGCGAGACGTTGATCTCGACGGAACGTTCCGCCATGCCGTTGGCCGGGACCAGTACCGCGCGCTTGCCGACGGTGACCCGGTTGCCGCTCGCCAACGCCACGCGCACGGGATCGCCGAGCGAACGACGGTCGGATTCGTCGACAAACACTGCCAAATCCGCGAACAACTTGCCGATGAGCTGATCCGGGCTGTGGCCGAGCAGCGCCATAGCCGACTGGTTGACATATTCGATGCGCCCGTCGGTATCGACCGTGATCACGCTCTCGCCCATCGCATCGAGCGTCGCCAACGCGCGCGGCCGCGCGGGAGCGGCGGCCGGTGGCAGCATCTCCAGCGCCGTCAACAGCAGGGCCGGTTCACCGGCGCTGTCGATGACCGTGCTCGATAGTTCGATGCGCGTGACTTGACCCTGAGTGCCGACCAGTTCCACTTCGTAGCGTTCGGCCGCGGGCTCGCCGGCGAGCCGGCGCCGAAGATTCTGCTCCACGAGTTCCGCGTATTCCGGTGCGACAAATTTTGCGAGAGGTTTGCCGATCACCTCGTCCGCGGTCGTCGACAGCAAAGCGAGCAGACGCGAGTTCGCGAACATGATGTTTTCCCGCGTGACGAGCACCGCATCGTGCACGGACTCCACCAGGCGCTGGAACAACTGTTCCTTGCCATGCATTCGCGCGCCGCGCTGTTCGAGATTCTCCAACAGCTTGTTGACGGCGGTACCCAAGCGGCGCAGTGCGTCCGGTTTGCCGTTCAGACGGATGCGCGCCGAGACACAGGCCTCGCCCGTCAGTTGCCAGACCTGCCGCGAGAACTCGTTGACGGCGTGCTCCGCGCGCTTTTTCCACGCGTAGAGCATGACCAGGCAGACCGCCAGTATGACCGAGGTCGCAATCCATATGACAACGGACGACACGATAAGCATGAACCTCGATATCGATGAGTAGGCGCGGCGTTGAAATTATGTACCCCCGGCGCAGGCGAGACACGTCGCGAATCATCGAGTACCGCAGAATAGCGCACGGCCATGGCATCGCTTGTCGAGATTGACCATAATCAGCAGTCTTAAATCGCGCCAGTGAGATCATGGATACCGTTGCCGCCCGTCAGCAAATGGTCGATCAGCAAATACGCACCTGGGAAGTGCTGGATGGGCGCGTGCTCGAGGTGCTAGGCACAGTGCCGCGCGAAGCGTTCGTGCCGGCCGCGTATCGTGAAGTCGCCTTCGCCGATGCGCCGACTCCGATCGGATTTGGCCAAACAATGCTCGCGCCGAGCCTGCAGGGCCGCATTCTGCAATCCCTGGCGATCGAGCCGAACGACGCCGTACTTGAAATCGGCACCGGCACGGGCTACCTCTGCGCGTGCCTGAGTCTGCTCGCCGGAGCGGCGAAATCGATCGATATTCATCCCGAGTTGATCGCGATTGCACGCGCGAACTTGAGCGCCGTGCCGGACGCTCGCGTCGAATTGGAGGCGCGCGACGCCTTCGGCGTGGCGCCGCTCGGTGTCTACGACGTGATCGCGGTCACCGGGTCGTTGCCGCTGTACGACACGCGCTTCGAGCAAGCTCTGAAGGTCGGCGGCCGATTGTTCGCGGTGGTCGGCATCGCGCCGGCGATGGAGGCGATTCTGGTACGCCGGGTAGCGGCATCCGAATGGCTGCGCGAGAGCTTGTTTGAGTCCGTCGTTGATGCGTTGCTGGGCGCGCCCGCCCCCGAACGGTTCGTATTCTGATGGTCCAGCAGTTGCACGTCCGCCAATTTCTCGAACGGCGTGGCTGCGGCACCCCGATCACACTCATCGACGTCCGCGAGCATTGGGAAACCGTAGTCGCCCCGGTCCCTTGCGAGCATCTGCACATGCCGATGGCGCAGATCGCGGATCGCTTGAGCGAACTCGATCCGGCCAAGGATACGGTGGTGATTTGCCATTCCGGAGTCCGCAGTTTGCAGGTCGCGAGCTTTCTCGAGGGTCGGGGTTTCCGGTCCGTGTACAACTTGAGCGGCGGCATCAGGGCGTGGTCACACGAGGTCGACCCGACGATTCCCAACTATTGAGCCCGCTTGTCGGGATGGCGGTACGCCGTGTACCGTCCGCAAGCGGGTACGGTCGGCAAGTGATATACTGCTCTATAACACTACATATTGTGTAGATGCAGTCGTGGCGATTAGTTCGAGCAGCCGAGCGACGCTGCCGCTATGCGCCGCAACAATCCGGCGGCCGACCGCGCCGATGCGCCGCCGGCTTTCGGGCTCGTCGAATAGCTGGATCACGGCGTCGCCGAGTCCGTGCGCATCGACCACACCGAGCGCGCCGCCCTCGCGCAACAATAGGGCGGCAATCTCCGGGCCGTTGCCAGCCGAAGGCCCCGTCAGCACCGGTATGCCGAGAGCGGCAGGCTCGAGTAAATTGTGGCCGCCGATCGGCACCAGACTGCCGCCGACGAAGGCGATTTCCGCGCAGGCATAGAACGCGGCTAGTTCGCCGACCGAATCGAGCAACAAGACGCCGGCATCGGCGGGGACCGGTACGCCGGCGCTGCGGCGCACGAACCGGCAATGGCGTTGGGCCAACAGCGCGGCAACGCCGTCGAATCGCTGCGGATGCCGCGGCGCCAAAATCAGCAGCGCCCCCGGTACGCGAGCCGCCACTGCAGCGTGCGCCTCCAGTACTTGTGCATCCTCGCCGGGATGGGTGCTGCCTGCGATCCACGTGGGTCTGCCGCCGAGATATTGCGCACGCAGGGCGCGCGCCTGTTCGGCGCCGCGCGGGTCGAGTTCAAGATCGAATTTCACGTTGCCGATGACGTGCACTCGCGCCGGATCAGCGCCGATGCGCCGGAAGCGCTCGGCATCCTCGTGCGTTTGCGCGGCAACGACGACGTTGTCGGTAAACACGCCGCGGAACAATGCGCCGAACCGCCGGTACCGCGACACTGACCTTGACGATAGGCGCGCGCTCGCGAGCAGCAGCGGCAGTTTGCGCCGCGCGCATTCGCGAAACAGGTTGGGCCACAATTCCGTTTCCATGACGATCGCGAGTTTCGGCTGAATATTGCTCAAGAAGCGCGACACGGCTCCAGGCATGTCGTATGGCAAGAACCGCACGTCGATGCCGTCGCCAAACAAGCCGCGCGCACGCGACCGCCCGGTCGGCGTCGAGGTCGTAACGACGATCGGCGTCCCCGGTTCGCGCGCGCGCAACGCACGCACAATCGGCGCCGCGGCCGCGACTTCACCGAGCGACACCGCGTGCAGCCATACGCACTGCGCTCCTTGCAAGCGGCGGCCGCCACCGAATCGCTCGCCCAAACCCTGCCAATAGCCATGATCGCGCAGCCCGCGCAACAGCAGAACGCCGAACGCGAGCGGGGACGCGATGCTAACCAACAGGGTATAAATGCGGCGCATTTGCGCTTTCAAAGCGACTCGCGGCCGCTCGATTCACCGTCGCAGCGTTCGCGCCCGAACGCAGCGGCGTCGACTGCGTAACCTTGCATCAGCGTTTGCCAGTCGGCGGCCGCAAAGCGCCCTTGCGCATGCGCGGCCGCAATCTTGACGAGCGAGCGGTGCAAACGCCGCAAATTGCGTTGCTGCCATGCGCCTGGCGGGCGAATTCGGCCGCGGTCGAAGTCGATGACGCTGACGCCACCGTGAGCGCCGAGCAAAATATTGTGCGCGTTGAGATCGGCATGGTCGACGCCGGCGCGATGCAGGCGCGCAATCGCCGTGCCGACCGCGCGCCACTGCACGTCGGGCAGCGGCGCCGCAGCGAGCCGCACGCTCAGCGGCTCGGCTTGCGGGATGCGCCGCGTGATCAAATCGCAGCGATAGGTCAGCCAGCCACGGCGGTAGAGCGCCGCGATCGGCTCCGGCACCGGCAGCCCGCGCGACCACAACAGCGCGAGCAGGCGCCACTCCGCGAATGCGCGGACCCGCGCCTCGCCCGCCCACAGATACCGGTCGGCGCACAAGCGCGCGATCAATCCGCCGCGGCGGTAATGGCGCAGCGCCCAGGACTCGCTGCCGGCGCTGATGAACCACGCCGAACCGCGGCCGCGGGCGGCGGCGGCGAGTTGCCCGCGCGCCCGCCAATATTGCGTCTCGAAGATCCGCGCGCCCGCTGCGGCGAAAGGCTCGGCGCATCCAGCCGCAACAGCGAGCATCGCGCCGCCGGCGATGGCAATGCGGCGGCCGCCGTCGGTGATCATGCTGCTGCCTTCATCCGCTAACATGGAAAGTTCGGCCCGAGTTTATCACCTTCGCGCCGCGGCTCTCGATGCGCCGGCATGCGCGGCCTATTTTCGCTAATATTCGCTACTTAAAGTCCATGCCGCGGAGCGCCAATGAGCGAGATATCGGTACCCATATCGCCCGGCGAGTTGATCGACAAGATCACGATTCTGCGCATCAAATCGCGGCGTATGACCGATGCCGGAAAATTGCGCAACGTCAGGCGCGAGCTCGAGGCGCTGCTGCGGACCTGGGCCGATTCGGGGTATGCGGCCGCGGATATCGCGGCTCATGAAGTTGCGCTGCTCGCCGTCAATGAACGGCTCTGGAAGATCGAGGACGAGATTCGCGACAAGGAGCGTGCGCAAGCCTTCGATGAAGATTTCATTCGACTCGCCCGCGCGGTATATTTTGAGAACGACGAGCGGGCCGCGATCAAGCGGCGCATCAACTCGGCGCTGGGCTCGGATTTGGTCGAAGAGAAGTCGTACAGCGACTACCGCAGTGCGGCCACGAAGCCCTAGGATTCGCCGCGCAGCAACGTGTACTCGGCGCCGCAATACGCACATTTCGCCCATCCGGTCGGCATGATCGCCAAATACACTCGCGGATGCGAATCCCACAAGAACATGCGCGGCATCGGACAACTCAACGGCAAGTCCGCAGCGGTCACGGAGTAGCGATGTTGCGCGTTGGGCACTGTCAAATTATGCTTCGCGTCGTCTTGAACCATCGCCGGCATGATCTACCTCTGCGCTTGCCGGAACTTCCGGCGCACTATCCGCTGTCGTGTCATGAGCGCGGATTTTGCCGGTCGCAGCGGCGAAGTGCAACGCGCGCCGGCGCCGGCTAGTTATCGCCGAAGGTCTCGTTCCAAATCCGGCGAATTCGCGCGCGCTCTTGGGTGTGCGCTGACGCTTCGACGACGCGTTCGCTCGCTCCGTCCAGCGACAAGCGGTGCAGCACGGCGCGGTAGCCGCGATAGGCATCGATCAACCAATGCGCCGTTGCCGTATCCACGACCTGCAGGTGCGCGAGAGCTTCGAGTTGCCTAATGTTGTCAGTGTAGGTCACGAGTTCCGCATGCCGATGCGCCGCGGCGAGCACCCAATACTGCACGAGAAACTCGATATCCGCGATGCCCCCGGCATCCTGCTTGATATCGAACTCGCCGGCGCCGGCGCGCGACAATTCCCGCCGCATGCGCGCCCGCATGTCCATGACTTCGATGCGCAAGGTATCGCGGCGCACATCGTGCGTGAGCGCGCGGCGTCGCGCCGCCTCGAACCGTGCGCACAGATCTCGGTCCCCGGCGACGCCGCGTGCACGCAGCAGCGCTTGATGCTCCCAGGTCCAGGCGTCCTGATGCTGGTAGCGTTCGAATGCGTCGATCCCGGTCATCAGGAATCCGCCTTTGCCGTTCGGGCGCAGACGCATGTCCACTTCATAGAGACGGCCGGAGGCCGAGTGCATGGTCAATAGATGCACGATGCGCTGCGCCAAACGTAGAAAGAATACGCCGTTGTCGACGCTCCTTGCGCCCCGCGTGAATTGGAGTTCACCGCTCGAATCGTGCAAGAACACCAGATCGAGGTCCGATCCGTAGCCGAGTTCCAGACCGCCGAGTTTGCCGTAGCCCGCAACCGCCACATGAGCGACCCGCAGATTGCTTGCGCTGTCGCCGCAATACGGCACGCCGTACGTTCCGGTCATTTGTGCCCATGCGAAATCCATGCAGCACCCGACGATCAGCTCGGCGATATCCGTCAAACGGTCGCTGACCTTCATCAACGGCAGACGGCCGGTCAGGTCGGCCAGCGCCACGGCGAACACCGCGGCCTTTTGAAATTGACGCAATCCTTCGACCTGGCGCTCGGGATCGTCCGCGGGCATGCGCTCGGTGCGCGCGGCCAGTTCACGCACGAAACCGGCGCGCGAAGGCAGTTCGTCGAACAACTTCGGATCGATCAACTCGTCGAGCAGCAATGGGAACTCGGAAATTTGCCGCGCCAAAAAACCGCTGATCGCACAGACCTCGACCAACCGGGCAAGCGCCGGCGGCTGCTCCTTGAGCAACGCCAGATACGAGGAGCGCGCGCCGATCGATTCCAGAATACGCAGCACCCGATCGACTACGATACTCGGCGCGGGCCGCGTCGCGGCGGCGTTGATCAGACTGCCGAGGATCGCATGCAGACGCCGGCGACCCGCCTCGTCGAGTTTGCGGTACGCAGCCGACTGACGATAGGTTTCCAGCAACGCCGCGACCGCCGATACATCACCGGCTGGAAATGCCCTGTTCACGAGTTCCTCGCCGAGGTTGGTCGCGGTCGATCCGAACGACTCGAAGCCGGCGCCGGCCACACGCGGCTCCTCGGGCGCACCGAAGACCAATGCCTCGAATTGCCATGCGGCACGCCCCCGGGCGCGGTCGATGACGCCGAGCGCCGCCGGCCAATCCGCGCAGCCAAGATGCAGGGTCAAGCGCGCACGATCGGCCGCGGATTCCGGCAGGCGGTGGGTCTGTTCGTCGCGTATCATTTGAATCGCGTTTTCCGCCCGGCGCAGTACGAAGTAGGCCTCGGTCAACTCAGCGACGGCCGCGGCCGGCAGCAGCTTCGATCCGGCCAGCACCGGCAGCACGTCGATCAGCGAGGCGTTCTGCAACCGCTTGTCGCTGCCGCCGCGCACCAGTTGAAACGATTGTGCGATGAACTCGATCTCGCGAATTCCGCCGGTACCGAGTTTCAGATCCAAATCCCGGTCGCGGCGCGCCACTTCGCGCGCGATCAGCGCCTTCATATCGCGCAACGACTCGAACACGCCGAAGTCGAGATACCGCCGATACACGAACGGGCGGACGTAATCGCGGTCAGTGGCGGCGAATGCCTCCGCACCGACGATCGCGCGAGCCTTGATCCAAGCGTAGCGCTCCCAGTCGCGGCCATGAACCTGCAGATACTCCTCGAGGGCCGCGAGGCTCACGACGAGCCCGCCGCTGTCGCCGAACGGCCGCAGCCGCATATCGACACGAAACACGAACGCGTCCTCGGTACGCGCGTCGAGCAGGCGAATGAACTCGCGGCCGACGCGTTGAAAATACTCCTCGTTGTCGAGGACGCGCGGCCCGTCGGTTTGGCCGGACTCGGCGAACAACAGCACCAGGTCGACGTCGGACGAGAAATTCAATTCCCGGCCGCCCAACTTTCCCAATCCGAGCACGATCAGCGGCACGACCTGCCCGCTGCGGCTGCGCGGCGAACCGAAGACCGGTGCCAATGCTGCCGCTGCGGCCGCGGCCGCCGCCCGGATCGAGGCGTCCGCCAAGTCCGAAACCGCGCGCAGCGTTTCGGCGACGCCCGCGCGTGTCGCGATCGCGCGCCACGCGATGCGCAGCATTTCGCGGCGCCGCCAGAGTCGCAACACAGCCTCGGCCGCCGCTGCGCCCGTGGCCGCCGCCGCCCCACGTTCGTAGGTCGCGTTTGCCGCGAGCGCGGCGCCAGGCTCATCATGCTGCGCAAGCCAACTCAACGACCCCGGATCGCGCAGCAACGCTGCCGCGGCGAATTCGCTGCAGGCGACGACGCGGGGCATTTCCTCCCACAGCAACTGCGGCAGATTCGCCTGGATATCGCTCATGCCGGGGAGTTCTGCCGCTCGCTCCCACCAGTGCGCGACCGATGCGCGCAGGATGTCCGGCACCTGGACCAGCGCCAAGGCCGGACGATTCATCGTCTACCCTGACTCGGAATGGGTTTTTCCATGAACAAGCTCAAGGGGTCCCGCACGTAGCTGCCGTACGGACCTCTTTCGGCATAGCCCAAGCGCCGGTACAACGCGATCGCCGCGGCCTGCCGGATGCCGGTTTCCAGCCGCGCGCATGGCACACCCGCCGCCGCGAGATGCGCCTCCAAAACCCGCATCAGCGCTGTCGATATACCCTTGCCGCGCTGTTCCTCAAGGACGAAAACACGCTTGATTTCCCCGTAAATGCCGTCGTCGCACAGCGTTTTGACGGCGCCGCAGCCGACCAGGACATCGTCGGCGAACGCGCCGATAAACAGCACATTCGGCAGTTGCAGCGCCTGGATGCTCTCGAAATGATTGCTCTCCGGCGGATACAGCGCGCTCATGTGAGCGTCGGCACGGCCGATCAACGCCGCTGCATCGTTAGGATCGAGCGGCCGAATGCGCAAGTCCGTCACTGCGTGCGGCCGCCGGGTGAATGCGATGTGAGCACGGTGGCATCAGTATACCGTGGCGCGGCGCGATCCTCGGGCCGGCTATCGCGCGCTCGGCGTGTCGGCCGAGGGCCGTACCGAGCCATGCGTCGCCCATACAGTGCCGCGAGAATCGGCAGAAATACGCCATCCATGTCGGCAGACCAGCGCCGTAGGCGTGAAAACCCTGTGCACAAAAAAGAGCGAGCCGAAGCTCGCTCTTTTCGACAGTCCGCCGCGAAGCCGCAGCTTTACATGTCCATGCCGCCCATGCCGCCCATGCCGCCCGGAGCGCCGTGCGCATGCTCCTCTTCCTTCGGCGATTCCGCGACCATCACTTCGGTCGTCAGCAGCAGACCCGCCACGGAGGCGGCGTTCAGCAGCGCGAGGCGCGTGACCTTGGTCGGGTCCAGAATGCCCATTTCGATCATGTCGCCGTACTCGTTGGTCGCCGCGTTGTAGCCGAACGTCCCCTTGCCCTCGCGGACCCGGTTCAGTACGACCGCCGCGTCTTCGCCGGCGTTGCTGACGATCTGGCGCAGCGGTTCTTCGAGCGCGCGGGCCAGAATCTTGATGCCCGTGGTCTGATCTTCGTTCTTGCCGACCAGCTTCTCGATGGCCTTCAACGCACGGACCAGAGCGACACCGCCGCCCGGGACCACGCCTTCTTCAACGGCCGCACGAGTCGCGTGCAGTGCGTCTTCGACGCGCGCCTTCTTTTCCTTCATTTCGATTTCGGTGGCGGCACCGACTTTGATCACGGCCACACCGCCGGAGAGCTTGGCAACGCGCTCCTGCAGTTTTTCCTTGTCATAGTCAGAGGTCGCTTCCTCGATCTGGGCGCGAATGCTGTCGACGCGGCCCTTGATGTCCGAGGCCTTACCGTGACCGTCGATAATGGTCGTGTTCTCTTTCTCCACCAGAATCTTCTTGGCTTCGCCCAAATCGTTCAGCGTCGCCTTCTCGAGCGACAAGCCGACTTCATCGGAGATGACCGTGCCG
>JAYTQR010000123.1:0-4592 GCA_043746615.1 Gammaproteobacteria bacterium | reverse complement strand
ATCGTCGAATATTCTCAAGTACTTGTCGAAAAAGCTCAACAATTTCCGGTGGCGATCGGCGAACAATGCTTGCCTTCGCTTAGCCGTCGACGCGCGGCGTTCGATCGCAGACAGATCAGGGAGAACAAGAACCATGAAAATGCAGCGTCATCGTCGATCGGTGCCGCCGTTGGGCGTTCCAACCGTGCTCGCGGGACTGGTTTTTTTGGGGCAATGGGGCTGCGCGCCGGGAGCCGCGGGGGACACTGCAGCGGCGGCGCCAGATAGCGCCACCCTGCAAACGATCATGGTCACCGCCCGCAAGCGCTCGGAGCCGCTCGCCAAGGTTCCGGAGAGCATCACCGTATTCACCGCCGCGGTGCTGCAGAGCTACAACATTCAATCGTTCAACGACTACGCGACGAAGACGCCCAATGTGTCCTTCGCGTACGGCGGCGGGCCGACGGGCATCGCCGATGCGCGCACCATCGCAATCCGCGGTATTACCGGCCAAAACCTCTTCGGCACCGCGGGAGCGACCGGCTTTTACATCGACGACACGCCGGTACCGGGTTCCGTCGACCCGCGCGTGTTGGATATCGACAATATTGAGGTACTCAAGGGGCCCCAAGGTACTTTGTTCGGCGAGAGTTCGCTGGGCGGCAATGTGCGATTGATTACCAAGAAACCCAATCTGTCCAAGAATGAACTCAGCGTCATGGCGCAGGCGGGACTCACGTCCGGCGGGGGCAGCGCCGACGGCGGCGGCGATATCATCGGCAATCTCGTGCTTGCGCCCGACGTACTGGCGGTGCGCACGGTTTTATTCGTCAATCACGACGCCGGCTATCTCACGCGCACATACCCCGACCCCACGAGTCCCGCGACCGCGGACCCGTTCCTCGCGGTGCCCCGGCACAGCGTCGGCAATCAAGGAGCGGTCAGCACCTACGGCGGGTCGTTGTCCGCGCGCTGGAAGATATCGGACAATTTCTTCGCGCGGCTGCGCATCATGTTTCAGAACACCACTGACCACGGTTTCCCGGCGACGTTCGCGCCCTTGCCCTCCTTCACGCCGGTGTACACCCTGAATCGAGCGTTCGACGTGCAGCCGCGCGCGAAGGACGACTGGGCGCTACCATCGCTCGACCTCAATTACCGGGGTTCAGGCTGGAATTTCGTGTCCTCGACGAGTTATTTCTACCGTCATACGCAGGATATCGAGGACTCGACCTACGGCACGCAGCAGATCCTATCGAGCTACTATCAAGTGAGCGGCCTGCCCGCCCAACCGTTTCTTTGGGACGGCGAGCACTACCACAATCAGATCACCGAGGAAATGCGCGTCGCTTTCGATCCGGTGCACAACATCAGCGGCATCTTCGGTCTGTTCTATTCGAGCACCAACACGCGTTTTTATATTCCGCCGATCTCGGCGAACGGTTTGGTCGCGGCCACGGCCACCAATACGGTCGTCGGCCCCTGGCCGAACGACGTCATGTGGCAGCAGAACAATCCGGGTCGGCAGAAGGATTACTCCGTCTTCGGCGAGTTGTATTACAAGTTTTTGCGGAAATACACGTTGACCCTAGGCGCACGCCAATACTGGCTGAGACAAGACGCCGACTTTACCGCCGACGGCTTCATGAATTTCGGGCCGACGCCGAGCAACCCGCAGCACAACAGTCAGAGCGGTTTCGACCCGAAGGTTGAGTTCGCCTACCAGCTCAGCGAGGATGCGATGATCTATGCGTCGGGATCGAAAGGCTTTCGCGCCGGCGGCGCCCAGGCGGCCCTGGCGTTCTGCGCGCTGCCGGCTTTGCCGGTCACGGACATCACCCAATTGAAATCCGATACGCTGTGGAGCTACGAGCTCGGTACGAAGATTCAATTCCCGCGTCCCGGACTGCTATTGTCCGCAGCGCTCTTCCATATCGACTGGCGGAATCTGCAGCAACAAATCGCCCTGCCCTGCGGTGCGTATTTCGACATCAACGGCAATTCGGCCAGGATCAACGGCGGCGAGTTCGAAATTTCCGGGAATCTGACGCCGGCGTTGACGCTGAGGTTCGGCGGCGGCTACGAGAAAACGGACATCAACGATCCGGGCGCTCTCAACATCGTCGGTATTGCGCCGGGATCGCGCATTCTGGGCACGCCCGCCTGGACCGCATCGGTCGGCTCCGTGTATAGCCGGCCGATCAGCGTCGCGACCAACGGCTTCGTCGCCGCCGATTACAGCTATACCGGCAATAGCGTGTCGTTGCTGAACGGCGGCGGCGGCGCCGAGTCGACGCGTCCGGGCTATTCTCTTGCGAACTTGCGCTTCGGAATCGACCGCGGACCTACCGAAGTGTCGCTCAATATCCATAACCTGACGAACGCAAAACCGAATTTGGGCGACATCGGCTACGTCGGCTACGCCCAATACGACAGCGCAGGCAGTGTCATCCCGCAGGTGGCGACGTTGCAGCCGTTGACGGTCTTACTGCAGTACAAACACAGCTTCTGAGCGAACGGTGCCGCCGGCGGTGGACCTATGGTCCGCCGCCGGCGGCGTGCCTCGTCCCAGTTCCGGAACTGCGCTGGGGCGTCTTCTGGCAATATCGCGATCAATGACCGTCATAGGTGCGATCTGCGGATGCCATCGTGAATAGAGGCGTAGCGTACGCCCTCGGCGCCTATCTGCTGTGGGGATTGTTTCCTCTTTATTTCCGCGCGCTGAGGCAGGTGCCGCCGCTGCAGATTCTCGCGCACCGCATGGTCTGGTCCTTGTTGGTGATGCTGCTGGTGTTGACGTTGCTGAGGCGCTGGACTTGGCTGCGCGTGCTGCGCGACCGACCGGCCATCGCGGCGCGATTCGCCGGCAGCGCATTGCTGCTCGCTTATAACTGGGGACTGTATATCTGGGCGGTCAACAACGGCCATGTCGTCGATGCGAGCCTGGGTTATTACATCAATCCGCTGATGAGCGTCGTCGTCGGCGCGACCGTGTTGTCCGAGCGCCTGCGCGCGGCGCAATGGGCGGCGATCGGCGTCGCGGCGGCAGGCGTCCTGTGGATGACCATCGAGGTCGGCCGGCCGCCGTGGATTGCACTGACGCTCGCATTGAGCTTCGCGATCTACGGATTGCTGCGCAAGACCGCGCCGTTGGGATCGCTCGAGGGCCTGGCGCTGGAAACCGCGGCACTGTTTCCGCTGGCATCGACGTATCTCGTGTGGGAAGGCGTCCACGGCAGCGATGCGTTTGTCCATGGCGGCTGGGGACTGCGCGCTTTGCTGGTGGCGGCCGGGCCCGTAACCGCGATTCCGCTGCTGCTGTTCGCCGCCGCGGCGCGCCGCATCCCGTTATCGCTGCTCGGCATCCTGCAATATTCGATGCCGACCGTGGTGTTGGCTCTGGGCGTATGGCTCTTCCACGAGCCGTTCGGCGCTGGCCGCACCGTCGGCTTCGGCTTGGTATGGGCGGGCGTCGCGATCTATTTGACGGACGCATTGTGGCGCTGGCGCGCGCTCGGTTCGCGCGGCCCTGCCGATTTCCAGCGCCGAATACGCGCGCCGTCAGACCCGTGACCATTTTGACCAAATCAATTTGACGGTGCGTGCCGGTCTTGTCATCGACTATAACCCGCAGCTCCGCCGGACTCCGTGCATACTCACGCGTCGGGCAGCGTGCCGAACGGTCCATTGCGCCACAAGCAGATCGTCTATGCGTAGGACCTGATGCGTGGCGGCTCGCTGTGGAGCGTCAATATCTCGAAGCGCGAATATTACAAATTGGATAAAGCCGCCTTGCAGGCAAAGATGTCCGGCATGGACGCCAGAATGCAGGCGATGAGGAACGCCCGGCAAAAACCCCACGACTTCACCCTCAAGGACACCGGCCGCCACGAAACGGTCGGGGCCTATGGCTGCGAAGTCTGGCAAGCATTTCGCGACGGCAAGCTGCAATCCGAAGACTGCGTCGCGCCGCAGGGCAGCTTGCCCGGCGGCGCGGAGCTCGTCGCGGCCGCGCACGCAGGATCGGCCATTGCGGCGAATATCGTCTCGGCGATCCCACAAATGCAGCGCGCCACATCGTCGGCGCTGATTCTGTATGGCAAGTTAGACGGCTTTCCAGTGCGGCATCGCAATATCGCCGGCGGCCGCCCCGACCACGAGGATGTCGTCACGCGTATCGAGCAGCAATCATTGCCCGCGGAACGATTCGAAATCTCGACAGGATTCACCGAAGCGTTGTTAGGCCGAGGTGGGCCGCACTTCTAGGGCGTACACCATGCAAATCGCTTGGAGGGCACTAAAGGCACGCGCCCCGACGCGTCTGCCGGCGTTGCGGGTTTCGCGCGCAGCCGCCGGCGAGAACGGCTAAGTGCGGCGGCGTCCAGATGCCGGGCGTGAATGGGTATGTAATTCAGCCGAACGCACCAACGGAGACTCCTATGTATATCGGCGGCATTCTCGGAACCATTTTAGTCATTTGTCTGATCGTGTGGCTCGTGCGCCGCATATAAGATCTCCCGCTGCACCTCAGCCTCGCCGTGCGCACGTGCGCCGCCAACGCCCGCGGCTAGCACCGGGCTGTCCGATCCTCCGGCCTTTCCGCATGCCGCCAG
>JAYTQR010000122.1:0-14053 GCA_043746615.1 Gammaproteobacteria bacterium | reverse complement strand
GCTTTTCGAGAAAATGCCTGCAAACGAAGCTCTTTCCTGCGCGACCTACAATATCGATGCAGAGCTTCCGAGCAACCAATTGAATCTACTATGATTTTCACCGGACACTAGTGCAATTTATTATTGATTGAGTATCAGAGAGTTGCGTAGCCATCGCCGCCGAGATACCGTTGCATTTGTCACGACGGCGCATAAAGAAGCAGCACTGAGGCACGCAAAAATCCCGCAAGCATCGGCCTAATCCCAAGCAAACATACCTAAGTCCGGCACAGGCACAGATTTCGATGTCGTTACGCGGCGAGGCGAGGAACTTTGCTGACGTCGACCTTGCGCGAGGCCTGCCATGCGTCATAGGCGGCCTGCATGCGCAGCCACACGTCAGCGCCATTCCCGAAGGCGGCACCAAGCCGCACCGCGACCTCGGCAGAGACCGGCTTACGCTCACGCAGGATGTCATATAGGTGCTGGCGCGAAATCCCGAGCGCATCCGCAATCGCCGTCTTGGGCAGCTTCAGCGCCGGCAGTATATCTTCGCGAAGCAGCGCACCGGGATGGGTAGGGCAGCGCTTCGGATTCCGTTTGGCAACGACTTCGACCATACGCGTTCTCCAGCTAATGGTATTGCTCTAGATCCGCACGCAGCACGTCCCCGCGTGCAAACTCAAACGTCAGGCACCAGGGCCCATTGACGTGCACAGAGTAGCGCTGGGGCTTTCCATGCAGCGCGTGGAAATCAAACCCTGGCAAATCCATCTGCTGCACCGAAGTCGCGGCGTCCAATCTGTCCAGCCTACGCAGGATCCGTTCATGCAACCTGCTGTCGATTTTCCGACTTGATCCGCTCGACCACAGCTCGGCAAGCGCCTTGTTCCTGAAACTCTTCAGCACCAACAAAGTGTAAGCTTATTGATGACGCCTGTCAATGCACGGCTTACACGTGCGACAAACTCCACTCAGCCCAATTTAACCCGAAACTTTGGGGTCCCCGCCGCGTACCGTTCGAGTTTATAGACCGCCCTCCGCAGTAATTCGATCAGCGCATCCTCATATTCAACAACTCCGACGCATTTATGCCGCCGCTCGTTGGTAGAAGTTGAGCATTTCGCTCAAGCGCGTTCGGCAGTCAATGCGCTCCGACATTGACAGTGAAACGCGTAACGGTACGATCAATTGATTGCCGAGGCCTTGATGGTTGCGCTCGCGAGATGATAGTGCTCCAGGTACTCGTGCACCGCACGCCGGAGCATCGGCACACCGATCGGAATCGGTTTCGATAGATATTCGCTCTTTATAGATTGGCCGAACCGCTCTGCAAATGCATTCAAACTCGGTGATTGCGGCGGCAGCCGAATCACGTGCACGCCCTCGCGCGCGCGAAATGTCCGAAATGCTGGAGCATACCGGTCTCGGTATCCGTCAGATTCTGAGCCATTTGCAACATCCACGCTTCATTCGGGTTCGTCGTGATGCCGGCGATGACGACGCGCCGTGTAGCCAGATCAATCACAAAGAGGATGTAATGTGTGACCAGCCCCCGCTAACCCCAGACTTCGACGCTAAAGAAGTCGCTGGCCGCGATCGCCGTCCAGTGCGCTCTCAGGAAATCCGACCAGGGAATTCGCCGTCCGCGAGCCGGCGCCGGTTCGATCAGATGATCCTTGAGAATGCGGCGGATCGTACCGCGCCCGATCTTGATACTGAGATTTAGCAACGCACCGTGAATGCGTGTGTAGCCCTAACTGGAATTCTCGCTGGCCATTCGTACAACGAGTTGTTCAATGTCTATCTTGGTGCGTGGCCTACCAGGCGCGCGTCGATCGAGAAACGTCCATTTCTGCACTACCGAATCCCGATGCCAACGCAATAGTGTCGCCGGGGAAACGAGCGGATCGAGGTCTCGGAGCATCTTTGGCGAGGACCGCAAGTGTACGGCGTTCCGGGTCAGTAAACACGAGTCGCCGCCGCCTGCCGTTCAAGCCAGCAACCCATGCTCGCTACGAGGAGCGCTAAAAAAATTCGCGGCTTCCACGGCATGCGCTGATCCTAACGAGATCCCGGTGCCGCTTGCCAATTCGAGTTTTCGAATAGAACGCGAAGCATAACCGAGTCACGCCAGCTGCGTGAGGCTCGGGGAATGTAGGGCCTCCGCATCCCTCTTGTTTCGGTACCTGTTCGCGCAGGCTGAACTCAACCTACAATGACCGCACTGGGGCGCAAGATGCTCGCACACCGCCTCTCGCGCCACGACTTAGCAATTCGCACCCCACACGTCACGGCTGTAACGGCGAACCTCGTACGGCTCGCCGAGTTCCTCCAGCAGCCACAGGATGCGCTGTGAGCGCGAGTCGTTGAGATGATGCACGGTGATCATGGCGCGAATCTCTTGGATGGCACGACGTCAGTGCCGCGGCTTGTAGCGGGCGAGCTCGATTCTGGCGATCTGGTCGCGATGCACCTCGTCGGGTCCGTCGGCGAGGCGCAAGCTGCGGGCGCCTGCATAGGCGTAGGCGAGGCCGAAGTCATCGCTGACACCGCCGCCGCCGTGCACTTGCACGGCCCAGTCGATGACCTGGCAAGCCATGTTCGGCGCGACCACCTTGATCATCGCGATCTCCTTGCGCGCCGCCTTGTTGCCGACACGATCCATCATGTCCGCTGTCTTCAATACCAGCAGGCGCGCCTGGTCGATCATCAGCCGGGCGTCGGCGATCCGCTCTCGCGTCACGCCTTGATCGGCGACCGGCCGGCCGAACGCGGTGCGCGCCAGCGCGCGCTTGCACAGCGACTCCAAGGCTCGCTCGGCCATTCCGATCAGTCGCATGCAGTGATGGATGCGCCCAGGCCCGAGGCGACCCTGCGCGATCTCGAAGCCCCTGCCCTCGCCGAGCAGCAGGTTGGCGACCGGCACGCGCGCGTCCGCGAACTGGACTTCGGCGTGGCCGTGCGGGGCATCGTCATAGCCGAACACGGTCAGATTACGCAGGACCTCGACCCCGGGTGTGTCCATTGGCACCAGGATCATCGACTGCTGGCGGTGGCGATCGGCGTGATCGGGAGCGGTCTTGCCCATGAAAATGAGCACCTGGCAGCGCCGGTCGTTGGCGCCCGACGTCCACCATTTGCGGCCGTTGATGACGTAGTGGTCGCCGTCGCGGCGAATGCTCGACTGGATGTTGGTCGCGTCGCTCGAGGCCACGCCCGGCTCCGTCATCGCAAAACCGGAGCGAATTTCGCCACGCAATAGCGGCTCGAGCCAGCGCGCCTTCTGCTCGGCGGTGCCGTAGCGCTCGAGCACTTCCATGTTGCCGGTGTCCGGCGCCGAGCAATTGAACGCTTCCGGAGCGATGTGCGAGCGGCCCATGATCTCGCACAGCGGTGCGTACTCCAGGTTGCTCAGGCCCGCGCCGCGCTCCGACTCCGGCAGAAAGAGGTTCCACAACTCTGCCCGGCGCGCTTCGGTCTTGAGCTCTTCGATTACCCGGGTCGGCCGCCAGGCGTTGCCCGACTTGCGGTTCGTCTCGACTTCGGCGAAGAACCGCGCCTCGTTCGGGTAGACGTGCGCGTGCATGAACACGTCGACGCGCTCTTGCAGGACGCGGACCTTGTCGCTGTAGCCGAATTCCATGCAGTGCTCCTTCTCGCTCAGTGTCCGAACACGCGCTCAACCTGCGCCCAGGCGGCCTGCGCTAGCGGCCGCGCACGGCGGCCCGCGTCGAGAGCATGAGCGCTCGAGGCGTTGCCTTGCAGCGCCCGCGCCAACACGCCCTGCAAGATGCCAGCGAGCCGGAACATGTTGAACGCCATGTAGAACTCCCAGTCGCCGGCCGACACGGTCGCGCGTCCGGTCCGCTCGCAGTAGCGGGCGACGTAGTCGGCCTCGGCGGGAATCCCGAGCGCCCGCAGATCGCCGCCGGCCAGCCCGCGGAACTGCCCCGGCTCGAGGCGCCACACCATGCAATGGTAGGCAAAGTCGGCCAAGGGATGTCCTAGAGTCGACAGTTCCCAGTCGAGCACTGCCAGGATACGCGGCCGCGCCGGATCGAACACGACATTGTCGATGCGATAGTCGCCGTGCACGATCGCCGTCTCGTCGCCCGGCGGAACGTGCGCCGGCAACCAGTCGATGAGCTTATCCATCGCCGGAATCGTTTCCGTCTCGCTCGCGCGATATTGCTGCGTCCAGCGCGCGATCTGGCGGGCAATGTAGTCGCGCGGCTTTCCGTAATCCGCGAGACCCCGCGCCGCAGGATCGAGCCCGTGCAAGGCGGCGATCACGCGATTCATCTCATCGTATATCGCCGCGCGGCCGGCCGGCGGCATGCCGGGCAGGAAAGGATCCCACAGAATTCGGCCCTCGACGAAGTCCATCACGTAGAACGGCGTGCCGATCACGCCCTCCTCCAGGCACAGCAGGCGCATCTGCGGAACCGGAAAGCCGCCGTTGCCGAGAGCCCGCATCACGCGAAACTCCCGATCCACCGCGTGGGCCGACGGCAGCAACTTGCCCGGCGGCTTGCGCCGCAAGACGAGGCGCCGGCCGTCCGCGGCGGTGAGAAGGTAAGTCGGGTTGGACTGACCGCCCTCGAACTGCGCGACGCTGAGCGGCCCGTGCAGATCCCGCAGATGTCGGCGCAGATATTCGGCGAGAGCCGACGCGTCGAACGTCAACGCGGGAGACACCTCGCGTGTGTCGGCTCCCATGGCGGTTCCCTTCAGACGAGCTTCACCAGTTGCTTGCCGAGATTGCGACCCTGCAGCAAGCCGATGAAGGCCTCGGGCGCGCTCTCGAGCCCTTGCGCGACGGTCTCGCGGTACTTGAGCTGGCCCGCGGCGAGCATGCGGCAGAGCTCCTGCATGGCCGCCGGCCATTGGTCCATGTGATCGGAGACGATGAAGCCTTGCATCATCAGCCGGTTGATCAGCACCGCGCGGACGTTCTTCATGCGAAAAGGGTCGGTGGCGTTGTAGTCCGCGATCATGCCGCAGAGCGCGATGCGACCGAACGCGTTCGTCCTCGCGAGGAGCGCGTCGAAGATCTCGCCGCCGACGTTCTCGAACAGGCAATCCACTCCGCGCGGCAGCGCGGCCTTCAGATTTGCGATGAGATCGCCCGCCTTGTAGTCGACGCAAGCGTCGAAACCCAGCTCCTGCACGACGTAACGACACTTCGGCTCACCGCCCGCGACGCCCACCACGCGGCAGCCCTTGGCCTTGGCGAGTTGTCCGACGACACTGCCGACGGCGCCGGCCGCCGCCGTCACCACGAGGGTCTCTCCCGCCTTCGGCGCGCAGAGTGCGTTGAGCCCGTACCAGGCCGTGACGCCTGGCATGCCGGCCGGACCCAAGTACGCCGCGAGCGGCACTTGCCGCGTGTCGACCTTGCGCAGCATGCGCGCCGCCGCGACGCCGTACAGCTGCCAGCCCAGCATGCCGACCACCTCGTCCCCGGGCTTGAATTGAGCATCGCGCGAGGCGATCACCTCGCCGGCCGTACCGCCGACCATCACCGCTCCTAAGGCCACCGGATCGGCGTACGACTTGACCTCGGACATGCGGCCGCGCATGTACGGGTCGAGCGACAGCCAGCGGTTGCGCACCAGCACCTCGCCGTCGCCGGGATCGGGCAGCGGCGCGCGCTCGAATCGGAAATGTCGCGCCTCGACCCAGCCCGTCGGGCGCTCGGCAAGGACGCAGCGCAGATTTTGCTCGCTCATGCTCAAACGGCGCTCGCGCCGCCGTCGACGGCGAGGCACTGCCCGGTGACATGGCGCGAGGCATCGCTCGCGAAAAAGACGGCCGCCCCCATCAAATCCTGTTCGCCGCCGATGCGAGCGAGCGGCGCCCGGCAGATGATCTCGTCGCGCATGACGGCCAGCAGCCCGGCCGCCATCTTGGTGTCGAAGAAGCCGGGCAGGATCGCATTGACGCGAATGCCGTAGCGGCCCCATTCGGCCGCCAGCGCGCGCGTGAAATTGACCACCGCGCCTTTGGATGTGTTGTAGGCGATCGTGCGCATGGACGGCGGGTTGCCGCGCAGGCCGGCGATGGATGCGATGTTGACCACGCTGCCCCGGCCTTGCGCGATCATGCAGCGTCGGCCGACTTCTCGGCTGAGGAAGAACACCGCGTCGACGTTCAGGCGCATGACCTTGTCCCAAGCGTCGTCGGGATACTCTTCCGCCGGTGCCCCCCAGGCGGTACCGGCGTTGTTGATCAGGATGTCGATGCCACCGAGCGCCGCCTGCACGCTCTGCACCAGCGGCGCGATGGACTCGCGGCGCGCAAGGTCAGCCGCGAAGACCTGCGCATCCAACCCCAGTCCGCGCAGATGGTCGCGCGCCCGGTCGAGTTCATCGGCCTTGCGCGCGACCAAGGCGAGCTTCGCGCCCATCTCGGCGAGTCCCTGCGCGATCTGCAAGCCGAGGCCGCGCGAGCCGCCGGTCACGAGCGCCCGGCGCCCGGACAGATCGAAGAGTCCCTGCACGGTCGATGTCATGGCTTCACAGCACCTCGAACAAGCCCGCCGCACCCTGCCCGCCGCCGATGCACATGGTCACGACGACGTACTTCACGCTGCGGCGCTTGCCCTCGATCAGCGCATGTCCGACCAGTCGCGCTCCCGACACGCCGTAGGGATGGCCGACGGCGATCGCGCCGCCGTTCACGTTCAGCCGATCGTCCGGTATCCCGAGCTGGTCGCGGCAGTAGAGGACCTGCACCGCGAACGCCTCGTTCAGTTCCCACAGCCCGATGTCCTGCACGGTGAGCCCGGCCCGCTGTAACAGCCGGGGAACCGCATAGATGGGCCCGACACCCATCTCGTCGGGCTCGCAGCCCGCCACGGCGAAGCCGCGAAACGCGCCGAGCGGCGCGATGCCGCGCTGCTCGGCGAGCTTCGAATTCATCACCACGCAAGCCGAGGCGCCGTCGGAGAACTGACTGGCGTTGCCGGCAGCGATCACTCCTCCCGGCAGCGCCGGGCGAATCTTGGCGATGGCCTCGTAGGTGGTATCGGCACGTATCCCTTCGTCGGCGCGCAGCGTGACCTCGCGACTGACGAACTGGCCGGTGGCTTTGTCGGCGACGCTCGCTCGCACCGTGATCGGGACGATTTCCTCGTCGAACTTACCGGCCGCTTGCGCGCTCGCGGCCCGCTGCTGGCTGCGTGCGCCGTATTCATCCTGTGCCTGCCGCGAGATCCCGTACCGCTTCGCGACAGTTTCGGCCGTCTGCAGCATCGTCCAGTAGATCGCGGGCTTGTGCTCCTCGAGCCAGCGCTCGTGCAGCATGTGCCTGTTGGCGCGGTCGTTCTGGACGCAGGACAGCGACTCGACGCCGCCGGCCACCAGGATCGGCACTTGATCGACGATGACGCGCTGCGCCGCGATGGCGATGGCTTGCAGACCCGAGGAGCAGAAGCGGTTGATCGTCGCGCCCGCCACGGTCACCGGAAGGCCCGCCCGCAGAGCGATCTGGCGCGCGATGTTGACGCCGGTCGCACCCTCCGGCAGCGCACACCCGATGAGGCAATCCTCGATCTCCGCGGGCTCGATGCCGGCGCGCCGGACGGCCGCCTGAACGACGTGTCCGCCGAGGGTGGCCCCGTGCGTGAGGTTGAACGCCCCGCGCCAGGATTTGGCGAGCGCCGTGCGGGCAGTCGAGACGATCACGGCTTCGGTCACGGAACGTTCCTCTTGGCAGACTGCGCCTCCAGGCCCATGCCCTGCATCGCGAGTTCCTCCAGCAACGGCGCGGGCCGCCAGAACTCGGCATCCCCGCCCGGCTGCGCGGCGAATTGAGCCATGCGCCGCACCACCATGTGCCAGCCGACTTGATCCGCATAGCGCATCGGACCGCCGCGCCAGGCCGGAAAGCCGTAGCCGGCGAGATACACCATGTCGATGTCGGAGGCTCGCTGGGCGACGCCCTCAGCGAGCAGGCGCGCGCCCTCGTTCACCAAAGCGTACACGCAGCGATCGACGATCTCCTCATCCCCGATCCGGCGCGGTGCCACGCCGAGCTCCGCGCGGTACGCGGCGATCAGCGCGTCGACCTCGGGATCCGCCAGCGCATCGCGCCGACCGGTCTCGTAGCGATACCAGCCCTTGCCCGACTTCTGTCCGAACCGACCCTGCTCGCACAGCCGGTCGGCGAGGCGCGAATAGCGGACCCGCGGCTTCTCGACATAGCGTCGCTTGCGTATCGCCCAGCCGATGTCGTTGCCGGCAAGGTCCGCCATCCGGAACGGGCCCATCGCCATGCCCCAGGCCTCGAGCGCGCGGTCCACCTGCTGCGGGCTCGCGCCCTCCTCGACCAGGAAGCCCGCCATGCGGCCGTAGTGCTCGATCATGCGGTTGCCGATGAATCCGTCGCAGACTCGCGCGACGACCGCCGTCTTGCGGATGGTCTTGGCGAGCTTCATGACCGTCGCCAGAACGTCCTTGGCGGTCGCCCGGCCGCGCACCACCTCGAGCAGCCGCATCACGTTGGCCGGACTGAAGAAATGCATGCCGACGACGTCCTCGGGGCGGCGCGTGGCCGCCGCGATCGCATCGAGGTCGAGGGTCGAGGTGTTGGAGGCGAGGATGGCGCCTCGCTTGGCGACGGCATCGAGCCGCCCGAACACCGCACGCTTGACGTCGATGTTCTCGAACACGGCCTCGATCACGAGATCGCAGTCGGCGAGTGCGCCGAAGTCGAGTGTCGGCCGCAGCAAGGCCATGCGTTCCGCCAACTGTTCCGCCTTGAGTCTGCCCTTCTTGGCCGACTGCTCGTAGTTGCCGCGGATCGTCGCCACGCCTCGATCCAGCGCCGGCTGCTCGGACTCGACCAGCACCACAGGAATGGCGGCATTGAGAAAGCTCATGCTGATGCCGCCGCCCATCGTACCGGCGCCGATCACGCCGACCTTGGCGATGCGCCGGGTCGGTGTGTCCGCCGGCACGTCGGCGATCTTCGACGCGGCGCGCTCGGCGAAGAACGCGTGCCGCAGCGCCTGCGATTCGGACGTCGCCATCAGCATCGCGAACAGGTTTCGTTCCTGCCGAATGCCCTCGTCGAAGGGCTTGAGCGAGCCCGCCACCGCCTCCACGCACTGCAATCGCGCCGGCTCGCGCGGAAACTGCGCTTGCACGGCGGCGCGCACGAATTGGATCAGGGCCTCGCCGTCCGGTTGATCGGCGGTGCGGTCGCGCAGCCTCGGAGTGGGTCGGTCGCCGTCCGCCAGCTGGCGCGCGACTGCCGCCGCCGCGGCGACCACGTCCCGCTCGACCACGGCGTCGAACAACGCCGTCTTGGCCAGGATTCTCGCCGGCACCGCCTCGCCGGATACGATCATGTTCAGCGCGTGTTCGAGGCCCACCGCGCGCGGCAGCCGCTGGGTGCCGCCGGCGCCCGGCAGCAGTCCGAGCTTGACTTCGGGCAATGCCACCAAAGCGTCGGCGAGCGCCGCGCGCCCGTGACAGCCGAGCGCAAACTCGAGACCGCCGCCCATGCAGGTGCCGTTGATCGCCGCGACGACCGGCTTCGGGCAGGCTTCCGCCACCGCGATCACGTCGAACAGGCGCGGCGAAGCGAGCGCCTCCGGCTGGCCGAATTCGCGAATGTCCGCGCCGCCGGAGAACAAGCCGCCCGCTCCGGTGACCACGATGCCCCGCACGGCCGGGTCGGCCGCCGCGGCGTCGATGTGCTCGACGAGCGCACGCCGCTGCTGTTTACCGAAGCCGTTGACGGGGGGATTGTCGAGTTCGAGGACGGTGACGTCCCCAAGCTTCGAGACGTGGACGCTGCTCATGCTGGCTCCCGGATTGTGAACGAGTCCGACTGCGGGCCGCGCGTACCGCGCCGCGGAACGTCGGATCGAACGCGATCGCCCCCTAGTGTGCCGAACTCGGCGGGCAAAAGCATCCGTTGCCTCAGGTGCGAGTTCGCGCTTCTCGACTGGCCGGCGCGCACTCCAGGCGCCGCACCAGCGCGAGGAGCTTCGGCCTGACCTCCCCGAGCAGAAAGTCAGGTGCGAGCGAATAGGCCGGGCCGCCGCAGGAAATCGCCATCAACGGCAGACCGACGCCGGGAACGAAACCGACGGCGATGGCGTTGACGTCGGCTTGCCAGTCGCCGAACGAGCAGGCCACGCCGAGCGTACGCGCCTCGTCGAGCGCCTTGCCGATACGACGATTGAGCGCCGGCCAGGCCCGCCGGTCGAGCGCCGCGAGATCCTCGAAGATCGCCGCGCGTTCGCGCTCGCCCGCGACGGCAAGGTACGCGCGGCCCATCGCCGTCGTGGCGATCGGGATGCGCGACCCGACGTCTAGGCTCAACGTGAGGGCCGCGCTGCTGCGGCAGTTCTCCACGTAGATCATCGACCGCCGCGCGCGCGCGCCGAGCGACACCATCGTCTGCGACGCGTCGGCGAGCGCCTGCATCAAGGGCCGGGCCGACTGACGGATGTCCATGCACGCGAGCACCGTGCTGCCGAGCGCGAGAGAGGCGCTCCCCAGCCGATACCGGCCGCTCGCCTCGTCGGCGGCCAAGTAACCCAGGGTGGTGAGCGTGTGCGTCAGCCGCGAGACCGTGGACTTCGGCAAGCGGCAACGCTGCGCGATGGTGAGGTTGCCGAGCGACAGGTCGCGCGGCTGAAAGCACGCGAGCACCTGCAGGCCGCGCGCCAGCGCGGTCACGAACTGACGTCCGTTCGCGCCGGCGCCGCGCGGGTGGCGCGCGACCCGCGCGACGGACTCGAACTTTCGGCTCATCGTGTGCGACGCCTTGACAGTGACCGGGCGCGGCCGAACAATCCGCACGATATTTCATGGAACCGAATTCCGCAATGCGGATCTCGGCGAATCGCCAACCATCGTGATCGGGTACGCCGCATGAGCCACGATTTCCTGCCGGAGCTGGCGGCGTTTCGCGCCGAGGTCCGGGACTTCCTCGCCGCGGAGCTGCCCGCCGAGATCAGCGCCAAGGTTCACGCGAACAAGCGACTGCACAAGGAGGACATCGTGCGCTGGCAGCGCATCCTAAACCGGCGCGGCTGGGGCGCACCGAGCTGGCCGACCGACCGGGGCGGCCCTGGCTGGAGCCACCTGCAGCAGATCGTGTTCGACGATGAATGCGCGCAGGCGGGCGCGCCGCCCCAGATCGCCTTCGGCCTCAAGATGCTCGCCCCGGTGCTGATGCGCTTCGGCACCGAGGCGCAGCGCCACCGGCACCTCCCGGGCATCGCCGCCGGCGAGGTGTGGTGGTGTCAGGGTTACTCGGAGCCGGGCTCCGGCTCCGATCTTGCGTCGCTCGGCACCCGCGCGGTGCGGGACGGCGACACCTACGTGATCACCGGCCAAAAGACCTGGACCACGCTCGCGCAATACGCGGACTGGATGTTCTGCCTGGTGCGCACCGACTCCGCGGCCAAGCCGCAGGAGGGCATCTCGTTCGTGCTCATCGACATGCACGCGCCGGGCGTCGCCGTGCGCCCGATCATCACCCTGGACGGCGAGCACGAAATCAACGAAGTCTGGCTGGACGCAGTGCGCGTGCCGCTCGATCAACGCGTGGGCGAGGAGAACCAGGGCTGGACCATCGCCAAATTCCTGCTCGGCCACGAGCGCAGCAACATCGCGGGGGCGGGCGTCGCGAAGCGCGAGCTGGCGCGGTTGCGGGAGCTCGCGGCCAAGGCCCGTGCCGACGGACGCACCGCGCTCGATGATTCGCTGTTCGCGGCCCGCCTCGCGCAGCTCGAAATAGACCTGCTTGCGCTGGAGATTACGCAACTGCGCCTGGTCCAACGCGAGGGCCCGCCGGGACCCGAGAGCTCGATGCTCAAGATCCTGGGAAGCGAGCTGCTGCAGCGGATCAGTGAATGCCAGGTGCACGCCGCGGGCGCCGCCGCCCTGCCGTTCGAACGCGCGGCGTTCGAGCCGGACGGCGACTCGGTCGCCGGAGGGGACGCGGCCTTGCTCGCCGCGAAATACGGCAACTGGCGCAAGCTGTCGATCTACGGCGGAACGAACGAAATCCAGCACAATATCCTGGCCCGGGCGCTGGGACTCTAGAGGACACGTCCGATGAGCTTGCAGTGGCAGCCCACTCCCGAACAAGAGCAGCTCGCCGACGCGCTCAGGCGCTTCGTCGAGCGCGAATACCCGTTCGAGCAACGCCGCCGGATCGCCGCCGGGGCGGGCTTCAGCGCACGCGCGTGGTCGATCCTCGGAGAGCTCGGCATTCCGGCGCTGCTCGTGCCGGAGACCCACGGCGGGCTCGGCGCCGATCCGCGCGACGCCTTGCACGCGCTGCAGGCGATCGCGCCGGCGATGTTACTGGAGCCCGTGCTCGCGAGCAGCGTCCTCGCGACCTTCCTGCTGGCACGGTGTGCGGAACGTCCGGCCGCAACGCATTGGCTGCCGCGCTTCGCCACCGGCGAGGCGATCGGGACGATCGCGGTGTTCGAACCGGACGGCGGCTTCGATTTCACTCCGCGCACGACGAGCGCGCGGCGCGCCGACGAGGACTACGTGCTCGACGGCCGTAAAAGCCTCGTGCTGCAAGGCGCCTGCGCCCACGTTTTGCTGGTCGGCGCCCGTTGCGACGACGATGGACTCGCCTGGTTTGCGGTGCCGGCCGACACCCCGGGAATCACGCGGCATGCGTATCCGCTGTTCGACGGCCAGCACGCCGCCGACGTCACGCTGCGCGGCGTTCGCGTGCCCGTAAGAGCGCGCTTGAGTGCGCCCGGCGGGGGCGAGGAGCTCGCGCAGGATCTACGCGGGCTATGGCTTGCCGCGATCTGCGCCGACGCGGTCGGCGTCGCCCAGGCCGCACACGGCGCGACGGTGGACTATCTGAAGGCCCGCCGGCAGTTCGGCCAACCGATCGGTCGCTTTCAAGCCCTGCAACATCGCGCGGTCGACATGTGGATCGAACTGGAGCAGATGCGATCGATGGCCTTACTCGCCGCGCACACGGTCGCCGGGGAGAGCGATCATGAGCGCCGCGGCGCGACGCTTGCGGCGTGCAAGGCGCGCGTGGCGCAGGCCTGCCGCTTCGTCGCGCAGCAGGCGGTCCAGCTTCACGGAGGCATCGGGGTGACCGACGAAGCGCAGATCAGCAGCTGGTTCAAACGGCTCACCTTGCTCGAGCTCTGGCTGGGCGACGCCGACGAGCACGTGCAGCGCTATGCGCGCACGGCCGCCGGCGTCGGTTGACGGCCGATCGGCGCTCACGACGCCCGCACCACGCAGGCCCTGCTCTGCAAAGCCTTCGGCCCGATCGAGACGTTGAGCCTCGGGTCCGTCCCCGACCCGGTGCCTGCGCCCGATCAGGTCGTGGTCGACGTGCGGGCCTGCGCGCTCGACTTTCCCGACGCCCTGATCGTCCAGGGTCTCTATCAGATCAAGCCGCCACTGCCGTTCTCCCCGGGAGCGGAGTTCGCGGGCGTGGTTTCGGCGTCGGGACCGGATGTACACGACGTCCGGGTTGGCGACGCCGTGATCGCGTTCGCCGGCCACGGCGGCCTCGCGGAGCGCTGCGCGGTCGAGGCGATTCGATGCTGATGGCGTCGAAGCTCAGCCGATTCACGGCAGCATCGAATCACAAAGGAGCGCGCAGCAGCGCCTCGAAGTCGCTCACGATCGGCGGCTGGGGCCTGCGCAATTCGATCAGCAGCAGCGAGTAATTGCGGTCGCTCATCGAGCGGCACATGCGCAGGAAGGCGCCGTCGAGAGCGTCGCTGACGAGGCGGCAGTAGCGTTGGATGCGCTCGAACGCTTCGCGCAAGGTCGAGCTGGCGCTGAGCCCATAGCCCAGAGCGTGAAAGGTCGTATGTTTGATGTGGCTCGCCACCTTGAGACCGAACGCGGAATCGCCCGTCGCCGCGACCGCCAGCCGCCAGAGGCTCGCAGTCTTGTCGAGCGGGCAGTGCGCATTAGGCACGTCGAGCGTGTCGACGTCGAAGCCCGCCTCGGCAACCAGCGCGGCGCCGTCGCAGCCGGCGGCATCGAGCGCGCGCATGATCGCCTTGACCCAGGTGCCCAAGATGAAGTTAGGCCTTCCTGCG
>JAYTQR010000121.1:0-2224 GCA_043746615.1 Gammaproteobacteria bacterium | reverse complement strand
CCGCCGCCGTCGGCGAACCCGAGTTGCTCGTGCCGGACATCCACCGGTTACGCGATGAGCTCGGCTGGACGCCGCGGTTCTCTCTGGAGGAGGGCTTGGCCGACACGATTGCCTGGTGGCGCCGGGAGCTGCGCGGTTCGTCCATCAATCCGGATGCCAACCACCGCCCAGGGCTTTGATCAGCGCGACACTCGCGGCGAGCTGCCGGCCGCGTAGATTCAGCGAGGCGCGTTCGTTGGCAAGAGCCGTGGTTTGCGCGACGACGACGTTCAAATAGCTGACGAAGCCGGACTTGTACTGATTCAGCGTGATCGCCGCTGATTCGTCGGCTGCTTTGGTTGCCGCATCCTGCAGCGTCCGTTCGCCGGCGAGCACATGCAGCGCGACGAGGTCGTCCTCGACCTCCTCGAAGGCGCTCAACACCGTTTGTCGGTATAGCGCAACGCCCGCAGCGTAATTTGCGATCGCTTGCTGCGTGGCGGCGCGGCGCGCGCCGGCATGGAACACGCTGAGCGCCAGCGCCGGACCGACGGACCAGACGTTATCGGCGATCGTGATCAAGTGGCGCCAACTCGTACCCTCGTAGCCGAATGCACCGGACAGCGTCAGCGCCGGAAAGTACGCCGCCTCGGCGACGCCGATGTTGGCGTTCGCCGCGGCCACGCGGCGTTCAGCGGCGGCGATGTCGGGCCGGCGCTGCAGCAACGCCGACGGCACTTCGATCGGAATATTCGGCGCCTTGACGTTAAACGCCGCGGGCGGCAGCGAGAAATCCGCCGGTGCGTTGCCGATCAACACGGCGATCGCATGCTCGAGCTGCGCGCGCTGAATGTTCAGATCGGCCGCCGCCGCCGCAGTCGACTGCAGCTGCGTCTGCGCTTGCGCGACATCGGCCCGGCCGGCGACGCCGACGGCAAACTGGTTTTGGACGATCCGCAGCGAGCGGCGCAGTGCGGCGAGGTTGGCCGCGTATACTCGAATCTCCTCGTCGGCCGTGCGCAACTGAAAATAGTCCGACGCCAGCGCCGCCTGCACGCTCAAACGCACGGCGCCGAGATCGGCGGCGCTTGCCTGGAAGTTCTCGCGGGCATTCTCGGTCTCGCGCCGCAATTTGCCCCACAGATCGATTTCCCAACTGGCGTCGAGGTTCGCCGAATCCACCGTCACCGCGCCTCCGGCCGCCGTCCCGGCGCTGCCGGCCCCAAAGGACGCTGCGCTTCGAGCCGTACTGGCGTGCGAACGCGTCGCCGCGGCGGCGGCGGTCACGGCCGGGAACAAACCCGCGCGCACCGACGCCACGAGCGCTTGCGCGGTCCGGTATTGCGCCGCGGCTTGCACGATCGTCTGATTGGCCGCGTTCAACCGGGCCATCAGCGCATCGAGATCCGCGTCGCCGTACACCGCCCACCAACTGCCCCGCGGCAACTGATCCTGCGGTTGCGCGGGTTTCCAGCCGCGCAGCTCTTTGAACGAGGCTGGCGTCTCGACGCTCGGGCGCACGTAATTCGGACCCACGGCGCAGCCAGCGAGCAGCAGGGCCGGCAGTACGGCGAGCGGCATCGAAGCGCAGCGGCGGCAAGGCGTTCTGGACGGCATCATGTGGATAAATCCGCGGCGAGCGGCGCCGCGCCGCCGCGCAGCCTGCGCCGGCGGAGGCGGGTCCACGTCTGCAAGCGATCGAGATACAGGTAAATCAACGGCGTCGTGTACAGCGTCAACAGCTGACTGACGATCAAGCCGCCGGCAATCGATATGCCGAGCGGGCGGCGCAATTCCGCGCCGTCGCCGGCGCGCAGCGCGAGCGGCAGCGCGCCGAACAACGCGGCCATCGTCGTCATCAGAATAGGCCGAAAGCGCTGCATGCACGCCTCGAACATCGCCTCGCGCGGCGCTGTGCCGTGGGTACGCTGCAGATCGAGCGCGAAATCGATCATCATGATCGCATTCTTCGTGACGATGCCGATCAGCAGGATCACGCCGATCAAGGCGATGATGCTGAATTGCGTGCCGGTCGCGAGCAGCGCCAGGAGCGCGCCGACACCGGCGGACGGCAACGTCGACAAGATCGTCAACGGATGGACGTAGCTCTCGTAGAGCATGCCGAGCACGATGTACACCGTGAAGAGCGCCGCCATGATCAGCAGCGGCTCGTCGCGCAGGGATTCCTGGAACACCTTGGCGGTTCCCTGAAAGCTGCCGCGCACCGCATCCGGCACGCCGATTT
>JAYTQR010000120.1:0-3955 GCA_043746615.1 Gammaproteobacteria bacterium | reverse complement strand
CGTCGGGCAAGTGATGAAGGCGACCGGCGGCAAGGCGAACCCGGCGCAGCTCAATGAGCTCTTGCAGACCAAGCTCGGCGGCGGCTCTTGAAATGCATGATCGGGATTGTTTGCACCGGTTCATCTTCGAGCACTACCCGATCCCTAGGGCATTTGCCGCTCGCGCCATGCACCGGCGGGCGCCGACGTCGAGGCTGCCTGGCGGCCGTTCGATATACTGAAGAAGCGGCAGCGCCTGCCGGCGCGGCGCGCGGTGCATGCGCGGAGGCGCCCCGTTAAAGCGCCGACACGCCTTGCAATGCGGTCAGGCTCTGCGTGCGCGTCAACGCAATGAATTCGCGAATATAGGCGGCATCGGCCCCGGCGCGGCTGGTGGCGGCATGCAATTCACAACGCAATCCGCCGCGGCCGATCGGCCGCGACACGACGTAGCCGCGCTCGATGTAATTGCCGACCGTCCAGGCCGGCAGCGCCGCGATGCCACGGCCGCTGGCGACGAGCTGCAGGATGGCGACGGTCAGTTCCGCGGTGCGCCGGCGCGGATCTACGCCGGCGGGACGCAAGTAATGCTTCATGACGTCGAGCAATTCATCGGGCACCGGATAGGTGATCAACGTCTCGTCGGCGAAGTCCTCTGCCGCGAGCCAGTGTTTGGCGGCCAAGCGATGCTGCGGACTCATCAAGGCGACGCTTTCGTAGCGAAACAATGGGCTGAATCGCACCTGCGGCCGCGCCGGCGGTGCGTCGTGGATGACGGCCAGTTCCGCCTCCGAGCGCTCGATCAACGGCAATGGGTCGGCCAAGAATCCGGAAATGATGTCCAGTTCGACGTCCGGCCACAGAGTGCGGTAAGCGTCCATCGCCGGCATCAACCAATCGAAGCAGTTGTGGCACTGCACCGCGATGCGCAGCGGACCGCCCCGGCCTTGCGCCAGGCGTGCGACATCCCGGCCGGCTTCGGCGACTTGCGGCAGCACTGTCCGCGCGAGGTCCAATAGCCGCTGGCCGGTGGCGGTGAAACGCAATGGCCGCACATTCTTGGCGACCACCGCGGTTCCATAGTGACCCTCCAAGGTCTTCAATTGATGCGACAGCGCTGATTGCGTCAGGCACAGACGGTCGCCCGCCTTTGACAGGCTGCCGCACTCGGCCAGTGCCAACAAGGTTTCCAAATGGCGCAGTTCGAGGGCGGTTGATCCCATGAATTTGGCTCACTTTCAATATGAAGATAATGAGTTTGAATCATAACGCCGGCGCCCGCATGCTGCAGTCGCTTTGTCGATAGGCGCAAAGGATTCGCCGGGGTCGAACGGTGCGAGCGGCTCGAGCCGCGATCCCGCGGAGGAATGGCGATGTCGAGGGCCGTTACGGTGTCATTCGAATTCTTTCCGCCGGGCGACGCCGCCGCGGCCACCCAACTTTGGGAATCGGTACGTCGCCTCGCGCCGCTGCGCCCGGCGTTCGTCTCGGTGACGGACGGAGCGGACGGCTCGAGCCGATCGAGAACTCCTGACTGTGTACGGCGCATCCGCCGGGAAACCGGCCTGATCGTCGCGCCGCACCTGACCTGCGTCGGCACAACCCGCGACGCCGCGCTGCGTCTGGCGCAGGACTACTGGCAGGACGGTATCCGGCATCTGGTCGCGCTGCGCGGCGATATTCCGGCCGCCGAACCGGCGCGCGCCGGCGCGCGCGCGACCGAGGCGCAGCGCTTCGCGTTCGCCGCCGATCTGGTGCGTGGGCTGGGCGGTGTGGCGCCGTTCGATATCGCGGTCGCCGCCTATCCCGAGGGACACCCGGAGACCGGCACGGTTGGCGCCGATATCGTCAATTTGAGGCGCAAGATCGACGCCGGCGCGAATCGCGCGATCACTCAGTTTTGCTTCGATACCGACACGTTTCTGCGTTACCGTGACCGTTGCCGCGCCGCCGGCATCGAGGCGCCGATCGTGCCCGGCATCCTGCCGGTGACGCGGTTCGGGCAATTATTGAGATTTGCGGTGCGTTGCGGCGCTAAGGTGCCGGATTGGCTGCACGATCGCTTCGACGGTCTCGACGATGACCCAGACACGCGCCGTTTGGTCGCGGCCCACGTTGCGATCGAGCAGGTCGAGCGCTTACGGCATCATGGCATCGATGAATTCCATTTCTATACCTTGAACCGCGCAGAATTGACCTACGCGATTTGTCACGCCATGGGTCTGCGAGGTTCTGCGGCCGAAGTCCGCGTGGCCTGAACGCAGCACCATCCGGCGGCCGGCGTCAGCGGCGCCGATTCGGGTAGGCGTCAATCTCGCTGAGCATCTCCGGGCCGCCGAGCGCTTGCATCTGTTCGAGGATCCAGGCGCGCCGATGCTCGACGAAGCGCGACGGCGCCGTGACCCGGTAGCGTACGGGATTCGGCAGCACGGCGGCGAGCAGGGCGGCGTCGCTGCGAGTCAGGTGCACCGCGGATTTGTCGAAGAAACGCTCGGCGGCGGCTTCGGCGCCGTAAATGCCCTTGCCGAATTCGACGATGTTCAGGTAAACCTCCAAAATACGGCGCTTGGGCCATGAGGCCTCGATCAATAAGGTGAAATAGGCTTCGAGCGCTTTGCGGAAATAGCTGCGGCCGGACCACAGATACAGATTCTTCGCCACTTGCTGCGAGATCGTGCTGGCGCCGCGAATGCGATGACCGTGCTGGTTTAGTTCATAGGCTTTTTCGATCGCCTCCACGTCGAAACCCCAATTCACCGGGAATTTCTGGTCCTCCGAGGCGACGACGGCCAACGCGAGATTCGGCGAGATGCGGCGAAGGTCGACCCACCGATGCCTGAGAACATAGTGGGAATCGCCGCCGAGCCACGCGGCGAGGCGTGCCTCGACGATGAACGCGCTCGCCGGGGGATTCAGCCAGCGCAGCGGCAGGACGACGGCCACGCTCAGGGCCAGCCAGCCGGCGCCGATCCACAGGCATGTCCGCCACAAACGTGCCGCCCAGCTCGACCTTCGCGTCATTGCAAGCCGTCCGCTACGCGCCGAACCGCCGGGTCTACGGATCGATGCGGCGCGCACTCTTGATGACGACCGCTTCCACAGGCACGTCGTCGAAGCCGCGCCGGCGGCCGGTTTCGACGGCGGCGATGTTGTCGATGACGTCCATGTCGTCGGTGACGCGCGCGAAAACGGCGTAGCCGAAATTGCCGCGCTGGTGATCGAGAAAATCGTTGTCCTTCAGGTTCACGAAGAACTGCGAGGTCGCACTATGAATATCGTTGGTGCGCGCCATCGACAGGTTGCCGCGCTCGTTTTTCAAGCCGTTGTCGGCCTCGTTCTTGATCGGCGGCTGCGTGCGCTTCTGCGTCATGTCTTCGACGAAGCCGCCGCCCTGGATGACGAAGCCGGGGACGATCCGGTGAAAGATCGTCCCGTCGTAAAAGCCGTCGTCGACATAACGCAAGAAATTGACGATCGTCTCCGGCGCCTCCTTGGCGAACAGTTCGATCGTGAAGTCGCCCAACGTGGTTTCGAATCGGATCATAATGTTTCCTAGGTTGGTGAGTGGATCGATCCAAGCGCGACGCGCGGCAAGCCGGCGCGATCGAGCTGCGAACGGACGTCCGTGAAGCCGTGGCGCGCGAATATCGCAGCAACATCCGCCGCCTGATCGCAACCATGCTCCAGCAGCAGCAGTCCCGCCGCATGCAAATGCCGGGCGGCACCGCCGATGATGGCATCGAACGCCTCGAGTCCCGTCGCACCCGGTGTCAGCGCGATGAGCGGCTCGGCGGCCAATGCCGCGAGGGCAGGATCGGCAGCCGCGATATACGGAGGATTGGCGACGATCAGATCGAAACGTTCGTTCGGCACGGGTTCGAACCAGACGCCGCGGCGCCAAATGACCCGCGTCAGGCCGAGGTTGGCGGAGTTACGCGACGCGATATCCAGCGCCTGCTGCGAAATATCGGTGCCG
>JAYTQR010000119.1:0-14370 GCA_043746615.1 Gammaproteobacteria bacterium | reverse complement strand
GCCAACTGGCTTGCATCGCCGTGCGTTGCCGCGGTGCCGCGCTCCCGCGTCTTGATGTCTTCCCAGGCGACGGTTTGTTCGGCGACGCTGAGCGGCTCGGTGGCCGCGAAGACATGCGGATGCCGGCGCACGAGCTTGTCGCAAATCGCCGCCGCCACCGTTTCGAAGTCGAAGTGTCCCGCCTCGCGCGCAATCTGGGCGTGAAATACGACTTGCAGCAGCAAATCGCCCAGTTCGTCCCGCAAGCCCGGGACGTCGCCGCGCTCGATCGCGTCGACGACTTCGTAGGCTTCCTCGAGCGTGTAAGGCGCGATCGACGCAAAGGTCTGCACGCGATCCCAGGGGCAACCGTCGACCGCCCGCAATCGCGCCATGATGGCGAGCAATTCGTTGATGCGTTTAGTCACGGCGCCTCCGGCAGCCGCTCGTGCTCATGGATCAGCCGGCGCAATGTCATCAGCATCAGCGCCGTCGCGCCCCAGATGGTGTGCGTCCCGAAGGTTATGTCGTATACGGTCAAGCTCGCGTCGCCCAATGCACGCAGGCGCGGCCGATGATTCTCCGAGTCGAACAAAAACTCCAATGGCGCTTCGAAAGCGTCGTGAACCTCGGCCGCGTCGAGCCGCAATTGATAATCGGCGCTGACGAAGCCGACAACCGGCGTTACGCGATAGCCGGTCATGATCAAATGGTCGGGCAGGTAGCCTGCGAATTCCACCAACTGCGGCGCCAAGCCGATTTCCTCGCGCGCCTCGCGCAGCGCGGCGTGCCAAGCGTCCGCATCGAGCACTTCGATGCGCCCGCCCGGAAAGCTGATTTGACCCGCATGATTGCGCAGATTCGCGGCGCGTTGCGTCAGCAGCACCGTGAATCCGCCGCTGCGCTCGATCAACGGAACGAGCACCGCCGCAGCGATCCGCGGGTGCGGCAACG
The DNA here is from genome assembly GCA_043746615.1 of Gammaproteobacteria bacterium. Classification (GTDB taxonomy): domain Bacteria; phylum Pseudomonadota; class Gammaproteobacteria; order Steroidobacterales; family Steroidobacteraceae; genus Bog-1198. The sequence continues at coordinate 13,437 of JAYTQR010000119.1, read as the reverse complement.
AGGCGCGCACCTGCGTGCGCATTTCGGCCGTCGCCTCCGGCAACCAAAGCATGTCCTCCTCGGTCGCCGAGGCCCGTGGCTGCAGGCACCGCCGGATACTCGCGCGCGTGTAGGGGGCGCCGGCGGACACCGTCACCCGCCGCTCTGCGGGCCGCCGCTCCCTGGACCGTCACTTCCGGCCTTCGTCAGGCGCAGCGGATCGAGCAGCCGGCGCAGCTCGTCGATCGGCAGCCCGGTCATCTCTGCCGCGACCTCGACGATCGGGCGCCCTTGCGCGTACGCCGCCTTCGCAATCGCGGCGCCTCTCTCATATCCGATCACCGGGTTCAGCGCGGTCACCAAAACCGGATTGCGCGCCAACGCGCCGTCCACAGCGGCTTGGTTGACGCGCAAGCCGGCGATCGCATGATCGGCCAAATTGCGGCAGCCGAGCGCGAGCAGATCGATGCTTTGCAGCAGATTGTATGCGATGACGGGCAGCATGACGTTCAGCTGAAAGTTGCCCGATTGCCCGGCGAGCGTGATCGTCGCATCGTTGCCGATCACCTGAGCCGCGATCATCGCCGCCGCTTCGGGCACGACCGGATTGACTTTACCCGGCATGATGCTGCTGCCGGGCTGCAGTGCCGGCAGCGAGATCTCGCCGAGGCCGGCCAACGGACCGCTGTTCATCCAGCGCAGGTCGTTTGCGATTTTCATCAAGCTCACGGCGACAACCTTCAGCTGCCCCGATAGTTCGACGGCCGTATCCTGGCTTGACAGCGCCGCGAAATAATTGCCGCTCGGCGTGAATGCAGTGCCGGTGGCCTGCGCCAAGCGCCGCGCGAAGATACGCCCGAACTCTGGACGCGCGTTGATGCCGGTACCGACCGCGGTGCCGCCTTGGGCCAACGCCCGCAACCGCGGCAGTACCGCGCGCAAGCGCGCCCCGTCGTGGTCGAGTTGCGCCTGCCAACCGCCGAATTCTTGACCGAAGGTCAAGGGCATCGCATCCATCAGGTGGGTGCGGCCGGTCTTGACCACCGAGTTCAGTTCGGCGATCCGGCCGCGGAGGACCGCCGCAGCGTGTTCGAGCGCCGGCAGCAAGGTTTCCTCCAGGGCCAAGGCCGCCGCGACATGGATCGCGGTCGGGATCACATCGTTGCTGCTCTGCCCCATATTGACGTGGTCGTTGGGATGCACGGGCACGCCCGCCGTGCGCGTCGCCAGCGCAGCGATGACCTCATTGGCATTCATGTTGCTGCTGGTTCCAGAGCCGGTCTGAAACACGTCGACCGGAAATTGCGCGTCGTGGACGCCCGCGGCAACCTCGTTCGCGGCTAGTTCTATCGCCGCGGCGATGTGCGTCGGCAGATCGCCGAGTTCGGCGTTCGCGGCGGCAGCGCATGCTTTTACCAGACCCAAAGCGCGCAGGAACGTCCGCGGCATCCGCAAGCCGCTGGCGGGAAAATTCCGCACGGCGCGCTGGGTCTGCGCGCCCCACAACGCATCGGTGGGCACTTCGATCGAGCCCAGACTGTCGTGCTCGACGCGATAGCCGGCGGTTGTCATCGAGGGCTTCTCCGCGGATTAGGGTTGATTGCGGTACTATTCGCGAATTCTACCACTCCACGGCGGCGCACTCGGATGCCCACGCAACCAATAGATGCCCTTTCGCCTCTGGATGGCCGCTATGCCGGCAAACTCGGGGCGGTGCGCTCGCTGTTCAGCGAAGCGGGGCTGATGCGCGAGCGCGTGCGCGTCGAGTGCGCATGGATGCTCGCGCTCGCCGCGGGGCCTGCCGAACGGCAGCTTGCGCGGCTGCCGGCGGACTGCCGCGATTGGCTCGCCGTCATGGCGAAGAATCCGCAGGCGACCGACGTCGAGGCGATCAAGCAAATCGAGGCGCGCATAAATCACGACGTCAAAGCGGTCGAGTATTGGCTGCGAGCACAATTGCAGGCGCGCGGTGCGGCGCCGGCGGAATTGGAGTGGGTGCATTTCGCGTGCACTTCCGAGGACATCAACAATCTTGCATATGCGTCGATGCTGCGGGCCGCGCGCGCGCGGATCCTGCTGCCGCTGCTGGGCAAAATTGGGGACATGCTCGATGAACTGGCGGAACGCCATGCGGATGCCGGCATGTTGGCTCGTACGCACGGGCAAGCGGCGACGCCGACGACGATGGGCAAGGAGATCGCGAATGCCGCCGCGCGGCTCGAGGCGCAGCGCGCCGGCATCGAGCGGGTCGCAGTGCTCGGCAAGATCAACGGCGCCGTCGGCAACTTCAATGCCCACGTGGCCGCGTTGCCGGACACTGATTGGCCTGGCTTCAGCGCATCGTTCGTCGCGTCGCTCGGGCTGCAGCCGAACACCCACACGACTCAAATCGAGCCGCACGATTGGATCGCCGAGTATTGTCACGCGCTCATGCGTGCGAACACGGTACTGCTGGATCTGGCGCGCGACGTCTGGGGCTACATCGCGCTCGGCTACTTCACGCAGCTCCCGGCGGCCGGCGAAGTCGGTTCCTCGACGATGCCGCACAAGATCAATCCAATCGATTTCGAGAACGCCGAAGGCAATCTCGGCATTGCGAACGCGCTGTTCGCGCATTTCGCCGCAAAACTGCCGATCTCGCGCTTCCAGCGCGATCTCAGCGATTCGACCGTGCTGCGCAATTTCGGCGTCGCGGTCGGGCATAGCGCAATCGCGTATGAATCGCTTGCGGCCGGGTTCGGCAAGATCGAATTGGACCGCAGCCGCCTGCGCGAGGATCTGCAGCAGGCCTGGGAAGTTTTGGCAGAGGCGGTGCAAACAGTCATGCGGGCGCACGGCCTGCCGGACGCGTACGAACGGCTGAAGGGCTTCACGCGCGGACGCCCTGTCGACCGGACGGCGATGCACGAATTCATCTCGACGTTGGAGTTGCCACCGGCCGCCAAAGCACGCCTGTTGGCATTGGAGCCGGCGGCCTACCTGGGCCTCGCGGCGACTCTCGCGCGGCGCCGCCCGTAAGCGCCTAATTGTGACGTAGTTGGCACGCCGCACCACGTCGCAAACGGTAGGATGCGCGCAGCGTTTGCAGTCTGGGGGCAGTTGCCCGTTCATCGCCAACGAGGCACAGCGATATGTCGGGAGTTGCGGACGAGAATTCCAAGGCGGTAGGCGGCGACGTCGCCACGGCCGGCGCCGGCACGGGATCCGGCGCGAGCACCCGCACGATCTTGACGACGATGCCGGAGGTGCGCGCCGCGAGCCTCAAGGTCGCGCAATCGGCGCAGCGCCTGTTATCCATATTCACGCACGACCTCGAGCCGTTGATTTACGGCGAGGAAGCGTTTCTCGAAGCGATCAAGCGGCTCGTGCTCGCCCGCTCCTACGCCAAAGTGCGCGTGCTGCTCGCCGACCCGTCGCGGGCGATGGTCGACAACAACCGGTTTTTGTCGTTGGCGCGGCGGCTGACGAGCTGCATCGACATGCGCACGATGGGTCGGGAATATGCGGCGAACGCGGGCGCCTTCATCATCGCCGACGACAAGGCCTTGGTCTACCGCATGCAGGCCGACGGCTGGGACGGCATCGCCGACATGAACGATCCGGCCGTCGTACGCCGCTACCTCATGTTCTTCGATGAGGTGTGGAGCATGAGCATGCAAGAATCGCAAATGCGGCAAATGTTGATGTAGCTGCCGCCCGCGAGTCTGCGCCGTTATACTTGGCGCATGCTCGCAGGCCTCCCAAACCCCGCATCCGCCGGTACCGTAATCGTCGCCCTATCCGGCGGCGTCGATTCCGCGGTCGCCGCACTGCTGCTGCGCGACGCGGGATTGGACGTGCAAGGCTTGTTCATGTCGAACTGGGATGAGGACGACGGCTATTGCACGGCCGCCGGAGATTTCCAGGATGCGCGGCGAGTTTGCGAAATCCTGGCAATACCCTTGCACCGGGCGAATTTCGCACAAGACTACCGCCAGCGCGTCTTTGCGCATTTTCTGCGGGAATACACCGCAGGCGGGACGCCGAATCCGGATGTACTGTGCAATCGCGAAATCAAATTCGGCGTTTGCTTCGAGTACATGCGGCGGCTCGGGGCTTCGTGGATCGCCACCGGACATTACGCGCGCGTGCACCACACCGAGGCGGCTAGCCATCTGCTGAAAGCCGCGGACCCGGCCAAGGACCAGAGCTACTTCCTGCACGGCATCGCGCCGGCGGCGTTGGCCAGAAGCTTGTTTCCGATCGGTGAGCTGCGCAAGAACGAAGTCCGCCGGCGCGCGCACGCCGCTGGCTTGCCTGTGCATGACAAACCCGACAGCACCGGCATTTGCTTCATCGGCGAACGCCCGTTTGCCGAATTTTTGAGCCGCTACGTGCCCGATGCACCCGGTCCGATCGAAACGCCGGACGGTCGAGTTCTCGGCCGGCATCGTGGTTTGGCCTTTTATACGCTCGGACAACGCTCGGGTATCGGACTCGGCGGCCAGGCCGGCGCAGCGCAGGCGCCATGGTACGTGGCCGACAAAGACCTGGCACGCAATGCATTGATCGTCGTGCAAGATCACGATCACCGGCTGCTGCTGTCAACGGCGTTCGACGTCGCCGGCGTGCACTGGCTGATTGCGCCGCCGCAAGGCCCGGAATTCGTCTGCGCCGTCAAGACGCGCTACCGCCAGCGCGATCTCGCCTGCCGCCTGCGGATTGGATCCGGCGATGTGCTGCGCGTCGAATTGCAGGAGCCCGCTCGCGCCGTGACACCCGGGCAGTACGCCGTGTTCTATGCACGGGAGCGCTGTCTCGGCGGCGGCGTCATCGCGCGGCGAAGCGTGGCGCCGAGCGCGGGCGCCGTGGCGCCGATCCACTATAATGAAGCATTTACCGCGGAGATATCATGACGGACAGCTTCAATACGCGAACCACGCTCGCAGTCGGCGCCCGCCGCTACGAAATTCGCACATTGGCGGCGCTGAAGTCGAGAAACGTCGATCGTCTGCCGTTCGCGCTGAAGATTTTGCTGGAGAACCTGTTGCGCTTCGAAGACGGCGTCACCGTCACGAAGAGCGATATCGAGGCGTTGCTGAACTGGAATCCGCAATCGCGGCCGGGCCACGAGATCGCGTTCACGCCGGCGCGCGTGATTATGCAGGACTTCACCGGCGTGCCCTGCATCGTCGATCTGGCGGCGATGCGCGAAGCGATCCTGCGTCTCGGCGGCGATCCCGCGCGCGTCAATCCGCTCGCACCGGTCGAACTGGTCATCGATCACTCCGTGCAAGTCGATGCGTACGGCACCGCCGATTCGCTCCGGCGCAACAACGCCATCGAGTTCGCGCGCAACGGCGAGCGCTACATGTTCCTGCGTTGGGGTCAATCCGCATTCAGTAATTTCAAGGTTGTGCCGCCCAACACTGGCATCGTGCATCAGGTCAACATCGAGCGGCTGGCGCGCGTCGTCTTCGCCGATGATGCGAAGACGCCGGCCCGCGCCTATCCGGACACGCTGGTCGGCACCGATTCGCACACGACGATGGTCAACAGCCTCGGCGTGCTCGGATGGGGAGTCGGCGGCATCGAGGCAGAAGCGGCGATGCTGGGACAAGCGGTGACCATGCTGATCCCGCAGGTGATCGGATTCAAGCTCATCGGGTCGTTGCCCGCCGGCACGACCGCTACGGATCTCGTGCTCACGGTCACGGAGATCCTGCGCAAAAAGGTCGTCGTCGACAAATTCGTCGAGTTCTTCGGCGACGGGCTATCCGGTTTGCCGCTTGCCGACCGCGCTACGATCGCAAACATGTCGCCGGAATTCGGCTCGACCTGCGCGATTTTCCCCATCGACGCGGAGACGATGCGCTATCTCGCGTTGACCGGCCGCACGCCCGAGCAAATGGCGCTGGTCGAAGCGTATGCCCGGACCCAAGGCCTATGGCGCGTCGACGGTGCGGCGTGCGCCGACTACACGGATATCGTGGAACTCGATCTGTCGACCGTCGAGCCGTCGCTCGCGGGACCGAAGCGCCCGCAGGACCGCGTGCCGCTGCATGCCGCGAAAAGCGTCTATCGAACCAGTGTCGAGATGATGGCCGCGGAGCGCGCGCGCAACAACCCGCGCGCCACCGGCGCCGCCCCGGCGACGGTCGGCGCCGAGACTTTCGAGGTCCGGGATGGCGCGGTGCTGATCGCGGCGATCACCAGTTGTACGAACACCTCGAATCCGGCGGTGCTGGTCGCGGCCGGCTTATTGGCGCGCAACGCCCGCGCGCGCGGCCTGACATCGAAGCCGTGGGTGAAGACCTCACTCGCGCCGGGTTCGCGCGTCGTCACCGCGTACCTGCAGAAGGCTGGGTTGCTGCCGGAGCTGGAGGCGCTCGGCTTTTATACGGTCGGCTACGGCTGCACCACATGCATCGGCAATTCGGGGCCGTTGAAGCCAGAGATCGCGGATGCCGTCGAAGCGGGCGCAGTGATCGGCTGCGCCGTGCTGTCCGGCAACCGCAATTTCGAGGGCCGCGTACACCCGCAAGTGAAAATGAATTTCCTGGCATCCCCGCCGCTGGTCGTCGCTTATGCGCTTGCCGGCAGCATGAACATCGATATCACGCGCGACCCGCTGGGTATCGCCGCCGACGGCACGCCGGTGCGTCTGCGGGACATTTGGCCGAGTGCCCCCGACGTCGCCGCGACGATCAGTGCCGCGATGGATTCGGCCATGTTTACGGCGAGCTACGCCGACGTGTTCGCCGGCGACGACAATTGGAACCGCATCGAGACGCCTGCCGGCCAGATCTATGCGTGGGACGGCAATTCCACTTACGTCAAGAACCCGCCGTACTTCGTCGGCATGACGATGAGACCGGCGGTCGTCGGCGATATCCACAGCGCGCGCGCCCTCGCCGTATTCGGCGACTCGGTGACCACCGACCACATTTCGCCGGCCGGCGACATTGCGAGAGCCAGTCCGGCCGCGCGCTATTTGCTGTCGCAGGGAGTCCAGGTCGCAGATTTCAATTCCTACGGAGCCCGCCGCGGTAATCACGAGGTCATGATGCGCGGCACGTTCGCGAACATCCGCTTGCGTAACCTCCTGCTGCCTGGCACCGAGGGCGGCGTCACCGTGCACATGCCAAGCGGCGAGGAAATGTCGATCTTCGATGCGGCCATCAAGTACCAGGCGGCCGGCATTCCGCTCGTGATTCTCGCCGGCAAGGAGTACGGCACCGGCAGTTCGCGCGATTGGGCAGCTAAGGGCACGATGCTGCTCGGCGTCAAGGCGGTGATCGCGGAGAGTTTCGAACGCATTCACCGCTCCAATCTGATCGGCATGGGCGTGCTGCCGCTGCAATTCAAGGATGGCGAGAACGCGCAAGCGCTCGGTTTGACGGGCCGCGAATCGTTCGAACTGGCCGGATTGCGGCACGGCGCGGCCAGCTTCGTCAACGTCGTCGCGATCGCGCACGACGGCAAGACGACGCGGTTCGAAGTGCGTGCGCGCATCGATACGCCGAAGGAACTCGAATACTATCAGCATGGTGGAATCCTGCACTACGTGCTGAGGCAGCTGGCGCAGTTGGGCAAAGCCGCGTGAGCCTCGGGCCGGCCGAAGCACCAGTACCGGTCATGTCGAACGCCAGCGCGGCCGGCGCTACCGCGCGTATCGCGGTTTTCGATCTCGACGGCACGCTGACGTGGCGCGACACACTGTTGCCGTTCCTCGGCGGCTATCTGGCGCGGCATCCGTGGCGTTGGCCGCGGCTGTGGCGCTTACCGTTTGCAGTGGCCGCCTTCGTGCTGCGGCAGCGCGACCCCGGCGTGTTCAAATCACGGCTGATCCGTATCGTCATGGGTGGCGAGCCGCGCGGCGCGATCGACGCGTGGGCCGCGGCGTTCGTCGGCCGGTTGCCGGCACGCAGGGCGTTCCGGCCCGCCGCGCTGCGCGCCATCGAGGAGCACCGCGACGCCGGCGATCATCTGATCTTGTTGTCCGCGAGCCCCGACCTATATGTGCCGCGCATCGGCCGGCTGTTGCGCTTCGACCTGTCGATTAGCACCGAAGTGCTCTGGTGCGGCGATCGGCTCGACGGGACGCTCGTCAGCGCGAATCGGCGCGGCGAGGAGAAGGTGCGCTGCTTGGAATCCTTGCATGCCCGCTATCCGGGCATCCCGATCGTCGCCTACGGCAACAGCGCCTCCGACATTCCCCTGCTGCGACGGGCGGACCGGGCCGTGCTGGTCAACGCCCACGCCGCGGCGCGTAAAATCGCGCGATCGGCCGGTATTGCGCTCGCCGACTGGCGCTGAGTTGGGGCACTGGCTGCAACAAATGACTGGTTCGGACGGTCTAGTGCATACGCCGGTACGATCGTGCCGTGATCTCACCAGGAGCCCCGATGAGCAAAAAGTCAATGCAGCGCGGCCGGATCGCGCCCTCGCAGATCACTCCCCTCCAGACGTATCTGTCACGCCGCGCATTGCTCGCCGGCGGCATCGGCCTGGCGGGCGGTTTCGGCTTGGTCGGGGCCGAACGCGTCCGCGCGCTGACTCCCGCCGCCGCGACCGCGGCGCCCGGGACCCTGCGTTATGTCCGCGATGCCAAAGACAGCGTGGCGCTGCAGCCGAACACTTACCAGGACATCACGACCTACAATAATTACTACGAATTCGGCACCGGCAAAGCCGATCCGTCGCAAAACGCCGAAGATTTCCGCACCAGGCCATGGAGCGTCGCCGTCGGTGGCGAGGCGGAGGTCGCCGGCACGTTCAACCTCGACGATATCTTGAAGCCGCACCCGTTGCAGGAGCGTATCTACCGCTTCCGCTGCGTCGAGGCCTGGTCGATGGTCATACCGTGGGTCGGTTTTCCGCTCGGCGATCTGCTGCGGCGCTTCAAGCCGACGTCGAAAGCCAAATATGTCGCATTCAAGACGCTTTACGATCCCAAGCAAATGCCCGGCGAACGGGGCGGCGTGTTGCCGTGGCCCTATGTGGAGGGCTTGCGCATCGACGAGGCGATGCACCCGCTCGCACTGATGGTCGTCGGGCTCTACGGCAAGGTCCTGCCGAACCAGAACGGCGCGCCGTTACGCCTGATGGTGCCGTGGAAATACGGCTTCAAGAACATCAAGGCGATCGTCGGCATTGAGTTCAGCGAAACTCAGCCGCACAACACCTGGAACGTGGTGGCGCCGAATGAATACGGCTTTTTTGCGAACGTCAATCCGCACGTCGATCACCCGCGCTGGAGTCAGGCGACCGAGCGGCGCATCGGCGCGGGTCTGTTCGCGCCGCGTGTGCCGACGCTGATGTTCAACGGCTACGCCGAGCAGGTCGCCGGACTGTATCGAGGCATGGATCTGCGGAGATATTTTTGATGCGCTGGATTCGCTGGGTCCTGAAGCCGGCGGTGTTCGCGGCCTGCCTGCTGCCGGCACTGCGGATGGCGGCCGGCGCATTTGCGGTCGCCGGAATTTCACTGGGTCCGGATCCGGTGGCGGCGCTGCTGCATGGTTGCGGCCGCTGGGGCCTGAATTTCCTGATGATCACGCTGTGCATGACGCCGCTTCGCGATCTGACCCATGCGGTCTTTTGGCTGCGTTTCCGGCGCATGTTCGGACTGTTCGCCTTTTTCTATCTGCTCATGCATTTTACGGTCTATGTGGTCTTGGACCAAAGCGGCAGCTTGAGCCGCATCTGGCAGGACATCGCCAAGCGGCCCTACATCACGATCGGCATGCTCGCTTTGCTGATGCTGATCCCGCTGGCATTGACCTCGACCGCGCGCTCGATGCGCCGGTTGGGCAAGCGCTGGACGCGCCTACATCGGCTGATCTATCCGATCGCAATCCTCGGCGTTTGGCACTTCTGGTGGCAGGTCAAGCGCGACATCCACCAGCCCTTGCTGTACGGCTGCGGCTTGACGTTGCTGCTCAGCTACCGTCTGTGGAAGCGGCGCGCGGCGATCGTGCGCGTCAGCGCCGCACGCTTTGCAGCGACTGATGCAGCTTGAGCAGCAATGTCTCGGTCGTTTGCCAATCGATGCACGGATCCGTGATCGACATGCCGTACTCCAGCATCGCCAGATCCTTCGGTATCGCTTGGTTGCCGCCGCGCAGGTGACTTTCCAGCATCAAGCCGACGATCGAGCGGTTGCCCTCGGCGATCTGCGCGACGCAGTTCTCGGCGACCAACGGCTGTAGTGCCGCATCCTTGTTGGAATTGCCGTGACTGCAGTCGACGACGATGTTCGCAGGCAAATTCGCGGCGCCGAGTTCACGCTCGGCGAGTGCGATGCTGACCGCATCGTAATTCACCCGACCGCCGCCGCCGCGCAGCACGATGTGCGCATGGCCGTTGCCGCGTGTCCGAAAGACCGCCGACTGACCCTGTTGCGTGATACCGAGAAAATGATGCGGCTGGCGCACCGACTGCAGCGCGTTGATCGACGCGGTCAAGCCGCCGTCGGTGCCGTTCTTGAAGCCGACCGGCGTCGACAATCCGCTTGCCATCTCCCGGTGTGTCTGCGACTCGGTTGTGCGCGCGCCGATGGCCGTCCACGTGACCAATTCGGACAGGTACTGCGGCATGATCGGATCGAGCGCCTCGGTGCCGGTGGGCAGCCCCAGCGCCGCGATGTACAGCAGCAGTTCACGGGCAAGCATGATGCCCTTCTCGATGTGAAACGAATCGTCCAAGTCCGGATCGTTGATCAAGCCCTTCCAGCCGACTGTCGTGCGCGGCTTCTCGAAATAAACACGCATGATCGGCAACATCGTCGACTCGATGCGCACCGACAATTTCTTGAGCCGGTCCGCATACTCCCGCGCCGCGACGACGTCGTGGATCGAACAAGGACCGACGACGACGAACAGACGCGGATCGGTTCTCTCGAGAATGGCGCGCACCGCCTGGCGCGCCATGAATACGGTGTCGGCCGCCTGCTGTGTGATCGGCAGGCGTCGTTTGATCTCCTCCGGCGTCGCCAGCAGTTCGCTGGAGAGGACGTTGAGGTTTTGTAGCCGATCTTGAATGTTGAGTATCATGCGACCTACATTGACGTTCTGATCGTCCAAAGTTCCGGGAAAAACTTCAGTTCCAGGGCTTTCGTCAAATAAGACACCCCGCCGGTGCCGCCGGTGCCGCGCTTGTCGCCGATGATCCGCTCGACCGTCTTGACATGGGCGAAACGCCAGAGCTGAAACTTATAATCGAGGTCGACCAGGCGTTCGGCCAGTTGGTACAAGTCCCACTCCTTTTCCGCGTTGTGATAGACGCTGAGCCATGCGGCGGCCACCTGCTTGCTCGCTTGATACGGCTGGGTGAAATCGCGGTCGATCGCCAGCGCCGGCATCTCGAAGCCGCGCCGGCTCAACAGCCTCAGTACCTCGTCATACAAGCTCGGCGCGGCGAGCGCGCGCTCCAGTAATTCGTAGCTGTCCGGATCGCTGCGGAAGACCTCGATCGTGCCGGCGTTCTTGTTGCCGATCAGAAATTCGAGCAGCCGGTATTGGCGGGATTGAAAGCCCGAAGAGGTGCCTAGCGCATTGCGAAACGCGGAATAATCGGACGGCGTGATCGTCGCCAGCACGTCCCAGGATTGCAACAGTTGCTGCTGGATCGTCGAAACCCTGGCGAGCATTTTGAACGTCGGGCCGAGATCGTCGCGCCGTATGCAGGCAACGGTCGCCGCAAGCTCGTGCAGGCACAACTTCATCCACAACTCGGAAACCTGGTGGATCATGATGAACAGCATTTCGTCGTGCTGATACGACAGTGGATGCTGAGCATCCAGCAGCTTGCCGAGATTCAGGTACTGGCCATAGCTTAAGGATTGGGTCAGATCCCAATGAACAGGTTCGTCGCTCAAATCGACGAACGGCTTGATCGGCTGCGTGACCTCGTTCATCGGTCAGACTTTGAAGACCCACTCGGGTACGGCGCGCCAGCCGGCGAGCAACTCCCGGTCCAGGCGCTGGAAATCGGCTTCGTAAGCACCGACGAGCTGCCAAAAACGCGACGAATGATTCATGTGCTTGAGGTGCGCCAACTCGTGCACGAACAGATAACGGACGATTTCGGCGCGCAAAAACACCAGTGAACAGTTCAAACTCACGGTGCCGCGAGTCGAACAGCTGCCCCAACGCGTACGCTGACAGCGGATCACGACGCGCGCCACATTGAAGCGCATTTCCGCAGCGAGTTCCCGCAAGCGCGGCGCGAGCCGCGTCTCGGCGGCGCGCTTCAGCCAACCGCGCAACAGCAGCCGCGCGGCCTCAGGGTCCGGCGCATGCAGCACGAGGCCCCGCTCCCCGTCGCGCAGGCGGCGGCCGGCAGCGACGTGCCATTCGACGGCGAACCGCTCGCCGGTCAGCGGAAACTCCACCGCCGGCGGCACCGGCTCAGCCTGACGTGCGACGCATTGCATCGCCGCGACCTTGCGGTCGATCCACGGTGAAAATCGCTGTACAAACTCCCGTACTGCTTGCGGGCCGACGCCCCTCGGCACGACGATTTCTACCCGCCCGCCTACGTGTACGCGCGCCGTCAGGCGGCGCGCGCGCGCGCTGACGCGCACGCCGAAGGCTTCGTGCGACGCACGCGACTCGAATAGAGACAACTGCGTGCCTGGATTATTCACGCGCCGGTGCGCCGCGGTATGCATACGGGAGCGAATCATAGCAGGTTCACGGCGCCCTCTCAGCGGCGCTGCAGTCGCGCCAACTCACGTTGCGCGGCGCTAGGCGCGGCCGCCGCAAACCGCGGTAACGCGACCGTAGTCGTCGAGTTGCGCAGCCTCGAAACATGCTCTGCGCCCGCCGTCGGCGCAGGCCGCTACAATGCAGCCGAAACCCGATCGCAACCCGGTTAGAAGCCTTGACTCTCGAATTCATCGACATAGGATCGAATCTGACGCACGCGAGCTTTGCGGCCGATCGGGGCGCGGTGCTCGCGCGGGCCGCCGGCGCCGGCGTGCGGCAGCAGATCGTGACCGGCGCGGATTTGTCGAGTTCGGCGTTGGCGGCAGGGTTGGCCGCCGCGCATCCCGGCGTGCTGTACGCGACGGCAGGCGTGCATCCGCATCATGCCGAGAGCTTCGCTGGCGCCGCAGCGGCGCCGTTGCGCGAATTACTCGAGCACCGCGAAATCGTCGCCGTCGGCGAGTGCGGCCTCGATTACTACCGCGAACTGGCGCCGCGCAGCGCGCAGCGCGCCACCTTTACGGCGCAGCTGGCAATCGCCGTCGACGTGCGCAAACCCGTGTTCCTGCATCAACGCGATGCCCATGCGGACTTCACGGCCATCATCCGTGAATTCACGCCGGCCCTTATCGGCGGCGTTGCCCATTGTTTTACCGGCGGCCGGGAAGAACTCGATACTTATCTGGCGCTCGGCCTTGCGATCGGGGTCACCGGCTGGGTTTGCGACGAGCGCCGCGGCGAGCGGCTGCGCGCGGCGGTTCCGCAC
>JAYTQR010000118.1:0-9768 GCA_043746615.1 Gammaproteobacteria bacterium | reverse complement strand
GGCCTGACACACGGCGCGACGCCGCTGTTGCTCGTGCAGACGAACGATAGGCTCGATGTCTACGATCCAAAGACCCTAAGGTTGATCCGCAGCTTGGGTATTCCCGGTTTTCACTCACGCATGTTGATTCAGCCCGTGGACTGACGTTGCACGGCGCAGCCCTCAGCGATGCGGTATCGGCGCTTGCGGTCTTGCGGATCGCGGCGGCGCAGTGCGCGGTGTTTCTCGCGCTGCTGTTGATCGCGTCGGCCGCGCACAAGGCGTTGCAGCGAGCGCGAGTGCGGCGCGCGGCGCAGGCACTCGCGGGCGTGTCGCCGCGCTATGCCGCCTCATTGGCAACGGCGGCAGCGATCGCCGAGGTGCTGGCGGGGTGTTTATTGCTGATCCCCGCGGGACGGCTCGTCGGAGCCCTGCTTGCCGTGTCGATTTGGGGAGCGTACGGCGCGGCGCTCGCTCGCGCATGGCGCAGCGGCAAGACGGACGTGGATTGCGGCTGCAGCTTTGGCGCGGCGTCTGGTCCGCTCGGCCCATACCAGTGGTTGCGCGCATTCGGGCTGGCGACGCTCGCGGCGCTCGTCGCCGCGGCGCCGCGCGTGCACGGCGGCGCGACGCTGTCCATGTGGACGACGCAGCTGTTCGCCGCGACGGCGCTGCTGGGGCTGTATGCTGCCGTCGATCAAGTCATGGCGCTGCGGCCGCTGCGCAGTGGAGAAGTTGCATGAGTTTACTGGTCGCCTCGCAAATCGTGATGTGGGTCGCGGTACTCCTGCTCGCGCTGGTGTGCGTCGTGCTCGCGCGGCAAATCGGCGTGCTGCATCAGCGTATTGCGCCCGCCGGCGCGCTGATGCTGCGGCAGCCCGTCAAATTGGGCGATCCGGTGCCGCAATTGGCCCTGACCGCGCTGGACGGAGCGGCGCTGCAAATCGGCGGCACGCGCGGCGGGCGCAGTCAGCTGCTGCTGTTTCTGTCGCCGGATTGCGCGGTCTGCGCGGCCCTGTTGCCTGCGCTGCGCTCGGCGCACGGCGCCGAGCGCAAATGGCTGGACATCGTCTTGGCGAGCGACGGTGACGCGGAAAAGCAGCGTGCCTTCGTACGCGAAAAAGGGCTCGACAAATTTTCGTATGTGTTGTCCGAGGTTTTGGGGCGCCACTTCGGCGTCGCGAAATTGCCGTACGCGGTGCTGATCGACGAGACCGGCAAACTGGCGGCGGCGGGCCTCGTCAACACGCGCGAGCATTTGGAAAGCCTGTTCGTCGCCAAGGAGAGCGGCGCCGGCACGATCCAGCAATTCCTTGGGATACATGAGCAAAGACGGGCATCTTCGGGAGAATAACGTGGGTCAATTCGATCAATTGGCTGAAAAAGCGCTGCGTGGCTTCGCCAGCCGCACCTCGCGTCGCAGCGTGTTCAGCGTGCTCGGCACGCTGCTGGCCGGCACGGCGGCATTGCCGCTGCTGCCGGTGGCGCGCGCCGACGATGCGGATCAAATTCCGCGCGCGGATCCGAACTCGGGCCGGGAGCCGCCGCAGAGCAGCGGCAATCCACAGGATCCGGGAGACCCGACGCGCTGCGACTATTGGCGCTATTGCGCGATCGACGGTTCGCTGTGCACCTGCTACGGCGGCACGGTCAACTCCTGTCCCCCGGGCACCGAAATGTCGCCGATCACGTGGATCGGCACGTGCCGTAATCCGGCCGACAATCGCAATTACATCATCTCGTACAATGACTGCTGTGGCGGCGTCCTTTGGGGCCGCTGCAATTGCCAGCGCAACGACGGCGACCGTCCGGTCGTTCGGCCGCAGAAGAACAACGAGGTCACCTGGTGCTTCGGTACGAAGAGCCAGTCTTACACGTGTACGGTCGCGGTGATCTTGGGCACGGCGATCGATCACAAGTAGCCTGATGCGCCCGGGAAATGTCCCTTGGCGGGGAATGGTCGGTCCGGCGGTGCTGGCGGGAGCCGTCGCGCTGTCGGCGAATTGGCGCTTGGCGGCAATGCCGGCCTCGGCGGCCGCGCCGCCCGGCGTCCCGGACCCGCAGAGAGCGTGGCAGGATTGGACATTGAATTGCCAGGGTTGCCATCGTCCAGATGGCAGCGGTTCGGCAGCGACGACGCCGCGGATCGCCGGCACGGTCGGCAAATTCCTCAGCGTGCCGGGCGGCCGCGATTATTTGGTGCGTGTCCCCGGCGTTGCGACATCACCGTTATCGGACGCCGAATTGAGCGAAGTCGTCAACTGGATGTTGTGGCGCTTCGACGCTGCGCACGTGCCAGCCGGTTTTTTGCCCTATACGCCGGCCGAGGTCGGCACGCTGCGCCGGCGGCCGCTGCGCCTCGAAGCGGCGGCGGTCAGGCGCGATCTGGCGGCGCTTTGTTGCGCGAATCGCGGCCGTAGTAGTCGGGATAATCGATCGCGAGCCCCTTGAAGCGCCGATGTATCCACAGATACTGATCCGGCACGCGGCGGATCTGCGTCTCCAATAATTGCTGGAAGCGTGCGGCGTCGCGCACCGCGCAATCGCTCGGGTAATCCTCGAGCGCCGGACCGATCACGACGCGATAGCCGGCGCTGCCCGGGAGCCGCTCGGGAAAATACGTCAATACGTCGGCGCCGGAAATGCGCGCAAGCCGCGAGGTCGCTGTCGTCGTCGCGGCGGGAATGCCGAAGAAATTTACCAATGCAGCGCTCTTGTTCCGATAGCTCTGATCCGGCGCATACCAGACCACTTCGTTTTTCTTCAGCGCGCGTATCATCGCGCGAATATCGTCGTAGGCGATCGGATTGCCGTGTTTCTTGAAGCTCGTCAGCATCGTGTGCGCCAGCAGCGCGTTTTTCGTCGGCCGGTAGATGACGTTCAGCGGCACGACGGTGCCCAAAATTCGTGTGGCGATTTCAATTGTGGTGAAATGTCCGCCGATCATGATCGCACCGCGACCTTTATCGAGTGCTGCGCGCAGATGCTCGAGGCCGCGCACTTGCGCGAGGCGGTTCACGCGCGCATCGCCGCTCCACCAGGTGTTCGCCGTTTCGCACAGGGCCATGCCGAGACTGCGGAAGTGCCGATCGAGAAGTACGGCCCGTTCGCCCGCCGACAGTTCGGGCATGCATAGTTCGATATTGCGGCGCGCGATGCGCACATAGGCGAGCGGCAGCCGGCGAATCAGCGTGCCGAGCGCGGCGCCGATACGCAGCTGCGCCCGAAACGGCAGGGTTTCCAAGCCCCGCAGGAACGCGAGACCCATCCAGGTCGGCCAATAGCGGGGTGCGTACAAAGATCGTGGCATGTAATGCCCATCGCCGCGCTGGGCACGTGGGCTGTGGGGAGAATAGCGGCGCGCTCGGGCGGTTGTCAGATTAAATTTGAACCGCGCCTCGACGCTGGCAGGAGAGGCTTGATTGCTGCGATGCGGCAGATCGGCCGTGGCCGGGCGGGCCTTAACCGCGTCCGGCTCGAGGTGCGCCGACACTCGTACCCATTCGTGAATTAATGTATTATCCGCGGCGGTTCGTGAAGTTCTACTTGGTCCGTTTCTGGTCATCGCGCCGCTCCGGCGTCACTCTGACCACAACCCACAAAGCAGGTTTCTTCGATCCAGGTGGCAGGCACGTTGCGCGCTGTTGATAAGTGGGTATCAGTGACCGGCCGATAGTTTTTTTTTAGTAGGTATTCTTCACATGACGAAAATGTATGTTGGCAATCTCCCGTTCTCAATGGACGAGTCCGCGGTGCGTGCGCTGTTCGAAAAGCATGGCGCAGTGCAGTCGGTGGCGTTGATCAATGATCGCGACACTGGGCGTCCCCGCGGCTTCGGCTTCGTTGAAATGGCGAGCGCGGATGCGGCGCGCGCCATGCAGGCCTTGAATGGTCACGATGTCGACGGGCGTGCGCTGAAAGTAAATGAAGCGCAAGAGCGCACCGGCGGTGGTGGCGGTGGCGGTGGTGGTGGCGGCGGCGGCGGCTCGCGCGGTCCGAAGCGCTGGTAACGGCATTCGAGTAAGCGAGCACTGGGGCCACATCGCTGTGGCCCCAGTCATTTGCAGGCGAGCGTATATTTGGGCGTCAGGGTTTACCCTGCACTCGCCGTTGCCTATAATCGCGACCCTCGGTGGGGGTTCGTGACGGCCGATTGATGCACCTGCGAGCGGTCGCGAGCGGATCGTTCGGACGGACGCTTTGTTGCAAGAGCCCCCGAAGGGGCTTTTTCGTTAAAGGGGGGCCGATGGTCCCCTTTTTTGTTGGTGAAGGGTTTGAGCGATGCGCGACGCGTTGATGTGCTTGTTGGAGCCGCCTGTCGAAGCGCTGGGCTACGAATTGGTCGACGTGGAGTTTGCGCAGGCCGGGGGCAACGGCGTCCTCCGTGTGTTCATCGATCGGCGCGCCGGCGATGCGCGACCCAGCATAACGGTTGAGGATTGTGCTCTCGTGAGCCGCGCGGTCAGTGCAGTGCTCGATGCGGCGGACCCGATCAAGGGGCGCTTCACGCTCGAGGTCTCGTCGCCGGGTTTCGATCGCGTGTTGCGAAAAAAGGCGCATTTTGAGCGTTTCGTCGGCGCACGGGTGTTCGTGGAATTGAAGTTGCCGCAGGATGGGCGGCGGCGCTTCGTCGGCGTGTTGAGAGCGGTCGCCGGCGAGGCGATCGTGGTCGAGTCGGATGGGCGCGAGCATCGCTTGCCGTTCGATCGGCTGCAAAAGGCGAGATTGAGACCGGCGTAGACCGGCGGTAGTGACGGGTGGCGTAGAGGCCGCCGTGACCAGGAGCCAGAAGTCTTATGAACAAAGAAATTTTGATGGCGGTCGACGCAGTATCGAACGAGAAGGGCGTCGATAAGGAAATTATTTTCGACGCGCTGGAGGCCGCACTGGCGTCCGCAACCCGCAAGAAGCACGGAGAGGAGTTGGACGTGCGCGTCGCCATCAACCGCAAGACCGGCGGTTACGACACTTACCGCCGCTGGAAAGTATTCGCCGACGACTCGACGGAATTGGCAGCGCCTGAATGCGAATTGCGTTTGGACGATGCTCGGGATGTCGACAAGGACGCCGAACCGGGCGGTTACGTCGAGGTGCCGATGGATTCGGTGCCTTTCGGCCGGATTCTCGCGCAGACCGCCAAGCAAGTGATCGTCCAAAAGGTACGCGAGGCCGAGCGCGCTCAAGTCATCGACGCGTACAAGGAGCGGACCGGTACGCTGGTCAGCGGCATCGTCAAGCGCGTGGACCGCAACGGCGTGTTCGTCGACCTCGGCGCGAACGCTGAAGGATATATCGCGCGCGAAGAATTGATTCCGCGCGAGCCGGTGCGCTCGCAGGACCGCATCAAGGCGTATTTGAAGGAGATCCGTCCCGAACCTCGCGGACCGCAATTGTTCCTGTCGCGGACCGCGCCGGAATTTTTGATTGAACTGTTCAAACTCGAAGTTCCCGAGGTGGGGCAGGGGTTGATCAATATCTTGGCGGCGGCGCGCGACCCGGGCGTTCGGGCCAAGATCGCCGTGCGCAGCAACGATCCGCGCGTCGATCCGGTCGGCGCCTGCGTCGGCATGCGCGGCTCGCGCGTGCAAGCTGTCTCCAACGAGATCGCCGGTGAGCGGGTCGACATCATTCCGTACGACGAGAACAGCGCGCAGTTCGTCATCAATGCGATGGCGCCGGCGGAAGTGACCTCGATCGTCGTCGACGAGGATTCGCACTCGATGGATATCGCGGTGTCGGAGGACAAGCTGTCGCAGGCCATTGGCCGTGGCGGACAGAATATCCGCTTGGCGAGCGAGTTGACCGGCTGGGAATTGAACGTGATGAGCGAATCTCAGGCCGAAGCGAAGAGCGAGACCGAGTCGTCTGCGCTGCGGGAAACTTTCATGAAACAGCTCGATGTCGATGCCGACGTCGCCAGCATCCTCGTGCAGGAAGGGTTCTCGACGATAGAGGAAATAGCCTACGTGCCGGCGAGCGAATTGAACGGGATCGAGGAATTCGACGAGGAAATCGTCAAGGAGCTGCGCACACGGGCCCGCGATGTGTTGCTGACGCAGGCGATCGCCAGCGAGGAATCCGTGTCCGGTACCGAACCCGCCGCCGATTTGATCGAATTGACGGGCGAGGAGTTGGCCAAGACGCTCGCCGGCAAGGGCGTGCGCACGCGCGAGAACCTGGCCGACTTGGCCGTCGATGAGCTGGTCGAGATGGGCGCAGTGGACGAGACGAAGGCCGCCGAATTGATCATGGCCGCGCGCAAGCATTGGTTCGCGGAAGAAGCGAAGGCGTAGGAGCAGGATTATGGCTGATGTTACGGTTGCCCAATTCGCCGAGGTGCTCAAGGTCCCGGTCGATCGGCTGCTGCAGCAGCTCGATCAGGCGGGAATCAAGATCGACAGCGCGCAAGCGATGATCAGCGAGGAGGCGAAACACGAGTTGCTGACGCATTTGCGGCGCAGTCATGGCCGCGACGACGCGCAGGCCGACGCGGCGCCCCGCAAAATCACCCTGCGGCGCAAATCGCAATCCGAACTGAAACTCGCCAGTCCACAGGGACGCGCGCGCACGGTCAACGTCGAGGTTCGCAGCAAGCGCACCTACATCAAACGCGAGGTGCTCGAGGATCAAGCGCGTCACCAACAGGAGGAACTCGATCGCCAGCGGGAGTCCGATGAACAGGT
Organism: Gammaproteobacteria bacterium; assembly: GCA_043746615.1. Taxonomy (GTDB): domain Bacteria; phylum Pseudomonadota; class Gammaproteobacteria; order Steroidobacterales; family Steroidobacteraceae; genus Bog-1198. The sequence goes on along the minus strand of JAYTQR010000118.1, from coordinate 3,106 downwards.
CAAGGCCGCGATCGAGCGCGAGGAGAGCGAGCGGCGCGAACGTGAGCGGCTGGACAGAGAGCGTCTCGAAGAGGAAAACCGCCGCCGCTCCGACGAGGAGGTCCGCAAACGTACCGCCGAGGAGCAGGCACGACGGGTAGCCGAGGCGCAAGTCCGCGAACTCGCCGAGCGCGAACGCAAGGCGGCAGGTACGAAACCGGCGAAGGCGGCACGCGAGGCGGCCGACGACAAGGCGACGCGCTACGGCCGTCAAGAGCTGCACATCGTCGGCGACGTCAGTTCGCGCCATAAAAAGAAGAAATCCCGCGATGGCCGCCGTCGTTCCGTCGGCGAGAGCGACACCAAGCACGGTTTCGAGATGCCGACCGCACGGGTGGTGCGCGAGGTCGCGATCGGCGAGGCGATGACGGTCGCCGAGCTCGCGCAGAAAATGGCGGTCAAGGCGACCGAAGTCATCAAGGTCATGATGAACATGGGTGTCATGGCGACGATCAACCAAATGATCGAACAGGATACCGCCGTGCTGGTCGTCGAGGAGATGGGGCACACGGCGGTCTTGCGCCACGACAATCTGATCGAAGTGGATCTGCAGGGCGCCGCCGCCGCCGCGCTCGAGGTGCTGCCGCGCCCGCCGGTCGTGACCGTCATGGGTCACGTGGATCACGGCAAGACTTCGCTGCTGGACTACATCCGCCGCACCAAAGTCGCCGCGGGCGAGGCCGGCGGCATCACGCAGCATATCGGCGCCTATCATGTCGAAACGGTCAAGGGCATGGTGACCTTCCTCGACACGCCCGGCCATGCCGCGTTCACGTCGATGCGCGCACGCGGCGCTCAAGTCACCGACATCGTGATCCTGGTCGTCGGTGCCGATGACGGGGTCATGCCGCAAACGGTCGAGGCGATTCAGCACGCGCAGGCGGCCAAAGTGCCGATCGTCGTCGCGCTGAACAAAATGGACAAACCGGAGGCAGATCCGGAGCGCGTCAAGCAGGAATTGACCAAACACGGCGTCATACCCGAAGAGTGGGGCGGCCAGAACATCTTCGTGCCGGTCTCCGCACGCACGGGTCAAGGCGTCGAACAGTTGCTCGACAGTATCTTATTGCAGGCCGAAGTGCTGGAACTGAAGGCGCCGGCGGCCGGCTACGCGGCCGGATTCGTCATCGAGTCGAGCCTCGAGAAGGGCCGCGGCGCGGTCGCCACCGTACTGGTGCTTCGCGGCACGCTGAAGCTCGGCGATGCCATTCTGATCGGCCATGAGTTCGGCCGCGTGCGCGCCTTGTTCGATGAAGCGGGTCGGCCCGTCGAGGCTGCCGGCCCGTCGATCCCGGTCGTCGTCCTGGGCTTGTCCGGCTCGCCGAACGCGGGCGACGAATTGTTGGTCGTGGAGAACGAGCGCAAGGCCCGCGAAGTGGCGATGTACCGGCAGGCGAAGTCCCGCGACGTCAAGCTCGCCAAGCAGAGCGCCAACATGCAGGACGTGTTCTCCAACATGGGCGAGAACAAGCCGAACTTGGTGCAATTGCTGCTCAAGGCGGACGTGCAAGGCAGCGTCGAGGCGCTGCGCGATGCGCTGACGGCACTCTCCACCGCGGAGGTCGGCGTCAACGTCGTCGCTTCCGGCGTCGGCGGCCTGACGGAGTCGGATGTCACGCTGGCGGCGGCGTCGAAAGCGCGCATCATCGCGTTCAACGTACGCGGCGATGCGGCGGCCCGCAGCGCGATCAAGGATCACGGTGTCGATGTCCGCTATTACAGTATCATCTACGAGGCCATCGACGATATTCGCGCGGTATTGACCGGCATGCTCGCCCCCGAGGTCAAGGAGCAGATCGTGGGCCTTGCCGAGGTGCGCAACGTGTTTCGATCGAGCAAATTCGGCACCGTGGCCGGCTGCATGGTCATTGACGGCTACGTGCGGCGCAATTTTCCGATAAGGGTTCTGCGCGATAACGTCGTCATCTTCGAAGGCGCGCTGGAATCGCTGAAACGATTCAAAGACGACGTCACCGAAGTGCGCGCCGGCACCGAATGCGGGATCGGGGTCAAGAACTACAACGATGTGCGCGAAGGCGATCAGATCGAGTGCTATTCGCGGGTCGAGGTGGCGCGCACGCTGTAGCGTGCGGCCGCCCTGAAGCATTCTGATGCGACGCGACAATCCGCGCGCTCGGCGCATGGGAACGGAAATCCAGCGCGAACTCACCGAGTTTTTGCGCCGCGACGTCAAGGACACGAGGATCGGCAACGTCACGATCACCGCGGTGGACGTCAGCGCCGATTTGCGCACGGCAAAGGTGTTCTACTTGATATTCGGCCGCGAAGGCGCGGATCCGCACGTGCAGCGCGGATTGCAAAGCGCCGCCGGATTCTTGCGCAATGCGCTGTCGCGCTCGCTGATGATTCGCTACACGCCAATATTGAGCTTCGAACTCGACACGTCGATCGAGCGTGGCGTGCGCCTTGCGCAGCTGATCGACGCCGCCAACAAACCCGCCGAGCCGGCCAGCGGTGAGTGAGGACTCGGTGGCGCGCCGGATGCCGGGGAAGCGTGCCTGATGCCGGTGGACATCGATGGCATTCTGCTGCTCGACAAACCGCTGCACATGAGTTCGGCGGGCGCGGTGGCGCGCGCGAAACGCCTGTTCGATGCCCGCAAGGCGGGCCACACCGGTGCGCTCGATCCGCTGGCGAGCGGCTTGCTGCCGGTATGCTTCGGCGAGGCGACCAAATTCGGTTCGCACATGCTGGACGCGGACAAAACTTACCGCGTGACGGCCAGATTCGGCGAGCGCACAGCGAGTGCCGATTTGGAATCCGCAGTGATTGAGCGGCGCACGCTGCCCGCTCTGACGGCGCCGCAAGTCGCCGCGGCACTCGCCGAGTTCCCGCGGGGCTACCTGCAGGTGCCGCCGATGCATTCGGCGATCAAGCAGGAGGGCAAGCCGCTGTACGAGTACGCGCGCGCCGGGCTTACGCGCTCGCGCGAGCCGCGCCGGATCGACATTCATGCGATGACGCTGATCGAGTGGCGCTCGCCTGATCTGCAATTCGAGGTCCGCTGCTCCAAAGGCGCCTATATTCGCGTGCTCGCCGAAGATAT
>JAYTQR010000117.1:0-14628 GCA_043746615.1 Gammaproteobacteria bacterium | reverse complement strand
GCGCCCTGGGACGCCGCCCTCTCGGACACGGCGCCATCGAGCGCCTCACGGACGGACTCGGTTACGGCTGCGCGCAGCCCGCCGGCTTCGCGCTCGCCGTAAGTATTCTGCAGCTTCTTAGCCAACGCGCCGGAGAACGTCACGCTGACCGGAATCTGCGTGGGCGCGCTGGCGTGCAGCGGAATCGGCGGCGCAGCCAGCACGGGCGCGGCCAGCACAGCTGCGGCCAGCACAGCTGCGGCCAGCATCAATGTCATCGCGAGCCGCATCTCGATTGTCACTCCCGCCGCCGGACGCGCCCATGCGTAGCACCGATCCTCGAGCATTAGGACATGCGGCGCGCCCGCAAGTTTCCGCAGTTGCAAACCCGTGCGGCTACGACGCATCCGAACGAAACGCGGCGACGCGCGTGTCCTTCAGCCGCGTCCACGCGGCCAGTTCGTCTACCAGCTTAATGTGCAATCCCGCGTAGGTCGCGACTTCCGCGGCATTCGGTGCCGTGTCGCTGTCGTCCAGATACTCCATATAGGCGTAGATCTGCTCGTTCAACTTGCCGGGATAGTTCAGATCGCCCTCGGAACCCGTGATTTTGACTTGCATCAGGTGCGCCTCGATCTGCGCCGCCTGCCGCAGAATCTCGTTGCCGTCGGCCGTCAGTGCCGCTCCGCCCGGCTTGCCGTCGCGGGCCTTCAGCACCGCTGCGACCTCGGCTTTGACCTTGCGGATGTCGATGACGGCGAGATGCAGGGCGTCGATATCATGGTAGGCCTCCATCGCCAATGCGAATTTCTGGCGCAGACCGGCCAAAGGGCCCTTGACTCGAGGATCCTCGGCAATGACCAACGTCGTGTCGCGCGTTCGGCCGTCGACGCTCAACTTGACCGTGTACTTGCCGGGCAATACCACCGGTCCGCGCGGTGCGAGGTCCTCATAGAAGGCGCCTGGAATCTGCACCGGATCGTCGTAGCGCAAGTCCCAGACGAAGCGGTTCGCACCGCGATGCGCCGGCAGCGTGTCGGTCGGATGCACCTGATCGGGCCACTCGGGCGGTTGTTCGACCTTGTTCGATTTCACGCTGGAGAGGTGACGCACCAGTTCGCCATGGTCGTCGACGATGTCCATTGTGACCACGCCCGCGAGCTGCGACGCCAAGTAGTAATCGATCAGCGCCCCGGCGGGCGGGTTTTCGCCGGCCGGCGGACGCGCGTCGACTTGGTCCGGATAGTGCAGTCGATAGGCGGTTTCCGGCCGAAACAGGTACACCGCGGATGCCGCCGACGCGGCGGCAGCTTGGCGCAACGGCGTGATGTCGTCGAGTATCCAGAACGAGCGGCCATGCGTCGCGACGACCAGATCGTCGCCCTTGACGAGAAGATCATGGACCGGCGAGCGCGGCATGTTCAACTCGAGGCTCTGCCAGCGCTGGCCGTCGTCGAAAGAGACGAACACCCCTGTCTCGGTGGCGGCGTACAGCAGGCCGCGCGTCACAGGGTCCTCGCGAACGGCGTGGACGAAGGCGCCGTCCGGCAGTCCGGCGTCGATCCGCGTCCAGGTCTTGCCGGCGTCGGCGGTTTTGTACGCGTACGGGCGACTATCGTCGAGTTTATGGCGGTCGACCGCGATGTAGGCCGCGCCCGCATCGAAGTGCGAAGGCTCGATCATGCTGATCGTGCTCCACGCGGGCATGCCGGGCGGCGTCATGTTCCGCCAATTGGCGCCGCCGTTCGCGCTGATTTGCACGAGGCCGTCATCGGTTCCCACCCACAACATGCCCTTGCGCAGAGGCGACTCGGCGATCGCGAAGATCGTGTCGTAATACTCGACGCTGGTGATGTCCTTGGTGATCGGTCCGCCCGAAGCCTGCTGTTTGGACTTATCGTTGCGGGTCAGATCGCCGCTCACCGCGGTCCAGCGACCGCCGTCATCGGTCGTCTTGTACAGACGCTCCATGCCGACGTAAAGCGTGTTCGGGTCGAACGGCGACATGACCATCGGCATCGTCCAGTTGAACCGGTGTTTGAGATCCGCGGCGGGGTGGCCGGATGCGTTGTACGGCCAAACAGAAATGACGCGGCTCTGTGCGGTGTGTTTGTCATAGCGGACGATGAGGTTTTCCGCAGTCGAGTAAATGATGTCGGCGTCGCGCGGGTCGGGAATCACGAAGCCGCATTCGCCGCCGCCGGCCTCGTACCAATCGCGCTCGACGATCGCGCCGTCGTCATCGCGGCTGGCGATTGCCAAGTTGGAATTATCCTGCTGCGCGCCGTACACATAGTACGGAAAGCGGTTGTCCACCGCGACGTGATAGAACTGCGCCGTCGGCTGGTTGTCCTGCGTCGTCCACGTCTTGCCGCCGTCGACCGAGATCGAGGCGCCGCCGTCGTTGCCGTTGATCATGCGGTTGGTATCGTCGGGATCTATCCACAATCCATGGTGGTCGCCGTGACGTGCAGGCAACAGTTGGAATGTCTTGCCGGCGTCGGTCGAGCGGTAAAGTCCGGTATTGACCGCATACACCGTATCCGCCTTGTGCGGATCCGCAATAACTTTCGAGAAATACCACGCACGCTGGCGCAGACGGCCGTCGTCGTTGACGCGTTGCCAATGCGCGCCGGCGTCATCGGAGCGGAACAGCCCGCCGTCAGTGGCCTCGATCATTGCGTAGACGCGGTTCGAGTCTGCGCCTGAGACCGCGACGTCGATGCGGCCGAGGGTGCCGGCGGGCAATCCATTGCCGGCGAGGCGTTTCCAAGTAATGCCGCCGTCGGTCGAGCGATACAGCCCGCTGCCTGGGCCACCGCTCGAGAAATTCCACGGCAGACGGCGCATCTGCCAAAGGGCCGCGTAGACGACTTGCGAATTGTGTGGATCGAACGTGACGTCGACCGCACCGGTGCGGTCGTCGTCGAACAGCACTTTGGTCCAGGTCTTGCCGCCGTCGGCGGTCCTAAACACGCCGCGTTCCCCGTTGGGTCCGAATGCGTGCCCGAGTGCGGCGACCAAGACGATGTCGGGGTTGTTCGGGTCGACGATCAGCGCGCCGATCTGGCGCGTGTCCCGCAAACCGACGCTGCTCCAGGTCATACCGCCGTCCTCGGACTTGTAGACGCCATCGCCGTAGGTCATGTCGCCGCGCGGCGCGCCCTCGCCGGTGCCCACATAGATGATCCGGTGATTCGAGGGGGCGATCGCGATTGCCCCGACCGATGAGATCGGCGTGTGTTCGGTCAGCGGCAGCCACGTCGCGCCCGCATCGGTCGTCTTCCAGACCCCCCCAGCCACCGCGCCGAAGTAGAACGTGTACGGATCGCCGGGGATGCCGGTGACTGCGAGCACCCGGCCGCCGCGGTAGGGGCCGATGCTCCGCCACCGCAACGCGTCGAATAAGACAGGATTCACGGCGGGCGGTACCGCAGCGCCCGCAGCCTCCGATTGCCCCGTGGCGGACATCAGGCAAAGGGCTGCGAGCCCCCCACCGATCGCCGCAAGCGAACGCCGCGGATTATTTTGCATGGCTACCCCCTGGAATCGCGCAATACTATGGTAATCATCGCGGTTTGCACAGCGCGCCGCGGGTCGGACGGATTCAAATGATTCGGCGGAACGTTAGATTCACACGTGGACCGCAATCGCGCCGCGTCTTGACGATGCCGTGCTTCCAGTTGTCTTGCGTGCCGCCTGTCATCAACAGCAGACTCGCCGACTCCACTGGCAAACGGATCGGCTCTAAATCCTTGCGGCGCTTGTGCCGCAGGACAAAGGTGCGCGTCGCACCGAAACTCAACGACGCGATCGTCGGCGCCGGTCCGAGTTCCGGTTCATCGTCGCTGTGCATACCCATGCCGTCGCGCCCGTCGCGATAGTAGTTCAGCAACACGCTGTTGAACGTCCATCGCGCCGCATGTTCCACTGCGCACTTCAGGGCGAGCAAAAGATCGGTCCACGGCAAGGGCTCCAGCGCGGTGTGCGAATAGGTATAGCGCTTGCCCGCGTCGCCGTACCAGGCAATCAGGCGGGGTTGCGGGTAGCGCTTGCCCCAAACGACGATGCTTTCCGACCTCCAGGCGATGCCGGTCAGCAGTTGCGCAAGAATCTGCGCGGGCGGCAGCGCGAAAGGCAGCGTCCGGCGGTAGAGGATTGCGGATTCGGGCGCAGGCAACGGCTGCCACGCCGGGTCGGCAGCGCAAATCATTGATCGCGGCATGGCGGCATTGTAGCTGGGCCACACTGGTCGTGCTCGAACACGGCGGCGCGCGGCTGCACGCCGCGACTCAAGATCAGGCACGGCGGCGCAAATTCCCGCATAATCGGCCGATTGGTGCTCACCGTTGGACGGTTCGTATGCATAGCGCATTGCCAGCACGCCAAACGAAGGCGGCGGAGCACGCAGCGCCGATACCGTCGAGGGCGGGCTTGCGCGCCGGCGGGGCGTCCGGCGGCGCGCGGGATTACGCCGGACCGGAACTCTCGATCATCGTGCCGACTTTCAACGAGCGCGAGAACATCGCCGAACTGCTGGCCGGACTCAAAAATGCCATGGCGCAACGCTCATGGGAAGTCATCTTCGTCGATGACGATTCGCCGGACGGCACGGCCGCGGTCGTTGCCGAGTTCGCGGCGAAGGATGCGCGTATCCGCTGCATCAACAGAATCGGCCGGCGCGGCCTGTCTTCCGCCTGCATCGACGGCATGCTGGCGACCTCGGCGCCCTATCTTGCCGTCATGGATGCGGATCTTCAGCACGACGAGCGGCTGCTGCCGCAGATGCTCGATGCGCTGCAGCTCGGCGATACGGATATCGTCGTCGGCAGCCGCTATGCGATCGGCGGCGACCTCGGGGATTGGGATCATCGACGCGCGCGGATGAGCCGCCTCGCGGTGCGCCTCAGCCGGCTGTTGGTCCCGGCGGACTTGACCGACCCGATGAGCGGGTTTTTCATGTTGCGCCGGCCGGTATTTACCGGCGCTGTGCATCGGCTTTCCGCGCTCGGGTTCAAGATACTGACCGATCTGTTCGCTTCTTCCCCGCAACCGCTGCGGTTCAAAGAACTGCCGTACCGGTTCAGAGCTCGGCATGCCGGCGAGAGCAAGCTCGATTCGGCCACGGTGTGGGATTATTTGATGCTGTTGCTCGATAAACTCGTGGGCCGATACGTGCCGGTGCGGTTCGTCGCCTTTTCGATCGTCGGTACGATGGGTCTCGCTGTGCATTTCGGCGTGCTCGCGTCGCTATTTCGATTATTGCCGACGCCGTTCATCATCGCGCAAACTGCCTCGACGCTGTGCACGATGGTATTCAACTTCTCGATCAACAACGTGCTCACGTATCGCGACATGCGCCTGCGCGGCGCGCGCTGGGTGCGCGGGTTGTTGTCGTTTCTGCTCGCTTGCAGCATCGGCGGGTTGATGAACATCACGGTCGCCGCGGTCGTCTACCAATCCCGGGTGCCCTGGGTACTCGCCGCAATCAGCGGAATTCTGGTCGGTGCGGTCTGGAATTACGCGGTCACGACGCTGGTCACCTGGCACCGCGCCGATACTTGAACCGCGCGTTGAGCGCCGTCATCGGGGACGAGTCGCGGGCCGATAGTCATAGAGCACCCGATAATAATAATGGCGGATGAATCGGCCGCGGCGCATCAGCGTGCCTTCTTGCACCGGCGTCAGCCGCGCCGCGCGCGACTTTATGCGCGAGCCCGAGATGTCGTGTGAATTCCAGGCGACCAGCAGCAGCGTCCGCTGCGTCTGCGCATCGGCGGGGAACCACCGTGCGTACATGAGGCCTAGGCCTCCGAACAGATAGTCGCTCGACGTATTACCGACCGAGACGGCTCTGTCCGGCATATAAAACGCCAGTTCGCTCGCGGTCGCGTAGCGATCCATGCCGACGATCAACGGCTCCACGCCCGGTTTCGTGCGCAGCGTTGCGCGGATATCACTGATTTGCCGACCAAGTTCGCGCCAGCCGACCGGCAGCAGTTCCATGTGCCGGCTGTAGCCGATGCCCGGTACGCCGCGCGCGAGATAGTACAAGCCCGCGCCATATACCAGCACCAAGCCGACGATCGTCGGCGGCCACAGCGCGCGGATCCACGCGTGCAGGCGCGAGCCGCTCTTCTCGCCCGGTAGTAGCATCGCCGCGGCAATCGCCGGCAGCGCCGCGATCCAGGTCTCGCCGGTCCAATCCAACTTCACCTCGTGCGCCAGGCTGAACGCGGCAAACACGGCGAGCGGGACGAGTACATAGACTTGCGCGAAGCGCCGGCGGCGGCCGCAATCCGTCGCAGCGCCGGCGGCTGAATCGGCCGCAGCATCAGCGGGGGCATCGGTGGCGGTGGCGGCGCGCGCGCGTTCGGCGCCGGCCGGCGCGCGCACGCCGAGCGCCCCCGCAATAGCGGCCGCGCCGGTCGGCGTGATCAACACGAGCGTCGCTGCGATCAGTTTGTGCAGCGAGAAGCGTGGCTGGTCTGCCAAGCGGCGCGTCGTCTGAAACGCGAACGACGCCCACTCGTGTTGCGCGTTCCAGAGGATCACCGGCGAGAAAATTGCGAGCGCCAGACCGGCGGCGGTGTACGGTTCGGCACGCCTCAGCCAGCGTCGCGACGGCTGATCGACCAGCACGAACAGCAATGTCGCCGGAATCAGCAGCGCAATCGTATATTTCGACAGCATGCCGATCCCGAGGCAGCCGCCGGCTCGCCACCAAGCCGAGCCACGGCCCGCGATCAGAGCGCGTTCCAGAAAGTACAGCGCTGCCGCCCATGAGGCGGTCAGTGGGGCATCCGGAGTCATCAACAACCCGGACAGGAAAAAAAACGGCAGGATCTGCGCGAGCATCAACGCGGTCAGTGCGCTGCGCGCACCGAAGAGGTTGCGGGTCAGCCCATAGATGAAATAGGCCGCGATGCCGCCGCATAGCAACGCGCCTAGTCTCACGCCGTAGGCGGACGCGCCGAATGCCGCCGTGCCGAGACGGATCAGCCATGCCACCATCGGCGGGTGATCGAGATAGCCGATATCCAAGTGGCGCGAGTAGTTCCAGTAGTAGGCCTCTTCCGGCATCAAATCGAGCTGGCCGAAATACAGCAGGCGCAACAGCACCGTGTAGGCGATCACGGCGACGGCGAAGGTGCGCCACGCGATGATGCGCGAATCGCTTGCCGCCGCCGGTGAGGTGCAGCGCCGGCGCAGCGCGGCGGCTGCGCCGAGGATCGCTATCGCAAGCGCGGCGAGCGCCGCCGAGAAATCAACGATGGGTGCGAGTGCCGCGATCATGGCCGCGGAGTATTCACCCAGGCGCGGGCAGCATGCGCCGTGAATGGCCGATGAGCGACACGCACCTACACGCCATCACCGCGGCTGTCTCCCGCAATGCTGCAATGAGGCCCTGGTTTACGGTGATCGGTCAGACTCATGCGGGGCTCTCGATGCAAATGCTGCAGCGCTGCAGTTTATACTATTGCGCTGCGGCCGCGTTGCCGCTGACTGCCAACGCGTGAGGCGCTAGCTCCCGCCGTTCACAAGAATTCGTACTCCGCTTGCGCCAACCACGTGCGCCGCGGCGCTGCGGCGTCGATGCCGAGGACGACTCCAACTCGATATTCGAGATTACTCATCGTGCGCGGAATATGCCGTTCGCCGGAGAGGATCGGACCCGCCTGATACGCATGGTCGTGCGGCCGTCCATAGGCTTCGATGCCGGGTCGCAGTGCGGCGGATAGCGCGTAAGTGCCCGAGTAGCTGTATCGAAATTCCGTTTTACCTGCGCCCGCGCCGATCGGCGTCTCCCAAATAAAATTGAGTGTATGCGTGAATCGCCCGGAGGTTTTTTCGATCAGCGGACCGAACTCGACCGCGTCGGGCATGGTAGCCACGATCTGATGTGCGTACGAGGCGAGCAAACCGAAATCGGCCCACAATTGACCCGGTTGCGACAGCTGAAACGTGTTCTCGAATTCGTAGCCCACCAGCCGGCCGTTGCCGCCCGGTTGCTTTTGGTAGCGGACCAGATAGAGCTCTGGCTGCCACCAATCGGTAAACGCGTGCGCGACCGACAGTTCGGCGGCTTGCCCGCCCGAGAAGTCGCCGCGTGGATCAGCGTATTCGTAGCCGCGCAGTTCGATTTCGGAGACAGCGCCGAGGACGTGCGGCGAATAGACGATGAAGTCATCATCAGCCCGGACGATTCCGCCGCCGAGCAGCAGCACGGCACAGAAGCTTGCGTTGCGCACCGATGGCGGCTTCAAGCGCGGTGCAGCCGCCGCATGCCGGCGGCGAGCAGCAGCAACGTGGCCGCGTAAAAGACGATCTGTATTCCCGCAGGGCTAGCGTCATAGCCGATCAGGACGCCGAGTGTCTTGCCCGGCAACGAGCCGTTCGACAGTAACCACGAGGTGTTCCACAGTTGCGTGCCCCACGCGGGCAGCAAATTGCCCTGCACGAGAAAGCGCGCGGCAGTCGAAGCCAAACCCGCCGCCAACAGCACCAGCATCCAGTTCGTGACATAGAAGAAGTGCTTGACCGGGATCCGCAGAAGACCGAAGTACAGGGCGAAGCCGACGAGCGCGCCGCCGGCGACGCCCAACGCAATGCCGCCGATCAACCCCGCCGCGCCGATGCCGCCGATCGCCATCCCGTAAAGAAACAGCACGATTTCGGAGCCTTCGCGCAGCACCGCCAGAGCGATCACCGCGAGCAGCAGCGTCAATGAACTGGATCCGGCCTTGACCGCACTGCCAATCCGATGCATATCCTGCGCGAGTTCGCGGGCGTGCGTGGACATCCACACGACGTGCCAGCTGATCATCGCGACCGCCGTCAGCAGCACGCCGGCATTGAACAGTTCCTGGCCGGAACCGTTGGCGAGCCGCGCGATCAAACCGGCGCCGGCGGCGACCAACGTTGCGCCGGCGATGCCTAGGCCGATGCCCAGCGTGACGAACAGCCCGCGGTGCGCGACTCCGTGGGTCGCCGCGCAGGCGATCGAAACGATCAATGCCGCTTCCAGCACCTCGCGAAATACCAGCAATGCGACGCCCGGCATCGGCTTACTCGACGATCAGGCGGCCCTTGGCCGTGTCCGGGTGGAAGTCGCCGAAGAAACCGTAGTTGCCGGTGCTCAAAGGGCCGACATAGACGACGATGCTGCTGTGCGGCATCACGATTTTCTCGCGGCTGAAATCCGTGCTCTCGAATTCTTCGGGGGTCGGGTCGTCGTTGCGCACGACGATCTTGAATTTGGTCCCCGCCGGGACCTTCAGGGCAGCCGGCTCATAGAGGTGGTTTTTGAGGACCAGCGAGTATTGCGGCGGATCCGCGGCCGCTGCACTGCCGGCCGCCGTCAGCAGTAGCGGGACGGTCCAACTAACTAGATGTCGGATGGTGAATCGTTGCCGAAACATGTGCGCGAATGATAATCATTCTTATTTGATCTGTCAAAGATAGGCGACATTCCGTTCGCGGTGTTCGCAGCGGCGTCGTGCAATATGCGCAAGTAACCGCAGCATCATCGCCGGCAGGCGCCGTCGCGCGCGGCGATTTGCGCTCACGCTGCTTTGCCGCATACTTGCACTATCTCCGCTCATGCCGCCAAGCCGCCGATGCCGCTCCAGTTGCCGCTCAAAGTTCCGCAAGACGCTCAATACACTCCCGCCGCACGCGGGGCCACGCAGCGCACCGCCTGGGCCACTGTCGGCGTCAATCTCGGGCTTGGTTTATCGTTGCTCGCGATGCCGGCGGTGGCGGCGGCGCTCAATTGCGGCGGTGTGATCGCTCCTGGCCTAGCGTATCCAGATCCAGCCGGGAAATGGCATGGATTGGAAATCGATCTGTGTCGACGCATTGCGGCAAACACCGGCACGCAGGCGCTGTTCACGCCGGTGCTGCAGGATACCGACGTGCCACCCGCCGGCGGCGATCGCAGCGTCGTGTTTCTGCCGGCGAGCGACATCCCCGCCGGCTATGCCGCCGGTCCGGTGATTTACAACGACCATCAGGCGCTGATGGTGCCGGCCGGTTCAAAAGTCCGCAGCGCCGCCGACCTGGCGAATGCGTACATTTGCGTCGAACCAGGGTCGCCGGAGGATTTTAATCTGGTCGCGTATTTTCATCGGCATCATATCGCGCTGCGCAAATTCGTCTTTCAGGAAACCGACGAAATGCGCGACGCCTATTTGGCACGGCGCTGCGATGCGATTACGGCGAGGATCAGCCTGCTCTCGGGTTTGCGGGCGAACGCCGACGGCGACGGACAGGGCGATGTCATTCTGCCGGATAATCTCGGCGACAATCCGCTGCGGGCGGCGACGCCGGCGGGACTGCACGGCTGGGCGCAAATCGTGAGGCGGATCGTTCTGGAGGGGAAACATGTCGGTCAATAAGCTTCTTGGGTCATTGGCGGCGGCATTGGTGGCGATACTGTCGCAGGCGCCGATCGCCGCAGCGGCGACGGACATCGTGACGGCGCAACCCGGCGGACCTGTCGAGGTGAGGCGCGCGATGGTGGCGCCGGGCGCGGAGCCGCGCCTCACGGTGGCGCGCGAAATTGCCTTGCTGCGCAAGCGCGTCAAATACGTGTTCATTCTGTTCCAGGAAAACCGCTCGTTCGACTCGTATTTCGCCACTTTCCCGGGCGCGGCAGGACTATTCAGCCAAAGCGCACGCGCCACACCCGGCTTTACGCAGCCGATAGAGAACATCGACGGCAGCATGGGCCACATAGCGCCGTTTCGCCTCGGACCTCTACAATATGCCGCCGATTTGGACGACGTTGATCATGCGCATATCGACATGGCGGAAAAGATGCACGTGGTCGGCGGCAGGGCGTTGATGGACCGCTTCGCGCTGCGCGAAGAGCAGAAATACGTCAAACCCGCCGATAAGACGCCGTCATTGATGGCCAAGCAGTACGGCGAGCTGGCAATGGCCTACGAGGACTGCGATACGATCCCCTACCTGTGGAATTACGCGAGCCGGTTCGTGCTGTTCGATCATTTCTTTCAACACACGATCGGGCCGTCGACGCCGAATGCGATCGCGCTGATCGCCGGACAGACCGGCGAGACGCAGTGGGTCAAGCATCCGCACGAGGCGGTCGGCGACCGGAGTTTGAGCAAAGGTCAAGGCGAGCCAGTCGTCGGCGACGACGATCCTTTGTGGGGTTCGGGCGCGGCGCAGGACAAGAGCGGGCAGCCGCGCAACCCGCTCGACGGACCGCAGATGCAGTTGAACCAAACGTATGCCAGCCTGCCGTTGACTATGGCGGGCGTCCGCGTCAAGAGCGTGACCGCCGGCGATACCGATGCCGCGGCGGATCTGGCGGACGTACGCCGCGACATACCGGCGATCGCCGCGAGCAAGGCACTGCAGTTGCCGTGGGGCTGGTACGAGGAAGGCTACGACCGTGAACCGACCGACAATGCCGGCGCGCCGGCGGACGGCTCGCACGACAGTTATGTCGGGCACCACAACGGGCCGCAATACTTCGGTTATGTCGCGAACAATGCGCAAATGAGCGCGCATTTGCACGGGCTCGGCGATTTTTTCACCGACATCGCGGCGGCGAAATTCCCAGCCGCCGGCGGCGTCTATTACGTGCGCGGCGGCTTTGACAACATCGCGCGATTGCGGCCGGCCTTCAATGATCCGGCGGTGCAGCATAATTTCCGCGGCGACGACGACCATCCCGGATATTCGGACAGCGCCTTGTCCGAGGCGTTGGTCGCCCGCACGGTGAACGCGATCTCGCGCAGCAAATATTGGGCACAAAGCGCGATCCTCATCACCTATGACGAATCCGAGGGCGACTACGATCACGTTCCGCCGGATTTCGTCGAATACGATCCGCAGGGCCTGCCGCTGTCGCGCGGCCCGCGCATTCCGCTGATCGTCATATCGCCGTATGCGCGCAGTCACATGGTCAGCCACGAGAGCGGCGATCATGCGAGCGTGATCAAGTTCATCGACATCCTATTCAAGCTGCCGCGCCTTGCCGATCTGCCGGACGAAATGCAGGCGCGGATGGCGGGGGAGAAACTGTTTAAGCAAGCCTATCTAGGCCCCGCCGACGATCACACGCCGGGCATCGGCAATCTGCTGTCGGCCTTCGATCCGGCGCGGTTGGCGCGCAAGTCGCCGGTGCTGCCGGCTGCGTATGCGGAAATTGCCGATGCGACCGTCAATGAAATTCCGCCGTACGGCAATCGCGGCTGCAAGGCGATCGGTGTCGTGCCGACCGATGCTGCGATCGGCATCGAAAACCACATTCCGAGCGATTTCAATCCGCGGCCCAACACCGATCCGACGCCGGTCGCGACGGCTCGCGCCGACTAGCCTGCGCTGCCGCCGCGACCATAGAGAACCCCACGATGCGAACTCGATCGCTGCTCATCGTCATCGTCATGCTGTTGATCGGCGCGTTCGTTGCGTTGAACTGGCCGGTCATCATGGCGAAGGCGAAATTCAATCTATTGGTGACCACGGTCGCGGCGCCGGTCGGGATGATCATGCTCGTGATGGTGATCTTGATCGTGCTGACTTTTGTGATCTACATGGCCGTATGGCGCAGCGCGGTGCTGCGCGAGTCCCGCCGGCAAGCCAAGGAATTGCAAGCGCAACGCGAGCTCGCCGAGCGGGCAGAAGCATCTCGCTACACCGAATTGCGCGGCCTCTTGCACCAGGAGTTCGCGCGTCTCGATGCGCGCATCGCGCAGTTCGGCGACGCATTGCGGGGCGAAATTCGCGACAACGCCAATTCGATCGCGGCGACGATCGGAGAACTCGATGACCGGATTCACGGGCACCGCGACTAATGCGCGGCCGACGCACGGTGAGGACCTATGCAAGAATCTACAACGGCCGTTCATGACGGCGGCTGCGCCTGCGAGCGTGTGCGCTATCGAATGGCGGGCCGGCCATTGTTCGTGCACTGTTGTCACTGCCGCCGGTGCCAGCGGGAAGGCGGCGGCGCTTTTGCGCTGAATGCGCTGATCGAAGCCGATCGAGTCCAGTTGCTGGCGGGTGAAGTCGCCGTCGTCGACACGCCGACGCTTAGCCGCAAGGGTCAGCGGATTTCCCGCTGCCCGCACTGCCAGATCGCCCTCTGGAGCAACTATGCGGGCGCTGGGGATGCGATCCGCTTTGTGCGGGTCGGCACGCTGGATCAGCCGGACCGGCTGCCTCCCGACATTCACATTTTCACCGCATCGAAGCAGCCTTGGGTCGTGCTGCCGCCGGGCACGCCTGCGGTGCCGGAGTACTACAACGCGTCCGAGCGATGGCCCGCCGCGAGTCTTGAGCGTCGGGCGGCACTTCGCGCGCAGTCGCCGCGGCGCGCGTAACCTCGTGCGCGTCGCCGGCCTAGGCCACCGCAGCTATGCGTTCGTCGTCGACTGGCACATCCGCGTGCTCGCCGCGCTCGGGTGGATCACGATCCTCGTTCTGGCGCTGCGGCTGGATTGGAACGCGAATGCCGCGGCCGCGTGGCCCGCAATCGCGCCGGCGGCGATGATCTATTTTTTGTATCATCCGCTCATCGAGATTCTGATGCGGGGTCAATCTCCGGGCAAACGCGTCGCGGGAGTGAGAATCGTGATGCGCGGCGGGGGCACACCGGGCGTCGGCGCGATCCTGATCCGTAATGCGATGCGGCTGATCGATTGCCTGCCGGCGTTGTACATGACCGGTCTCATCAGTTGTTTCGTGACCCGCGATCAGGTGCGCCTTGGAGATTTGGCGGCCGGCACGCTTCTCGTGCTCGACGAACAGCGCGCGCCGTCAGCCGCCGACCGTACTGCGTAGTTTCAAGTCGTGGTAGATGGCCAGCAGCGTCGCCGTCAGTGCGACCGTCAACAGCGTGTTGCCGATGACCGATAGCGCCAGCTGGGCATCCAGCGCGGACCAATGCAACGGGCCGAGTAGCACGACGAGGAGCCCGCCTGACAAACCCAGCATGAAGTAGCACGCCGCCGCGATGATCAGCGCGACCGAGTAGATGGTCATGGACTGCCACCAGCGCCACTTGACCAACCGACTGCTGGTGCGCAGCGATTGCAGTATGCCGGCATCCTCGACGACCAGCACCACGAACGCCAGCAGCAAAGTGCCGGCCCAATAGATCCCCGGCACGATCAGCAGTATGAATCCTGCGCCGATGATCAGTCCGACCAGAATCGTCGTCAGGCAGCCGCGCGGCAATCGACGTATGCCGACGCCGATCGATCGCGCGAGTGTTGCCGGCGTGCCGGTCGCGACGCCGTTCATGCTGTCGATCAGCGCGTAGTAGAAGATCTGGAACGCCAACAGGCCGATGACGGCGCTGAGCACAAAACGACCGGAGCGCAAAACCGCGAGCGCGGCCAGCGGATCGGCAATCGTCCAATGCCGGAGGCGAGCCTGCAGCGTCAACAGCGGCAGTACCGCCGCCGACTGGGAACACAGCGCGAGCAGCCAGCACCCCGGGGTGCACGCCCGGCACAGCTTGATCGCATCGTCGAGGACACCGCCAATGGGTTGCGGTGCCGATGCTGGTGGGTTCACGGTCGTTCTCCAGGCGCTGCCATCGTAAGGCTTGGAGCGAGAGCGTACGCGTCCGGCGTCCGACGAGCCAGGCCGCCATCGGGAAGCGGACGG
>JAYTQR010000116.1:0-6939 GCA_043746615.1 Gammaproteobacteria bacterium | reverse complement strand
TATTGCGCCATGACGCCGCGGCATAGCGCAGATCGACGCCGTATGCACTGGTGTCCTGCGAAATGACCAAGATTTCCTTGACGCCGGCGCATACGAGCTGTTCGGCCTCGCGCAACACCTGATCGACCGGCCGGCTCACCAGCGGGCCGCGCATCGACGGGATGATGCAGAAGCTGCAGCGGTGATTGCAGCCTTCGGATATCTTCAAGTACGCGTAATGGCGCGGCGTCAGCTTCACGCCTTGCACGGGAATCAGATCGGCAAACGGCTCAAGCCGCGGCGGCAAATATTTTTGTACCGAAGCGACCACTTCCTCATAGCGTTGCGGACCGGTGATCTTCAAGACTCGAGGATGCCGGTCGAGAATCTTTTGCGGCTGGGCGCCCAGGCAACCGGTTACGATCACTTTGCCGTTTTCCGCGAGCGCCTCGCCGATCGCCTCCAGCGACTCGTCCACCGCGGCGTCGATGAATCCACAAGTATTGACGACGACTAGATCCGCCGCATGGTAGCTCGAGACGATCTCATAGCCCTCGGCGCGCAGGCGGGTCAGTATCCGCTCCGAGTCGACCAAGGCCTTCGGGCATCCCAAACTGACGAAACCCACTTTGGGGTTGTTGCGCATCGTGGCTTTCAAGCGGGCAAACGGCCTGGCGGTAGCGGGGCGGGGAGTGTACTGCAAACGGGCCGCCGAGGTCGATTTGCGCCGCGGTGGGCCGGCCGCCGTGCCTCGGTCCGGCGATACACCGCGGAGGCCAAGGTCTGTAATATGAGCCGCCATGCATATCTTGATCGTTGAAGATGACCAGGTCGCCCGCGAATATCTCGCCAAAGGGCTGCGCGAGGTGGGCCACACCGTAGACGTCGCGGCCAATGGGCTCGAGGGATTGCATCTGGCCTCGTCGATCGCCTTGGATCTCGCGATCGTCGATCGCATGCTGCCGAAGCTCGACGGACTGGCGTTGGTGCAATCGCTGCGGGCAACCGGACGCAAGTTGCCGGTGCTGATCTTGAGCGCGCTCGGCGACGTCGACGATCGCATCACCGGTTTGCGGGCCGGCGGCGACGATTACTTGACCAAGCCCTATCACATGGCCGAGCTGCTGGCGCGCATCGATGCGCTCGCGCGGCGCGGCGAGCTCGGCGGCGGCGAGGGCGCGGCGAAGTTGAAATTGGCGGATCTCGAGCTCGACCGGATGACGCGCCGCGTCACGCGCAACGGCAAGAAAATCGAACTCACGGCCCGCGAATTTCAACTGCTGGAATTCATGATGCGCCACAGCGGCCAAGTCGTCACTCGCACGATGCTGCTCGAAGGGGTGTGGGATTACCATTTTGATCCGCAAACCAACGTCATCGACGTGCACATCAGCCGCCTGCGTCAAGCGATCGACAAGGATTTCGACAAACCTCTGCTGCACACCGTGCGCGGCGCAGGATACAGTTTGAGCGAAGAAGAATAGTGGACCCCGAACAAAGGTTCCTGGGCGTACTCGCCAGCTCTCCTTTCCGTATCGCCATCGTCTATTCGATCCTCTTCGCACTGGGTGCCGTCGCGCTGCTCGGCGGCGTCTATTTCGCGGTGTCGCGCGTCATCGACGGCAGCACCGACAATCTGATCGAGGCCGAGGTGCAAGGCTTGCGCGAGCAGGTGCTGGTGCTCTCGCGCAGCGACTTCATCGAATTGATCGAGCAGCGCTCGCAAGATCAGGACGTGCGCGGCGCGGTGTATTTGATGGTCGATCCGCAATTACGTCCGGTGGCCGGAAATTTGCCGCAATGGCCGAAGATCGCCGCCAACGAGGGCAAATGGATCCAATTCAAGGTCGCGGTACCGTACGGCGATCAGACCCGCATTCACGAGGTGCGCGCACAGCGCTTTCCGTTGCCCGGCGGCTATCGGATGCTGGTCGGCCACGACGTTCAAGAGCGTCAGGACGTCAAGAATGTCACGATGCGCGGGCTCGTGGCAGCGGTGGTGCTGACGATGCTGCTCGGATTGGGCGGCGGCTTTTGGATGGGCCGGCGCATTCTCAAGCAAGCCCGCGCAATTTCCGCGGTGGCGACGCAAATCATGCGCGGCGATCTCTCACAGCGCCTGCCGGTCCGCGACGCGGACGACGAGCTGAATACATTGGCACGGGAAATCAACGGGATGCTCGACAAGATCGAACAACTCACGCTCGGCATGCGTACCGTCTTGGACAGCGCCGCTCACGACTTGCGCACACCGTTGAACCGCCTGCAGTCGATCGCCGAGGCGGCAATGGTCCAGCTCGATCCGGTGTCGCCCGAACGGCGCGTACTCGAGGGGGTGACGAGCGAGGTCGACCGCATGCGCGGCACGCTGGATGCGCTGCTGCGCATTGCGCTCGCCGAAACCGGCACCGTAGCGCGCGAAGCGGTCGACTTGTCCGAGCTGGTCGCGAGCATGGTCGAACTATATGCGCCGGTCAGCGAGGAGCGCGGCATCAGGCTGGAAAGCGCCGTCGCCGCGGGCGCGCAGGTACAGGGCAGCCGGCAACTGCTCGCGCAGGCACTGGCGAATCTGCTCGACAATGCGATCAAGTTCACGCCGCAGGGCGGCCACATCCGCGTCTTACTGCGTAGCGAGAACGGCCGGCCCGAGGTCATCGTCGAGGACGACGGACCGGGCATTCCGGCGGACAAGCGCGAGCTCGTGCTGGGACGGCGCGTGCGGCTGGACGAAGCGCGCAAGTTGCCGGGCTCCGGACTTGGTTTATCATTGGTTGCCGCCGTGACCAAATTGCACGGCGCGCGCCTGGTTCTCGACGACGCGGGCCCCGGCCTGCGCGTGGCACTGAAGTTTCGCTGATCGGATCGTCATAGGCTCGGAGGGGGATTGCATGAATCGACATATTCTGGACGGCGCCGCGGCGCTGCTATTGGTTTCGACCGCCGCGCTGGCCGCCGCCGCGCCGGTGTCGGGCATCGATACCCGCTACGTCGAGCAGTCGATTCGTCCGCAAGACGATCTGTACCGCCATCTGAACGGCAAATGGCTGACGAGCTTCCGGATCCCGGCGGACAAAGCCAGCTATTCCGCATTTACCGTGCTCCACGACGCAACGGAGCGGCAGTTGCGGGGCATCGTTGAGGGCCTCGGACGAGTGCAGGCGGCTGATGCCGATGCGCGCAAAGTCGCGGATCTGTACGCGAGCTTCATGGACGAGGCCCGGCTCGACGCACTCGGTTTGCGGCCCTTGCAGCCGCAGTTGCGCGCGATCGACGGGCTCACGGACAAAAGGCAGCTGCCGGTGTTGATCGCCAGCATGAACCGTGGCGAGGGCGCGGCGCCGTACGATCTCGGCATCCAACAAGATGCGCGCGATTCGGCGAAATACGCCGTCTTGATCGGCCAGAGCGGCCTTGGTCTGCCGGATCGCGACTATTATCTCAGCGACGACGCGAAGCTCGTCGCGGTGCGCCGTGCTTACCGTGCTCACGTCGCGGCGCTACTCACGATGGCCGGAGTCGACGGAGCGGCCCGCGATGCCGACGCAATCCTGCACCTGGAAACGGCGCTGGCTCGGATCCAATGGACCAAGGTCGAGGACCGCGATCCGATCAAGACCTACAACAAAACCCTGATCGCGGATCTGCCGAAACTGATGCCGGATTACGACTGGCCGCGGTACATCGAGGCGATGGGGCTGGCCGGCAAGGTCGACTACGTGATTGTCGCCCAACCGAGCTACTTCGACGGTCTCGGCCGATTGATCGCCGCGACGCCGCTGCCCGTGTGGAAAGCCTATTTCAAGTGGCACGTGTTATCCGCCGCCGCACCGTATCTGTCGAAGCCGTTCGTCGACGCGGATTTTGCGTTTACCGGCACTGTGCTGAGCGGGATTCCGCAGAACCGGCCGCGCTGGCAGCGCGGTTTGACGCTGCTCAACGCGGCGCTCGGCGAGGCGCTCGGTAAACTGTACGTGGCCAGATATTTTCCGCCGCAGAACAAGGCGCATATTCAAGCGCTGGTGGAAAACCTGATTGCGGCCTATCGCCGCGACATCGGCACCCTGGACTGGATGAGCCCGCCGACGAAGAAGGGAGCGCTCGCGAAGCTCGACAAGCTCGCCGTGAAAGTCGGTTATCCGGATCGTTGGCGCGACTACAGCGCGCTGGTGATTCAGCGCGATGACCTGTACGGCAACGTGCGGCGTGCCGACGAGTTCGAATACCGGCGCAATCTCGCGAAGCTCGGCAAGCCGATCGACCGCACTGAATGGCAGATGACGCCGCAGACGGTCAACGCCTATTACGATCCGATGATGAACGAGATCGTGTTCCCGGCCGCGATCCTGCAGCCGCCGTTCTTCAACGTGCAAGCCGACGATGCGGTCAACTACGGCGGTATCGGCGCCGTCATCGGCCATGAGACCAGTCACGGCTTCGACGACGAGGGCAGCCAGTTCGACGCGGACGGCAATTTGCACGACTGGTTTACACCGCAGGACCACGCAAAGTTCGCCGCGAAGACCCGGGCGCTGGTGGCGCAATACGATCGCTACGAACCGGTGCCCGGCTTCCACGTCAACGGCAAACTCACACTCGGCGAAAACATCGCCGACAATTCCGGGCTGGCGATCGCCTACAAGGCTTATCAGATGGCGCTCGGCGGTCGCGGAGCGCCGGTGATCGGCGGCATGACCGGCGATCAGCGGTTCTATTACGGTTGGATCGCCGTGTGGCGCGGCAAGACCCGCGAGGCCGAGCAAATCCGCCTGCTGAAGAGCGATCCGCATTCCCCGCTCGCGGTGCGCGGTACCGCCCCGGTGCGCAACCAGGCAGCCTTTTATCGGGCTTTCGACGTCAAGCCAGGCGATAAGATGTATTTGCCGCCGGACCAGCGCGTGACGATCTGGTGATCGCGCTCAGGCCGCTCGGGCGCGAGCGCCCTCGCGGGCATGTCGGCAGACGGCGCCGGTGGCGGGCAGGTGCCTGCCGACGCCGGCGGCGCCGGGTTTACGGCAGATCGGCCGTCGTCGTTTGGCCCGCCGTGACGACGATCCCCGTTTTGACCGGACTGAATTTCACGGCGCTGTCGGCCTGGGCCGGATTGTCCTGGTTCGCCTGACAGGTGAACGCCAGCGTGTAATTGCCCGGTGGCAGGAACGTGAATTGGTAATAGTACGGCGGCTGAGAATTCGCAACCGGCGCGCTCGTGCTCAGCGGCTGATTGGGATCCGGCGTCGTCGCGCTGCTGTTCATGTCTTCCGGCACGGTCACCGTGCCGTTATAGAGATACACGCCCGGGGAGCAAGTACTGGTGGTGGTTGACACCACCAGCGTGTTGCTGACTGCCCCTTGGATATTGCCCACCGACGAATCATCGACCAAGCGCTCCACCGGTTTCAAGATGCAGACGGGAGTTTGTCCCGCGAGGCCTGGCGGGCAAGTGATCGCCTGCCGTAGATCGAAATCGATCGTGTAGTCGACGACGCCGCTCGCCGGCACAGTGAAACCGGTAACGAGCTTCAAGCCGGTTTGCGCACCGCTCGGTACCAGCAAACCGTCGGTACCGCCGCCGGAGAGCACGATGTAGGAATTGGCGGGGTCGCCGTCTGCCGTCACCAGCAGTCGAACCTGACCATACGAGCCGGCGGGAATCGGCTGATTGAAGAGGATCGCCGAGGCCGTGCCGCTTTGCGTCAGCAGATCGATCGTCTTGGGTTGCGCGAAGGTGATAGCCACCGG
The DNA here is from genome assembly GCA_043746615.1 of Gammaproteobacteria bacterium. Classification (GTDB taxonomy): domain Bacteria; phylum Pseudomonadota; class Gammaproteobacteria; order Steroidobacterales; family Steroidobacteraceae; genus Bog-1198. The sequence goes on along the minus strand of JAYTQR010000116.1, from coordinate 1,221 downwards.
GCTGCCGCCATCCGCAGGGATCAATTGGACGCCGGTGAATTTGACGACGACGGCGGTCGCGCCGTCGACCGGAGCGTCCGCCACCGCCATTGTGACTTGAGCCGCGCCACCGCCGCCGCTGCCGCTGCAGGCAACCAAACCACCGACGCTTGCGCACAGCAATGCCAAAGATCCTAAAAGCCGCGCTGTCGAAATCATTTGGCAATCCTCAGGTCAGGTGTATGGCGCCATTATTGCGCAACTCCCGAGCCGGCGATATTGTCTCCAAATGGCAACGCACGCATGTCCCACTGAGGCCGGGGTAGCGGAGCATCGGTTCGCCGTATTCTGTTAAATCACGCCCGCTAGCGCGGTTTTAACGTAACGCCCACCGCGACGATGGCTGCGACGATACGATAGGTACCGAGCATCGGTGGTTGCGTGAGTGCAACAATCGCGAGGTGGCGCGACCCGTGGATGGCGAAGAAGCCGCGTGCGCTTCGCCAATCCAGCGGCTCGATTCGCACGTCGTGAAAATCCAGCCGCTCGCCGACCACCGGGTACTGACATTTATAAAAGGCTTCCTTCGCGGCAAAGATCATCGTCGCTGCAGCTGCGCGCCCGAGGGCCGGCTGCGAGTCCACCCACGCGGCTTCCTCGGGCCCGAAAATGCGCGGCCAAAGCGGCTGCGTCACCTCGCCGATGGTCTCGCAGTCCAGCCCCAAACCCAAGAAATGCCGGCGCTCGCCGACTGCGGCGGCACAGAAGCCGGCCGTGTGCGTGATGCTGCCGATAAACCCCGCCGGCCACACCGGTTGGCGGTCGGCGGCGGCGCGCAGCGCAAAATCCACGACGCCAAATTCGGCGAGCGCACGCCGCGCGCAGAGACGTCCGGCTGCGAATTCTTGTCGGCGCTGCGCAACGGCGCGGCCAAGACATTGTGCTTCCGCCGGCAGCAGCAAGTCGACGTCGCCCGGTTGACGCAGCTCCGCCGCGGCGACGGGGCCGGCAAACAAGCTGCGAACGTCCGCGGACGAATAGGCGGGATTGGCTTTGGTCATTTCCTGCTCAAACCGGCACGGCGGAATCCGCACCGAACGGCACGATCACGTGGCTGCCGCGGCAGGCCGGCCGAGCGATTCTTCAGAACAGCTTACGCAGTTTCGCGGCGAGCTGTGTCGAGAACCCGGCGATCGCCAGGCGCGCGTCCGCCCAGGGATCCGCGGCGGGCGACGCTTGCGC
>JAYTQR010000115.1:0-6379 GCA_043746615.1 Gammaproteobacteria bacterium | reverse complement strand
TGGTCGCGGATGATCTGTTCCGCCAAGCCTTTGGAGCGCAAATAGTAGCTCGGCGCATCGGCCGCGGCACCGAGCGCCGAGATCTGTAGGAAGCGGCCGACGCCGGCGGAGCGCGCCGCCTGCAACGCACCTTTTACTAGTTCTGTATGTGCGCGGCGGAAGCCGCCGCCGCCGAAGCCCCGTTCATTCAAGATGCCGATCAGATTGATTGCGACGTCTTGGCCGCGAAAACACTCGCTGAGCGCCGCCGAATCGTCGACATTGCAGTTCTCGAGCACGAGACCCGGCAGCACGCGCAATTGCTTGTGCTGTTCGCGGTCGCGCGACAACACGGTCACGCGATGACCGTCTTCGACCAGGCGCGCGGCGAGCCGCGCGCCGACGAAACCGGTGCCGCCGAGGATGCAGACGGATAACGCGCGCATCGTCTTTAGTGAATCGGAATCAGCAGCACCGCGGTGCCGCGCCGCACCCTCAGCATCAAGAAGTTCGCGCCCTTGGCTACCGCGCGCAGCGCCTTGGTATTCGCGATCGGCGTGCGCCCGATCCCGACGACCAAGTCATTCGCTTTCAGGCCCGACTGCGCGGCCGGGCTGCCTTCCTGAACGGACTTGATTACGACGCCGCCGCCGTTGGGCGCATCGGCGAGTTCCGCACCGTCCATCGACTTGTTGATGACGGCGGCATTGGCGGTTTCGGCGTCGCCGCGTACGGCGATCAACGCCGTAAGGCGGCTCGCTTTGCCGTCGCGCAGCAGGCCGATCTGGACCTTGTCGCCGACCCGCAGCATGCCGATCGCGTTGCGCAATTCGCCTGAGTCCTTCATTGGCACACCGTTGATCGACGTGATGATATCGCCGGTTTTGACGCCGGCCCGATCGGCCGAGGAACCCTGGACGACCCCGGCGACCAGTGCGCCGCTGGTTTCGGTGAGGCCGAATTCCTGGGCGATATCCGGCGTAACGTCGTAGATGTTAACGCCGAGGACGCCGCGCTTCACCTCGCCATATTTGATCAGCTGCGCCATGACGCTCTTGACCATATTGACCGGAATCGCGAAGCCGATACCGATGTTGCCGCCGCTGCGCGACAGGATCGCCGAGTTGATGCCGACCAACTCGCCGCGCAGATTGACGAGCGCGCCGCCGGAATTGCCGGGGTTGATCGAGGCATCCGTTTGAATAAAGTCCTCGTAGCCATCCGGATTGATGCCTGAGCGGCCGAGCGCGCTGACGATTCCCGCGGTGACCGTATGCTGCAGGCCGAACGGATTGCCGATTGCGATCACGTAATCGCCGACCTCGAGGCGGCTGGAATCGCCGAGAGGCATCGAGATCAATTTCGGCTGTTTCGCTTGCAGCAGCGCGATGTCCGAACCCTCGTCGCTGCCGATGATTTTCGCACTGAACGTGCGGTTGTCGAGCAGCGTGACGGTGATTTTGTTGGCATGTTCGACGACGTGATAATTCGTGACGATGTAGCCGTTCTTGGCGTCTACGATCACGCCGGAGCCGGCGCTTTGAAACTGGCGTTCACGAGGCTCCGCGTCGGGCGGCGCCTGGAAAAAACGCCGGAAGAACGGATCGTTCAACAGCGGATTGTGTTCGCCGGGATCGTCCTTGACGGTGCCGCTCGTGGCGATGTTGACGACGGCCGGGGAATCGCGTTTGACGATCGGCGCGAGCGAGGGCATCGGCCCGGCGCCGACAGGCGCAGCCGCGATGACCGCGGGAAACGCTACGGGTGCGTAGCCAACAAGCGCTGCGATCGCGACGGCTGCAAATCTAAAACGCGGATTCATTCGCCTCCACTCCATATAATGATTGCCGCATAAGTATCGGTCCGCGATCTTACACGGAAGCGCCCGCGCAGAAGCGCCTGCGCGGTCGGACCGGCCGACTCGGTTGGCGGCCGCCAGGAACCGCCGTCGCCATGCACCGCGCCGCCCATGCGGCCACACAATATCTTGCGATTTTGATTTACGCCCCTTGACCGCCAACTCAGAAAATGCAATCAAGTGATTTCTCGCGAGATTTTTATATCCTATTGATAAATAAGCCGAAAAAATTCAGAAATTTGCATCAAATATGTCTTGACGGTAGTTGCTATCGCGCCGTAACCTTTGGGCCCCGGCACTATATGTAGTGTTTGGCCATTTTGGACCGGCTCCCGTCGCCGACATCCGGTTTCAATCGGGTCTTCAATTGGCGGCGACGAGGGTTTTCGTCTTCTTGAGATCCATTCGACAATTATAAAGGGAGCAGCAGTTACGCTCATGAACACGGTGGCCAAGATTCATCCCAAAGACGTCGACAGTATTCCGTTCCAAGAAGCATCGCTCGATATCTGGGATAGGAAATACCGCCTCACGGCGAAAGACGGCGTTCCGATCGATCAATCGATGGATGACACGTATAAGCGCGTGGCGCGTGCACTCGCCGACGTCGAGTCCGAGGAGTTGCGGACTCACTGGTATGAGGCGTTTTTGTGGGCACTGCGTCACGGCGCCATTCCCGCCGGACGGGTCACGTCGAATGCCGGCTCCCTGGAGCACAAGCCGGCCACATCGACGATCAATTGCACCGTGTCGGGCACGATCCGCGATTCGATGGACGATATTTTGAATAAGGTTCACGAGGCGGGGCTGACGCTCAAGGCGGGTTGCGGCATCGGCTACGAATTCTCGACCTTGCGTCCGCGCGGCGCTTATGTGTCGGGCGCCGGCGCCTATACGTCGGGGCCTCTATCGTTCATGGATATCTACGACAAGATGTGCTTCACGGTGTCCTCGGCCGGCGGTCGGCGCGGCGCGCAGATGGGCACCTTCGACATCGGTCATCCCGACGTGCTCGAGTTCATTCGCGCCAAGCGCGAGAACGGTCGTTTGCGCCAATTCAATCTGTCGCTGTTGATCTCCGACGAATTCATGACCGCCGTCAAGAGCGATGTCGATTGGCAATTGGCGTTCCCGTTCGACGAGCGCGAATACCAGTCCGACCGCCCGGACTTGATGGACAAATCCAAGTTCGTCTGGCGCGAGTGGCCTTACGCGGACGGCTACGTATCGAATGCGGACGGTTTGGTCGCGTGCAAGATCTACAAGACGCTGCCGGCTCGCCGCGTCTGGGATCTGATCATGTCGTCCACGTACGATTTCGCAGAACCCGGCTTCATCCTGATCGACAAGGTCAATGAGATGAACAACAATTGGTGGGACGAAAACATACGGGCGACCAATCCGTGTGGAGAACAGCCGTTGCCGCCGTATGGGTCATGCCTGCTGGGTTCCGTGAACTTGACGAAATTCGTAGTCGATCCGTTCACCGATAATGTGCGGTTCGACTGGGAAACGTATCGTAAGGTCGTCAAGATCTTCACGCGTATGCTCGACGACGTCGTAGAAATCAACGGTCTGCCGCTCGCCCCGCAGCGCGGCGAGATCGTGCGCAAGCGACGCCATGGAATGGGCTTTCTGGGCCTAGGCTCGACGATCACGATGCTGTGCATGAAATACGGCTCGAAGAAGTCGGTCGCCTTCACGCAGAACGTCTCGCGCGAGATGGCCGTTGCGGGCTGGCAGGCGGCGCTGGAATTGGCGCGCGAAAAGGGGCCGGCACCGATCATGTCCGAAGAGTTCACGGTCACGCGCGAGATGCTGCGCAAGCGGCCGGAAATGATCAGAGACGGCTGGCGCCTCGGCGCGCGGGTGTCGGGGCGCGTTTTGCATGCCCGCTACAGCCGCTACATGCAGCGCATAGCCGAGGCAGCACCGGAGCTGGTCGACGAGCTCGCCGAGATCGGAGCGCGCTTCACCCATCACACCTCGATCGCGCCGACCGGCACCATATCCCTATCTCTCGCCAACAACGCGTCGAATGGCATCGAGCCGTCATTTGCGCATCATTACTTCCGCAATGTGATCCGCGAGGGCAAGAAATCCAAGGAAAAAATCGACGTATTCTCGTTCGAACTGCTGGCGTACCGCGAATTGGTGAATTCGCGGGCGATGCCGAATTCGCAGATACCCGCGGAAAAGCTCCCCGATTATTTCGTCTCGGCCGACGACATCGGACCGAAAGAGCATGTCGACATCCAGGCCGCGGCGCAAATTTGGGTGGACTCCTCGATTTCAAAGACCGCGAACGTGCCGACCGACTATAAATATGAGGATTTCAAGGATATTTATCTGTACGCGTACGAGCAAGGGCTCAAGGGCTGCACGACCTTTCGATTCAATCCGGAAGCATTTCAGGGAGTGCTCGTCAAAGAAGAGGACCTGAAGAACACGACGTACGTGTTCACGCTGGAGGATGGCACCGAAGTCGAGGCGCGGGGCGATGAGGAAATCGAATATGACGGTGAAAAGCACACCGCCGCGAATCTCTACGATGCGCTCAAAGAAGGCTACTACGGGAAATTCTGATCATGGCGCAAATCAAAATCGATAGGAAGATCACCAAATACCGCGTGCAGAAACCCGAGGAGAAGGAGCCGCCGGCGGCCGCACCGAAGGATCCGGCGAAAGCTCAGGACAACGTCATCTGGATGCACGAGAAGCTCGAACGTCCGGAGGTGCTGATCGGTTCGACGTACAAGATCAAGACGCCTGTATCCGATCACGCGATGTACGTGACGATCAACGACATTCTTTTGAACGAAGGTACGCCGCACGAACAACGCCGTCCGTTCGAGGTATTCATCAATTCGAAGAATCTCGACCACTTTCAGTGGATCGTCGCGTTGACGCGGGTGATTTCGGCGGTGTTCCGCAAGGGCGGAGACACGACATTCCTCGTCGAGGAACTCAAAGCGGTCTTCGATCCGCGCGGCGGCTACTGGCAGCCCGGCGGCAAATTCATGCCGTCGACAATCGCCGAGTTGGGCTATGTCATCGAACGCCATCTGCAGTCGATCGGTTTACTGAAGAAGCCGGAGTTAGACGAGCATCAGCGTAAGCTCGTGCAGCAAAAGCGGGCGGAATTCGATGCGCGCACCAAACAAACCGACGCGTTTTCCAAGTCGCTGTTTCCGGAAGGTGCGCAATTGTGCAGCAAATGCAGTACCGCCGCGGTCGTCATGCTGGACGGCTGCAAAACTTGCCTGAATTGTGGCGACTCGAAATGCGGGTAGATTGCCGATAAAGGGCTGCGTCGGAATCGCGGTATCCGCGCTGCCGCCGGCGCGCTGAGGGCTCGGGCCCGGAGCGCGGCAAATAAGCCGTGATCCATGCCCGGTTTCGCCGGGCCCGGCGCACGGTATAATCGCCACGATGAAGATGTCCCACCGCACCGTCGCCACTGCCTGCAGGTTATTGGCGCTGAGCTTTGCCGGCTTCGTGGCCGCCCCGCACGGCGCGCTCGGCGAGGGCCTCGCGATCGCCGACCACGTGGTCGTGCGCAAAGCCGAACACCGGATGTTTCTGTACCAGGGCAGCCGCCTATTGGCCGAGTACCCGATCGAACTTGGCTTGAATCCAGTGGGTGAAAAGGAACGCGAGAACGATTTTCGCACACCCGAGGGCCACTATCTGCTCGAGCGGCGCAAGACGCACAGCGATTATTTCCTCGCCGTTCAGGTCTCCTATCCGAACAAACAGGACGAGGCGCGTGCCCGGCGCCATCACTGGGCGGCCGGCGGGGAGATCATGGTTCACGGCCTGCCGAATTCGCCGCGTTACCCCATCGCTTACTATGAATCGAATGATTGGACCAACGGCTGCATCGCCTTATCGAATTCCGATATGGTCGAATTTTGGATGCGAACCGCAGATGACATCCCGATCGATATCTATCCTTGAGGATCCGGTGTGGAAACCGAAATTTTATCCTCGGACATGGTCGACGCGCGAGTCGCTCCGAAGGGCAGCCTCGAGCATCTGTCGCAACAGGAAATTGCCAAGCTCCTAGACTCCGGACAGGGCGGCCTGTACCGGTTATTTCGCCAGTGCGCGCTCGCGGTGCTCAATTCGGGCAGCGATATCGACGACGCGCGGGTGATATTCGCGAAGTACCGGGATTTCGATTTGCGGATCGTGCGCCAGGCCTGGGGCATCAAACTCGAGATCAAAAACGCTCCGGCGAGCGCGTTCGTCGACGGCATCATGATCAGGGGCATCAAGGAACATCTGTTCGCCGTGCTGCGCGACGTCGTGTACATCTCGAACGAAATCGTCGATAGCGGGCGCTTCGATTTGACCGATTCGGCCAGCATCACCAATGCGGTGTTCCATATTTTACGCAACGCCCGCATTTTGGAACTGCAGCTGAGACCGAATTTGGTCGTCTGTTGGGGCGGTCACTCGATTCCGCGCGCCGAGTACGAATACACCAAGAAAGTCGGCTATGAGCTGGGGTTGCGCGCGCTGGACGTGTGCACCGGT
>JAYTQR010000114.1:0-12984 GCA_043746615.1 Gammaproteobacteria bacterium | reverse complement strand
TCGGCGGCCAACTCCGCGGTCTGTTACTGCCTGCGGATCACCGAAGTCGATCCCTCGCGCATGTCGATGCTGTTCGAGCGCTTCGTTTCCAAGGAGCGCGACGAGCCGCCGGACATCGACGTCGATTTCGAACATGAGCGGCGCGAGGAAGTGATCCAGTACATTTACCGCAAATACGGCCGCGAGCGGGCCGCGCTCGCGGCCACCGTGATTTGCTACCGCCCGCGCAGCGCGTTGCGCGACGTCGGCAAGGCCTTGGGGTTCGATCCGGCGCAAATCGACCGGCTCGCCAAGGGGATGCAATGGTGGGACGGCGATCGCATCGACGCTGCGCGCCTGCGCGCAGCGGGTTTCGAGCCGGACAATCCGCGGATCCTGCATCTTGCCGCGCTTGTCGGGCAAATCCTGGGTTTTCCGCGCCACCTCTCGCAGCACGTCGGCGGCTTCGTCATCGCGCGCGGCCGCTTGGACGAACTCGTGCCGATCGAAAACGCCGCGATGCCCGAGCGCACGGTGCTGCAGTGGGACAAGGACGATCTGGATGCCTTGGGCTTGCTGAAGGTGGACGTGCTCGGACTCGGCATGCTGAGCGCGATTCGCCGGGCGTTTCAGTTGGTCAATGACTTCGGCGGTGCGGCGCGGGTCGGCGGCGACCTCGATTTGGCCACGGTGCCGAGCGAGGACGCCGCCGTCTACGAGATGATTTGCCGCGCCGACACGACCGGCGTGTTTCAAATCGAGTCGCGCGCGCAGATGGCGATGCTGCCGCGTTTGCGCCCGCGCAATTACTACGATCTGGTCATCGAAGTGGCGATCGTGCGGCCCGGGCCGATCCAGGGCGACATGGTGCACCCTTACCTGCGCCGCCGCAACGGCGAGGAGGCGGTCGCTTATCCGAGTCCCGCGGTGCGCACGGTGCTCGAGCGAACCCTCGGCGTGCCCATTTTCCAGGAACAGGTCATGCAGCTCGCGATCGTCGCGGCCGGCTTCACGCCCGGCGAAGCCGACCGGCTGCGCCGGGCGATGGCGGCCTGGAAGCGCCAAGGCGGTCTGCAGCCGTTCGAGCGCCGCTTGATCGACGGCATGCGCCGGCGCGGCTATCCGGAGGGTTTTGCGCGGCAAATATTTCAGCAGATCCTCGGCTTCGGCGAGTACGGTTTTCCGGAATCGCACGCGGCGAGCTTCGCGCTGCTGGTGTATACCTCGGCGTGGCTGAAGCGGCATGAGCCCGCGGCCTTTTGCGCCGCGTTGCTGAACAGCCAGCCGATGGGTTTTTACGCGCCGGCGCAATTGGTGCGCGATGCACGCGAGCACGGCGTCGAAGTGCGCCCCATCGCGCTCGCGGCGAGCGCCTGGGACTCGACGCTCGAGCGCCGCGGCGACGGCCGGCCGGCGCTGCGCTTGGGTCTGCGGCTCGTCAAGCATCTGACGCGGCAGGGCGCCCTGCGCCTGCTCGCCGCGCGCGCCGTGCGCGGCTTCACCGACAGCGCCGATCTCGCCGAACGCGCGGCGCTCGGTCGGCCCGATCTCGAGGCGCTCGCCGCCGCCGACGCGCTCGAGGGTCTTGCCGGGCATCGGCGTCGCGCCGTCTGGCAAGTCAGCGGCGTCGAGCGTGCACTGCCCCTGCTGCCGGCTTCCACGGCGCCCCCCGAAGGCATCCCGCTGCTGCGTGCGCCGCGCGAGGGGCAACAGATCGTCGCCGATTACGCCAGCATGGGCCTGAGTCTGCGGCGTCACCCGCTCGCGTTGCTGCGCGAACGGCTGGCGCGGCGCGGCCTCTTGTGCGCGCAAGCGCTGTGGGACCAGCCGGACGGCAAATTCGTCGGCACCGCGGGCCTGGTCATTACGCGGCAACGGCCGGGCAGCGCCGGCGGTGTGACCTTCGTCACGCTGGAGGACGAGAGCGGTCATGTGAATTTGATCGTTTGGGAGCGCATCGCCGCCGTGCAGCGGGCGGCCTTGCTCGAGTCGCGGCTCCTCGAGGCGCACGGCAAAATCCAGCGCCAGGGCGACGTGCTGCACATCGTCGCCGCACGCCTCCGGAATCTGTCCGCGCTGCTCGGCGAACTGGTCATCGCGGCGCGAAATTTTCACTGACCTCGAAGCCGCGCCGGCCGCGCCGGAGCCGTCAGCGCGATTTCTTTTTCTTCTTCGGCGCCTTCTCGGGCGGCGCCGGCGGCCGCGCGGGGGCGCCTTTGGCGCCGATCTTGTAATCCTCGAAATCGCTGAGCAGCTCGGCCGTGCGCCGCTCTTCCATGACCCGCTCCAGGCGCCGCCAAGCGGGCTCCGCGCCCTTCGGCGCGCGCCGCCGCTGCGTCTCGACGTCGCGCATGATGTGATCGACGTCGACCTCATCGCCGCCCGGCGCGGGATCTGCGGCGTCATCCTCTTCGAACTCGTCCGTTTCGGGCTTTTCGCTCATGCCACCGAGGCCTTCGCCGCATTGATCGGAACGTTATGCGCGCGGTTGTAGCGGAAAAGCCGGATATGCGCAATACCCGGCCGCACGGCGCGCTATTTGACCAGATCGTTCAACTGAAATATCGGCAACAGCAGCGCGATGACGATGAACATGACGATGCCGCCCATGAACACGACCATGAATGGGCCTAGCAAATTCGTCATCGTGGCGAGCAGTCCATCCATTTCGCGTTCCTGATTCGCCGCCGCCCGTTCGAGCATCTTCTCGAGCTCGCCGCTGCTCTCGCCGCTCGAGATCAGATGAATCATCATCGGCGGGAAGAGTTTGCGCGCGGCGAGCGATTTGCCGATCGGCGCGCCTTCGCGCACGCGCGAGGCGGCATCGGCGACCGCCTCTTTCATCGGCTGGTTGTTGACGACGTCGCCGGAGATCTTCAGGGCTTCGAGCACCGGCACCGCGCTCGCGGTCAAAATGCTGAACGTGCGGGCAAAGCGCGCGGTGTTCAGGCCGCGAATCAGCTTGCCGGCGAGCGGTACACGCAGCAAGAACCGATCGAAGCGCAGCCGCGACTCCGGGCGCTTGAGCCAGCGCAAGAACGCCCAGATGCCGATCGCGGCGAGGATCAGACCGTAGAACCAATAGTGGCGCATGAAACTGCTCACGCCGATCAAAATCCGGGTCGCGAGCGGCAGCTCCTGATGCCCGGCGTCGAACACCGCGACCACTTGCGGCACGACGTAGGCCAACAGGAACGAGACGATCGCGAACGACAGCACGATCAGGACGATCGGATAGACGAGGGCGTTGCTGACTTGCTGGCCCATGACCTGGCGCGACTCGGTGTAATCGGACAAACGTTCGAGCACCAGATCGAGTTTGCCGGACTGCTCGCCGGCCGCGACCGTGGCGCGGTAGATCTCCGGGAAGGCTTGCGGAAAGTCGCCGAGTCCGTCGGCGAGCGGGTGGCCCTCGATGACCTTGCTGCGCACTCCCAGGATGATGCGCTGCACGCGCGGCTTTTCAGTCTGTTCGGCGACCGCTTGCAGGGATTCGTCGAGCGGCAGGCCGGAGCGCAGCAGCGTGGCGAGCTGGCGGGTCAACATCGCCAGATCCAGCGTCGACAGGCCCCGGCGCATGAAGCCGCGTGCGCGGCTGCGTTTCAGCTCATTCTCAGCCACCTCCTGAATGTCCATCGGCAGCAGCTGCTTTTCGCGCAGCAGCTGGCGGACGTGCTTGACGGTGTCGCCTTCGATCAGGCCCTTGCGCTCCTTGCCGAGGGTGTCGAGCGCGGTGTACTCGAATGCGCCCATCAATCTTCGCGCGTGACGCGCAAGACTTCTTCGAGCGTGGTCTCGCCGGCGAGCACCTTGCGGCGGCCGTCGTCGCGGATGCCGGGACTCGTGGTGCGCGCGTAGCGCTCGAGCTCCTGCTCCGAGGCGCCGTCGTGGATCATCGTGCGCATGTGATCGTCGACGGCGATCAGCTCGTAGATGCCGGTGCGGCCGCGATAGCCGAGGCCGGGGTCGCTACTCGGGCGATAGAGCGTGACGGGCGGGCCGTGCGCCGCCAAATTCAACAAGCGCCGTTCGTATTCACCCGCTTGGAACGGCTCGCGCGCGGTCGGATTCAGCACGCGCACCAGACGCTGCGCCAGAACCCCGATCAAGCTCGAGGACAGCAGAAACGGCTCGATACCCATATCGCGCAGGCGCGTCACGGCGCCGACCGCCGTGTTGGTGTGCAGCGTCGATAACACCAAGTGGCCGGTCAAGCTCGCCTGCACGGCGATCTGGGCGGTTTCCAGATCGCGAATTTCGCCGACCATGACGACGTCCGGATCCTGCCGCAAGATCGCGCGCAAGCCGCGCGCGAAGGTCATTTCGACCTTCGTATTGACCTGGGTCTGGCCGATCCCGTCGATGTAATACTCGATCGGATCCTCGACCGTCATGACGTTGCGGGTATTGTCGTTGATGCGTTCGAGCGCGGCGTACAGCGTCGTGGTCTTGCCCGAACCGGTCGGCCCGGTCACCAGAATGATGCCGTGCGGTTTGTGGATGATCTCATCCATCGTTATTTGCGTGCGCGGGTCCATGCCGAGCGAGGTCAGTTCGATGCGCCCCGCCTGCTTGTCGAGCAAGCGCAGCACGACCCGCTCGCCGTGCCCCGACGGCAGCGTCGAGACGCGCACGTCGACCGCACGTCCGGCGATGCGCAGCGAGATTCTGCCGTCCTGCGGCAAGCGCCGCTCGGCGATATCGAGCTTCGACATGACCTTGATGCGCGAAACGACGAGCGGCGCCACCGCGCGCTTGGTCTGCAGCACCTCGCGCAACACGCCGTCGACGCGAAAGCGGATCACGAGCCGGTTCTCGTACGGTTCGATGTGGATGTCCGAGGCGTTCTCTTTGACCGCCTGCGTCAGCAAGGCGTTGATCAAGCGGATGATCGGCGCTTCGTCGTCGCTCTCCAGTAGATCCGAGGATTCGGGGATGTCCTCGGCCAGATGCGCCAGATCCGTGTTGTCGTCCAGGCCCTCGAGCATTTGCATCGCCGCGCCGGAGCCCGCTTCATAGGCGACCCGCAGCAGCGAGTCGAACTGCTCGACCGATACGCGCGTCAGCCTGATCGGCAGGCCGATGAAACGCCGCACTTCGGCCAAACTCAACGGCGAGACGCCGGGGCGGCAGACCGTCTCGGCGACGCCGTCGACGATACCGCGCACCAACACGCCGTGCCGCTTCGCGAACGGGAAGGACAGCTTGCGCGCGTGCGGGGCGTCGTCGAGTTCCGCGTTCACGGCTGGTGGCCCGCCGGCGCCGGCGGCGCGGATTGCGGAGGTGGCGCGGATTGCACGGGCGGCGCCGTGGGCGAGGCCGGCGGTGGGGCGGACTCGTCCTCCTGCGGCGGCGGCGGCGCGAGTTGCGGAATCTGCGGCTGCTTTTCGCCAGGCAGCAGCCAGATCTTGCCGCGGTGCAGCGTTTGCTCTTGCTGGCGTACGTGATTGTACTTGGTGCGGCTGGTCGATTCGATGTCGGCTTGGTCGCGCAATATCCGCGGCTGAATGAACACGAGGAGCTCTTTTTTCTGGTGCGAGCCGCTGCGCGAACGGAACAGCGCCCCGATCAGCGGGATCGAGGCGAGTCCGGGGACGCGATCCTCGCTTTCGGTGACGATGTCGGAAATCAGTCCGCCGAGCACGACGATGCCGCCGTCCTGGATCAAGACCGTCGTCTTGATGCCGCGCTTGTTGGTGGAAATGTCGGCCGAGTTCGCCAGCTTCGCACCCGGCGAGGAATCCTCCTGCTCGATCTTGAGTTGCACCGAGTCGCCTTCGTTGATGTGCGGCGTGACTTTCAGGATGGTGCCGACCTCTTCGCGCTGAATCGTCTCGAACGGGCTGGTCGTGCCGTTCACGCTCGCGGTCGCCGTCGAATACGAACCGGTGATCAGCGGGATTTCCTGCGTGACCTTGACCTCGGCCTCCTCGTTGTTCATCGTGATGATCGACGGCGTCGAGATGATGTTGCTGGTACCGTTGCTGCGCAAGGCTTGGATCAGCGCGGCGAAATTCACGCCCGCGGTCTTGTTGTAGCGGCCGAACGCAAACGTCGCGCCCGAGCCGATCAAGGAGCTCGCGACCGAGGAGCTGGCGCCGGCCGCCGCGCCGGCGATGGCCGTCGTGCCGCCGCTGAGCGCGGCCGCGGCGAGATTGACGATGCCGGTGCCGCTGCCCGGCAAATTGATCGTGCCGACGCCGGAGTTCGAATTGAGCCCGTCGAACAGCCACTGTACGCCAAGGTCCGAACTCTTGTTGATGTCGACCTCGACGATGATGGCTTGGACCTCGACCTGCGCCCGGCGGATGTCGAGCTTGTCGATGACGCTCATCAGGGATTTCATGATCTTCGGCGGTGCGGTAATGATCAGCGCATTGGTCGGCTCGTCGGCCCAGATGGTCACATCCGCGCCGACGTTCGCTGTGCCGGCGGCGCCGGCGCCGGGCAGGGCGGGCACGCCCGCGGCCTTCGCGGAGGCCGAGGCTTGACCCTTGAGCTTGTCGGCGAGCTTGTTGGCATCGGCATAATGCAGGTAGCGCACTTGTGTATTGCCGCCCGCGGCGAGCGGTGTATCCAAGCTCAGGATCAGCGCCTTGGTGCGCATGCGCATGGATTTATCGCCGGTGAGCAGGATGCTGTTGGTGCGCACATCCGCGACCACCTTGACCGGGCTCGCGCCCTCGGCGGCCGCGCCCTGATACAGCTGGTTCACGGTGCGCACCACGTCGTCGGCGCTCGCATTGCGCAACGGAATGATTTCGTACGGCTCGTCGCCGCTCTCGTCCATGCGCGCGACGATGCGCATGATGCGGTTCACGTTGCTCGCGCGGTCCGAAATGATCAGCATATTGCCGCCGGGATAGGCCGCCAGCTGCCCGTATTGCGGAATCAACGGCCGCAGCAGCGGTACGAGCTGCGCCGCGCTGATGTTCTTCACCGGGATGACCTGGGTGACGATTTCGTCCGAGGTCGAACTGACCTTCGATGGCAGGTCGTCGGAGGGAAATTGCCGCGCATCGATGTTCGGCACGATTTTGATCACGTTCCCCGACGGGATCGCCACATAGCCATAGACTTGCAGCACCGACAGAAACGCTTGGTAGAACGCCTGCGGCGACATCGGCGTCGAGGAGAGCATCGTCACTTTCGCGTTGACCCGCGGGTCGACGATGAAATTCTTGCCGGTCACTTCGCTGACCGCCTGGATGATCTGGCTGAGGTCGGCATCCTTGTAATTCGGCGTGATCGTGCGCGCATCCTGCGTGTCGGCGGCGCCGGCGGCGGCCAGCGCGAACAGCGCCGCGAGCGCACAGAGCGCGGTCTTGCGCGCCAGCAGAGAAGGTATTTTGGTGGGCTTCGGCATCATGGAGTCTCGTGTAATGAACGCGTTCGAGCTATTCGCTTGCATTGAAGTTCTGGATACGCCGCCGCGGCGCGCCCGGCGCGCCCGGCGGCAACGGGGCGACCGGGGCGACCGCCAGATCCTTGTCGGCTTCGGCAGTGACCTCGGCGACGTTCAAGGTCAGATCCAGCGTTTGGCCGTTGCGGTCGATCGTCACGGTCGCTTGATCCGCGGATTGAATCGTGTTGAAGATCTCTTGGCTGTGCTGCGGGTCGTCGAGCGGCGTACCGTCGATTGCGGTGACCAGATCGCCGGGGCGCAGGCCCAAGACGTTGAAGGCGCGCCGGTTTATGCCCGGATAGATACGAAAACCGCGCATGCGGTGGGCTTGGGCATCGTACGAGGGAACCGCGCGCAGCACCGTATTGAGGATACCCGGATCCTTCAGCACCATGCGGCGCAGGTGGTTCAAGGTCGCCGCGGTGCCCCCGTTCGCAATCCCATAGCCGGGCACGATGGCTGGTGGCTGGACCGCCGGCAGGATTTTCGGCAGCCGCAAGGTTTCCAAACTGCCGTCGCGGTCGAGGACGACGCGGTCAAGATACACTGCATACAACGCGGCGCCGCCGATCCGGTCGCCGACCGAGTACACCTTGGACGGACCGCTGTCGCTGATGATCGCGACGCCGTGCTTCGGGTTCTGCGTGGCAATCGTGCCGTTCAGCAGCAGATTGGCCGTCGTCGGCGGCGCATTGGCCGCATCCTGGCCGCCGGCATCGCCCGCCGCGATGCCGAACAGATGTGCCGCGGCAATGCTTTGCACATCGATGGGCGCGTGCGCCGCCGTCGCTGCGAGCGGCCCCGGGAGTGTGCGCAGCGAGGCTGCCGGACTGCCGCCGAGCAGCGCGATCGCGATGCGCGCGAGCTCCACGGAGATCAGCGCCGCGAGCAGCAGCGTCACCAGCCACGGGCCGTTGCGCGGCACGCGGGACAGCCAGTGGTTTGCGCGGGAGTCAAGCATAGCGGGAATCAAGCATAGAACATGGTGCGCGTTTATCGCGTAAGTTGCGCGGACTGCTTCGTGGCGCGCCGCCGGAGTGACACATGGCCGCAATGATACGTTCTAGGTGCTTGGATCCTCAAGCAATTGTTTTTCCTTGTTAAAGTGCAGTGACCGCAAATGGCGACAAGGCGCCGCGGCCTGCGCCCGCCGGCCGGCATGCCTTGTAAAGCGCGCCGCAGCACCCTATAAACTAAAGAACCCATGAGTGACATCGAACGCGGGCAGAGCGGGACCGGCCTGGTCGTCGAGGAAGCGGCGCCCAAGCTGAAGCGCCCGCCGCTCTATCAGGTCGTTCTGCTCAATGATGACTACACGCCGATGGAGTTCGTCGTGGCTATCCTGCGGCGGTTCTTCGCGATGGACCTACCCAAAGCGACTCGGGTTATGCTGGAGGTCCATACCAAGGGCAAGGGAGTGTGCGGGGTCTTTACTTACGAAATCGCCGAGACCAAAGTGGCTCAAGTGATTGCATACGCGCGCCAACATCAGCATCCGCTGATGGCAACGCTGGAAGAGGCGTAACCAGTGCTCAGTCAAGAACTCGAATTTTGTTTGAACGATGCGTTCGCCGGGGCACGCGAGGCGCGCCATGAATTCATGACGGTCGAGCACCTGCTGCTCGCGATCGTCGATACGCCGAAGGTCCGCGAGATCCTCAAGTCCTGCGGCGCCGACACCGCGAAACTGAAGAGCGAACTGAAGCAATTCATCGATCAAACCACACCGCGGTTGCCCGCCGGCGAGGACCGCGACGTGCAGCCGACGCTCGGATTCCAGCGCGTGCTGCAGCGTGCGGTCTTCCACGTGCAGTCGAGCGGCAAGAAAGAGGTCACCGTCGCGAACGTGTTGGTGGCGATCTTCAGCGAAAAGCAGTCGCACGCCGCGTATTTGCTCAGCATGCAGGATGTCTCGCGGCTGGATGTCGTCAATTTCATCGCGCACGGCCTCTCCAAGGCCGGCGGCGAGGAGCGCAGCGAACGCGACGAGGGCGGCAGCTCCGGCGACGCCGATCGCGAGGGCGAGGGCGGCGGCAGCGCGCTGGAAAAATATGCGACGAATTTGAACGAGTCCGCGCGCAAGGGCAAGATCGACCCGTTGATCGGCCGCAGACTGGAGATCGAACGCACGATCGAGATCCTGTGCCGCCGGCGCAAGAACAATCCTCTGTATGTCGGCGAGGCCGGCGTCGGCAAGACCGCGATCGCCGAGGGCTTGGCGCGCATGATCGTCGAGAACAAGGTGCCCGATGTATTGCTGGATGCGACCATTTATGCGCTCGACATGGGTTCGCTCGTCGCCGGCACGAAATATCGCGGCGACTTCGAGAAGCGCTTGAAAGCTGTGCTCGCCGAGATCAAGAAACAGCCCGGCTCGATCCTTTTCATCGACGAGATCCATACCGTCATCGGCGCGGGCGCGGCCTCCGGCGGCGTCATGGACGCCTCGAACCTGATCAAGCCGGCGCTCGCGAACGGCGAGCTGCGCTGCATCGGTTCGACGACTTACAACGAATATCGCGGCATTTTCGAGAAGGATCACGCGCTCGCGCGGCGCTTCCAGAAGATCGACGTCACCGAGCCCTCCATTCAGGACACCGTCGACATCTTGCGCGGCCTGAAGTCGCGCTACGAGGAACACCACGGCATCAAATACGAAGACGATGCGCTGCGCGCGGCCGCGGAACTTGCGGCGCGGCACATCAACGACCGGCACATGCCGGACAAAGCCATCGACGTCGTCGATGAGGCGGGCGCGAATTTGCGCCTGCAGCCGGTCGAGAACCGCGAGGCGTCGGTGACGGTCACGCAAATCGAAAACGTCGTCGCGCGCATCGCGCGCATTCCGCCGAAGAGCGTCTCGCTGTCGGATCGGGACGTGCTGCGCAATCTGGAGCGGAATCTGAAACTGACGATCTTCGGTCAGGACAAGGCGATCGAGGCCTTGGCGGCGGCGATCAAGATGTCGCGCTCCGGTCTCGGCGATCAACGCAAACCGGTCGGCTCGTTCTTATTCTCAGGTCCCACCGGCGTCGGCAAGACCGAGGTCACGCGCCAATTGGCGATCGCGATGGGTGTGGAATTCGTGCGCTTCGACATGTCGGAGTACATGGAGCGGCACACGGTCTCGCGTCTGATCGGCGCGCCGCCCGGTTATGTCGGCTTCGATCAAGGCGGCCTGCTGACCGAGGCGATCGCCAAGCACCCGCACTGCGTGCTGCTGCTCGATGAGATCGAGAAGGCGCATCCGGACGTGTTCAATTTGCTGCTGCAAGTCATGGATCACGGCACGCTCACCGACAACAACGGCCGGAAAGCGGATTTCCGCCACGTCGTCATCGTCATGACGACCAATGCGGGGGCCTTCGAGATGAGCCGTCCGAGCATCGGCTTCACCCAGTCCGACACCCAGGCCGACGGCATGGAGGCGATTCGCCGGCTGTTCTCGCCGGAGTTCCGCAATCGGCTGGACGCCGTCATTTCGTTCGGCGGCCTGGACCAGGCGACGATCGAGCGGGTCGTCGACAAGCTGCTGGTCGAAGCCGAGACGCAGCTCGAACACAAGCGCGTGTCGATCTCGGTCGACGAGCGGGCACGCGCCTGGATCGCGAAGAAGGGTTACGATCCGAAGATGGGGGCGCGGCCGATGGCGCGCGTCATCCAGGAACACATCAAGCGGCCGCTCGCCGAAGAGCTATTGTTCGGCAAGCTCGTCAACGGCGGACACGTCGAGGTGACGGCGAGCGAGGACGGCGAGAAGCTGATGCTCGACATGCGTGGCGCCAACGAGCCGGCGCTGTTGTCGCAGGAACACTGAAGGTGCGGCGCCGGGCGCCACGCGCTAGCGTCCGCGGTAGACGATGCGGCCCTTGGTCAGATCGTACGGGGTCATCTCCACGGTGACTTGATCGCCGGTCAGAATGCGGATGTAATTCTTGCGCATCTTGCCGGAGATGTGCGCGGTCACGACGTGGCCGGTCTTGAGTTTGACGCGAAACGTGGTGTTCGGCAGGGTCTCGATGACTTCGCCTTCGAACTGGATTGCCTCTTCTTTTGACATGCGTCCTTGTGGTGTGCCGGAAACCGCGCGCATTGTGCATAAAGCATGCGGCTAATGCAATTTACCGGGCCCCTTGCGCCCAGGAGCCGCGCGGTGCGCGCCGCGCGTGGGCGCGCAGCAGCGCGATGAACTCGCCGCGCGGCACCTCACGCGCACCGAGGCTCGCCAAATGCGCGCTCGCCACCTGGCAATCGATCAGGCAGATCGCGCGCGCGCGGCACTCCTCGATCAGCCGCGCCAGTGCGACTTTCGAGGCGTTGGGGCGGCCGCTCCACATCGATTCGCCGAAAAACACGGCGCCAAGCTGCAGTCCATACAGTCCGCCGACCAGCGTGCCCGCGGCGTAGGTTTCGACCGAGTGCCCATAGCCTTGCGTATGCAGCCGCTCGTACGCGCCGATCATTTCGCTATTCAGCCAGGTGTCGGCGCCGGCGCGGCGCGGCGCGGCGCAGGCGCGGATCACCGCGCCGAACGCCGTATCCAGCCGAGTCTCGAAGCGGTGATTGCGCAGTGTCTTAGTTAAGCTGCGGGAGGATTTGAATTCGCTCGGAAATAACACCATTCGCGGATCGGGCGTCCACCACAGGATCGGCTGCTGCGCCGAATACCACGGAAACACGCCGCGTTCGTAGGCGGCGAGCAAGCGCGCCGACCGCAGATCGCCGCCGGCCGCGAGCAGTCCCGGCGGATCGCGCAGCGCCTGCTCGGCCGGCGGGAACCACTCGGGGTCCGTCTGTTCGCCCAACCACACGAGCCGGCTCAGAGTTCGAGCTCCGCAGCGGCGCCGCGATGGTAGGGCACGTGCTCGCCGACCGCGGCGGCGTAGCGATCGACTTCTTGCGCCTCGCGCGCCGCGAAAGCGCGAATCGCCGCCGCGAATTGCGGGTCCTCGATGTAATGCGCCGAACTGGTCAAGGCCGGCACGAAGCCGCGCGGCACCTTGTGCTCGCCCTGCGTGCCCGGTTCGAAACGCGACAAGCCGCGCTCGATGCAGTACTCGATGCCCTGGTAATAGCAGGCTTCGAAATGCAGGCTGTGGTAGTTGCCGCCGGCGCCCCAGTAGCGGCCGAACAGCGCGTCGGCGCCGACGAAAAAAATCGCGACCGCGAGCGGTGCGCCGCCGGCGCGCGCCACTTTGACCATCAGGCTCTCGGGCATCGCCGCGCCGATCCGCTGGAAAAAGTCCAGATTCAAATACGGCTCCTGGCCGTGCCGATAGAAGGTGTCGGCATAGAACTCGTACAGCGTCCGCCACAGCGGCGCATCGATCTCTCCGCCGTGGCGGGTATCGAAGGTGATGCCGGCCTCGGCGACGCGACGGCGTTCGCGCTTCGCCTTCTTGCGTTTCTCCGCCGTGAACGTCGCCAAGAACGCCTCGAACGAGGCATAGGCATGGTTATGCCAGTGGAATTGACAGTCGCGACGCAGGATCAGACCGCCCTCGACGAGTGCCGCGCTGTCGGCAGGGTCGGTGAACAGCACGTGCCAGGAGGACAATCCCTGCGCGCGGGCGTGCGCGCGCGCCGTGTCGATCAGCGCG
>JAYTQR010000113.1:0-18312 GCA_043746615.1 Gammaproteobacteria bacterium | reverse complement strand
TTCCGTTCGGCGTAGTGTCGTTGGTACGGCACCGAATGCCTGGACGAGCGCCCCTGCACGGCTGGGACCATACGGGCCGGCTGTTCCCGATGTACGGCGCGGCCGCGAACACCCTCTACCTCATACGTCCCGACGGCCATGTGCTCGGCCGCTGGCGGCGCGTCGCCGCCGCCGAAGCGGCGGCGGCGATCGAGCGGGTGATGACCTGCCCAAAAGCGCAAGGAACGGCCGATGAATGCAGGCGATCTCGATAGCCTCTACACGCAACTTTGCCGGACGATGTCCGAACTCGGCGAACCAAATGCGTGCATATTTTTGGCGCGCTTCGCGCTTCTCGCCATCGACCACATGGACGACGCCGCGACGGTCAGCCGGCTGATCGGCGCTGCCGCAGAGGACATCGCCGATCAGACATTGAGCGGCTGACCCGAAGGACAGGCGCTGCGCGGTGTGTTTACACGCGCGTCGGACGTGCGCAAAATGATTGGGGCAATGCACAGCCTCTCGAACAACGCGACCCGTCACGCGGCAACACGCGTCTTGGTCGCAGCAGCCCTTCTCCTGCTCGGCGCGTGCCAAAGAGCGAGTCCGGTCGAACCGCAGGCGGCGCCGCCGGCGCCGCGCACCTATGGACAGGTCGACGCGGCGCGCCTGTTCGGTGCCGCCGGAGAGCCCGGTGAATGGTTCACGACGGGCGGCGACGCCACCGGCGCCTATTACTCGCGCCTCGCGCAGATCAACGACCACAATGTCGGTCAATTGGGTTTCGCCTGGGACTATGCGCTGCAGACGAACCGTGGGCTCGAGGCAACGCCGGTCGTCGTCGACGGCACCCTTTTCACGTCCGGTGACTGGGGCAAGGTTTACGCGCTGAATGCCGCCACCGGCCGGGAGCTTTGGGTTTACGATCCCGGCGTCGACGGTCAATGGGGCCGGTTTGCGTGCTGCGATGTCGTCAACCGTGGCGTCGCGGTCTGGCAGGGCGTTGTCTATGTCGGATCGCTCGACGGTTTTCTGCACGCGCTCGACGCGGCCACCGGGCGGCGCCTGTGGAAAGTCGATACGCTGCCGAGTCGCACCGCCGGCGCCTTCCATTATTTCATCACCGGTGCGCCGCTGATTGCCGGCGATCTCGTCGTCATCGGTAACGGCGGCGCCGATTTCAAAGGGGCCCGCGGCTCCATCTCGGCCTACGATCGTAAGACCGGGCAGTTTCGCTGGCGTTTTTTCACGGTGCCGCGCGATCCCGCGCTGGGCCCGCAGCATCAGCCGCATCTGTCACGCGCGATCAGGACCTGGGATCCGCACTATGACTGGGCGAGCGGCGGCGGCGGGTCCGTCTGGGATGGTCTTTCGTATGATCCTGCGTTGGGCTTGATCTATTTTGGTACGGCCAATCCCTCGCCGTATGCCATCGCCAAGCGCTCGCCCGGCGGCGATGAGCTGTACGCGGCGTCGATTCTGGCCGTGCACGCCGCGAACGGTACCCTCGCCTGGTATTACCAGGAAGTGCCGGGCGACGGGTGGGACTACGACGCCACGCAAAAGATGGTGCTGACGGACTTAGAAATCGGCGGCCGCGAGCGCAAGGTTCTGATGCAGGCGGCGAAGAACGGTTTCTTCTATGTTCTCGATCGGCGGACCGGCGAACTGTTGTCGGGCCGCCCCTACACGTTCGTGAACTGGACCAAGGGACTCGATCCGAAGACGCATCGTCCGATCCGCAACCCGGGCGCCGACTACACACGAAATCCCAAGTTGATATACCCCGCAATGACCGGCGCCCATAGCTGGCAGCCGATGTCCTTCAGCGCGGCCACCGGACTTGCGTACATTCCGGTCATCGCCGCGCCGATGGTCTACATTGACACCGCGCACAGGCGCGCCGGCCTCATCGAGGGGAACTTCACAGTCGCGGGCGTGCTTCCGGAAGATTACGACCCGCAGGAACTCTCGGGTCTATTTGGCGTCTTGCCACCGCTCGCGCAACTTGCCCGGCAGGCCGGCGGGAGCCCGCACTCGCGCGGCATGCTGCGCGCGTTCGATCCACGGAGCGGCCGCGTCGTTTGGGAACAGCCCGGCTCGGACATCTGGGACGGCGGCGTGCTGTCGACGGCCGGGAATTTGGTGGTGCGCGGCGATACCGCCGGTTGGTTGAATCTCTACGCCGCCGACAGCGGCAAGCTGCTGAGGCGCATGGATGTCGGCACCTCCATCATGGCGGCGCCGATGGCCTACCGGGTCAATGGGCAACAGTACATCGCCGTGATGGCCGGGTACGGCGGCGGCACCTTGGGCATGCCCTTTCCCCGCGGCAGCGCCGCTCGGCGTTATGGCAATGCGGGCCGCATCGTCGCATTCAAGCTCGGCGGAGCCACGGTGCCGCTGCCTGCCGTTGCCGCCCCAGCGCCATTCCCGCCACCACCGCCTCGCGAGGGCACGGCACAGGGCGTTGCCGCGGGCGAGATCCTCTACAACCGCTATTGCGCCCGTTGCCATGTTTTCGGCCGAGGTGTGTTGCCGGACCTACGGCGCATGTCCGCGACGACTCATCGCATCTTCTACGCTATCGTGCTGCGCGGCGCCTATCGCGGCAAGGGCATGGCTCGCTGGGACGATGTGCTTTCCCGCGCGGACGCCGCAGCGATTCACGCTTACCTGGTCGCCCAGGCGCGCCTCGCGTACGCACAGAGGCACGCGGCGGCCGCGCGCTGATCTTGCGTCGTGCTTACCGCGATTTCGCGCGGTACGCGCCGTGCAGAAACGGCACCAGAAAATCGAAGTACGCGCGCTGGTCATCGTACAGCGCCATGTGGCTGCCGTGTTCGCAAAACGCGACGCGCGCGCCCGGAATCAAGGTTCCCATGCGCCGAATTTGCGCGGGCGACATCTCATCGTAGCGCGCCGCGATCAACAGTGTGGGCACGGAAATCTGCGGTAATCGCGCCCAGATGTTCCAATTGTTGAAATTGCCGACAATGTCGAATTCGTCCGGACCCTGCATCGTGTTGTAGATCTTCGCGTTGATCGTGCGGAAGGTTCTCAGCAGCGGTTCCGGCCAGGGTTTCAAGCGGCAAACGTGGCGCTGGTATAGCTCAGACATCAGCACGTGCTGATACTCCGGCGCAGCGAAATCACCGGCGGCGCGATACTTGGCGATGATCTCCTGCGCAGCCTGCGGCATCTTCTTCACCAGCGATTCGGCGTACTCGACGTACGCGGCAACGCTGGCGGTCATGTTGGATATGACGAGACCGGCCAAATGCTGCGGATATTTCAGCGCATACTCCATGCCGAGCATGCCCCCCCAGGAATGCCCGAAAAGGATGAAACGATCTAGCCCGAGTGCGCGGCGGACTTGCTCGACCTCTTCCCGGTAGCGCTCGATCGTCCACAGCGACGCATCGTCCGGCGCATCGGAGAAGCCGCAACCGAGCTGATCGTAAAACCAAAAGCAAATGCCCTGCTGAGGCAGAAAATCCTCCAGGCATTCCAAATAGAAGTGATTGAATCCCGGGCCGCCATGCAGGGTCAGCACGGGAATCCCGCCGCTGCCGACCTGCTTCACCCAGACGGCATATTTGCCGTCGACACGCACGGTGCGAGCGCCGCCGGTGTGCACGCCGTCCACCCGGGCGGACGGCACAGCAGCTGCGGCGCATGGCCATTTTGCCGGCGTCGCGATCGCCGACGCCCGCCCGGCAAGCAGCGCGCTGCCGCCGGCAGCGAGTAAATGGCGTCGCGATGCGTCAAACATGAGCCCCACCTCGCCGGCCAGACCTCAGGGCAGCCTTGCTAGAACGATGCCCGCACCTCCACACCGATCGTGCGTGGTTGGTTCACGAGCAAGCGCGGACGACCCGGGGTCTCCGCCGCGAGGGAGCGGTTGTCGCCAAGGTTCGCGACTTCATTGCCGAGATTCTTGCCGACCAGCGCGTACTGCATTTTTCCGTGAGTGAGCGCGAAGCGTGCGTCAATGAGCCGGTACGCCGCACGCTCGCGCGGATTGGCCGGATTGTTGTTGCCGCTAAAGCTTCTGCCGACATAAGAATAATCCGCGCCGCTGACCAGCGCCCAATCGCTGGTGATATGCGTCGTGTACTGGACCGACCAATTGCCGGTCCAGTTCGGCACCTGGTATACGGGCGAGCCGACCGGCTGCGGCGATGAGGCGCTCGCCTCGGTGATCTTCGCATCCTGGTAGCCTAGACCCAGCGAGATCTCCAGCGGCTCGATCGGCAGCGCGTGCACTTCAAGTTCTCCGCCCTTGCTCTCGGCCGCGCCGGCATTCGCCGTGAACTGGAAGCCGCAGGACAGGAGAATTTCCTGCTGGATATTGTTCCACTTGATGTAGAACGCCGCCGCGTTGACCGTCAGACGGCGATCGAGCCACGCGGTCTTCGCACCGAGTTCATAGTTCCACAGCGAGTCGGACCGGAAGCTGCGCGTCTGCGCGAGCGTGATACCGGGGTCGACCTGGTTCAGCGCCGCGACGCAATCCGTCGCCGTTCCCGCCTGTCCCTGCGGCACGATCGGCACTAGCCCCCCGGGCCGAAAACCCTTGGCGGCATTGGCGTAGATCATTTTATCCGGCGTCAAGTGGTAATCGATCTCGTATTTGGGATTGACACCGGATTCCGTCGTTGCCGCGGGCGGACTGACGATGGCCGGACCACCTCCCGTCGCCAGCCCTTCCTCATAGCCGAAAGAGGACGTTTTGACCTGGTACCAGCGCAAACCGGCAGTTAGCTTCAGCGCCTGCACCGGCCTGTAGGAGGCCTCGCCGTACAGCGCCGGCTCCTTGATGTCCGTGTGAAAATCCTGCGCGAATATCAAGTTCGGGTAGTCTGGGTTATTCGGCCCACCCAGCGTCGCGTCGAGATTGGGAACTTCCGCCGGCGGATAATAGCCGGCGAACGGCACACGGCCGTGGAAGTCTGAATAAAACGCGCCGGTGACGAACTGCACCGGGCCGCGCAAATCGGAGGCGAAGCGCACCTCCTGTGCGAAGCGCTGATAATGCTTCTCTTCGCTGATCGCGCCCGGCTGCGGCTGGCCGCCGGCGCCGGCGGTGATTGCAGCGTAGACGAAGTCGGTCTCATCTTCGGTTTCGAACACCTTGCGGTCGAAATACGCCGTCGAGGAGACGAGTTCGCCGAGATCCGACTTCCAATGCACCGCGAACGAGTACAAGCCCCAAGTGTCGAAACCGCCCTCGGGAACGTTGAACCATCGCGCCTGCGTGAAGTCGGTCGGAAGCATCGCCGTCGGCAGCGTGTACGGTCCCGATGGCACGGGGTAGCCGATGCCGTTGCCCGGTGTCGACAGGTAGTCCGCCAACGGCAAGCCGTTGTAGCTCGCCCGCTGCAACATGACGCGCGGCGTAATCGTCAAGGAGTCGTTGATCTTGACCGTCAGCGTCGCGGCCCCCCCGTCCGTGTCGACCGCGGCGACATTGTCGACCGTCGTGATGCCGGTAGTGGCCAGCGGTGTGCAGGTCAGCGCCATTGCCGCCGCCGGATTGGTGCAGAAGCTGCGCTTGAAGTAGCCGGCTTCCTTGTCGTAAAAACCGCTCAGGCGCAGAGCCGCCCGGCCCTGGATCAGCGGGATGTTGACGATACCGTCGCCGGTCCAGTTCGGCTGATTGGTGCGATCCGTCGACGAAATACCGCCATGCACCGTCGCGCTGAAATTTTCCAGATCCGGCGCCTTCGTGATGATGCGCACCGTGCCGCCCATCGAGCGCGCACCGTACAAGGTGCCCTGCGGTCCACGCAGCACTTCGATGTGATCGATGTCGAGAACCCGCGGATCGAGCGAGTCCGGCAGCGGCGTGTCATCGATGTAGAAACCCGTGACGTCGGTGCCGGAGATGCCGCGGATCGAGATCGTACGAGCCGTGCCTATGCCGTCTCCGGTCGACGCGAACGCCAGGTTCGGCACCTTGGTCGCGTAGTCGAAAAACGTGTTGATCGACTTTTCCTGCAGCGCGGCGCCGCTGAACGTCGTCATCGACAGCGGCACCGATTGCTCGTTTTCGGCGCGCTTCAACGCAGTGACCGTAATCTCTTGAAGCTGATCCGATGCAGTGCCCGGATCGGCTGCAACGGCCTGGAACGGCACGACGGCGGCCGCAAGGCCGACGCAAGCGAGACTATTCGTTAGCATCCCCATAATCATTCATCTCCCGGCTGAACGGCAACCCCATCGTTCCCTGTCGGCGCACGGCGAGGCGCGCCTCTCATTGTCCGCAACGCTAACTCCGCCGGCGGAATTAGACAACCGCTACCGAAAAATAAAGCCATTGCGGTCCTTGCGTACGCCGCGTGCAACATGCGCGCCGCCGCACTCTCGACTCGCGACGCTCATCGCTGCCGCGGCTTGCAACAGACGCACCCTCGTGCGGCTCACATCGGCGAGCGGATGGGCGCGCGAGCGGCGCACTTCCGCCGCGGAATAGTCGACGAAACCGCACGGAAGCGCCGCGCCGCTGAGATTTCGCGCCAGCCAATTGAGCAACGCCGCGGTATCCGCATCGGAGAGTGGCGACTGCGCGACTCCGGGCACCCTGATGAGGTAATCCCGGCCCTGCGCCGACTCGGAGAAAAGCACGAGCGTGCGGCGTATCGAGGGCACTCGACCCGGCTGACCGGAGCCATCGGCGAGATGGCAACCCATGCAGTTCAATTGGAAATTGACCATCGGTCCATATCCGGACGCGGCGTTCGCCGCTGCCAAGAACGCCGTGATCGCCAATGCGGCGCCGACACGCATCGATGCTAGCCGACGCCGCCGACGATTCGCGCCGTAGAGCAATGGTAGGGTATGTTGGCCTTCGCGCTGCCGGAGCACCAGTTGTAATCATTCGAGTGGCCCGGCTGATACAGCGGCGAATCGCCTTCGTTGCGATTGCAGAAGCATCGGCCGCAGGAACCCTTGCCGCAGCAGTCGTTGTATGAAACGACATAGTCCTTGCCTTCGCGCGGATTGTGGCAGGTGCCGACCCAGGTGACGGGGGACATGTCGGTTCCCGGCGGGCACATCGATTGCGATCCGCCGCAGCAACTGCATAGGTACCCGTCGATGGCGCAGTGCCGCCAATAATCGCAGGATGACGGGTCATCCCAATGCGGATTCAACGCGGCGCCGGCGCGTTTCAAATCGGCGCCGCGGGCCACCGGCAGCAGCGGCACCGCGGCGGCGCCCAGCAACAGCGATCCAAGACCCGCAAGAACGCTGCGTCGTGAGGTGCGCCGCGCGAGCGCACGGGCAGAATTTTCGGCAAAAACGTCCAACCATTTCATGGTTTATCCCTCAGCGGACCCGCGCCGTGTCGCTCAAGCAGCCTGACTTTTAGCCGCCGCTTCAAAAAAATCCTGAATCGATGCGAAGCCGCGTCTCTTGGCTTCGAATAGACTTTCCAGATGCTCGCGAGAATTGACGATTCCCCGCGCTCGCAGTACGCCCTGCGAGTCGATCAACGCGGCAAACGGCAGCCGGCTCACCTGGTAGGAAATACCGAGCGGCGTCGATACGATGTATGGAAAACCACCGAGGCGCTGGCGCTGCACGAACTCCCGCTGGCTGGCGATATCGCCATCGCTTGCGAGAATGATGTCGAGCCACTCCCGTTCACAAGTCAGACTGGACTTCAGCACCGGCAACAACGCCTTGCACACGGGGCAGGTCGGCGAGACAAAGACCAGCAGCGTCGCACGCTCATCCGCGCGCGCAGCGCCGACGCTCAATGCGCGCCCGTCGAGATCTTGCGCCTCCAAGCGCGGCGCCGCCTCGCCCACTTTGAGGCCGTTCGCCAACATCAGGGCGCCCACCGGCGTAATGCGCTCATGCAGCACGCCGAGCTGACGCACGACCGCAAGCAACACGAGCGCCAGCGCCGTGACGACGAACCACAGCGCCACGTTCGATACGGTGAGCGCCGTCACCACGTGCTCCGCATCGTCAGGGCTTTCGGCGCGATGTCGCCAAGCAGTCGATCGGCCGCCAAATAGAGCATCGCCGCCACGGTCAATCCGCCCGCCACGGTCAGAAAATCGGACGGCCCGGCCACGCGGGACGCCCACGGCAGTGCGGCGATGCCGAGAGCGGCCGCGATGATGAGGTTGCGCCACACCATCCAAGGCGCGATCAGCCGGCGGTTGCCATAGCCGCCGCAGCCGCAATCCAGATCTCGCCGGCCGCGCGCAAGGTTGAACGCGATCCCCGTCGCATAGGCGAGCAACAGGACGATCGCTGCCAGAACCGCCGCGCGATGGTTGGGTTCCAAGGCCAAGGCTGCCGCAATCGCGAGCTCGAGACACGGGACCACCCAAGCCAAGTCCCGCGCCCACGCAGCCGGCAGCACACGATAGGCCACGAACGCCTCCGTGAAGAGCCACAGGCCGCGCAATTTATGCACGGCCGCGGTCGCGAACAGCAACGCGCCGCACAGGACGAGCAAGTAACCGGCTGCAGGATCGAGCAAGGAAGCGGCCCTACGGTGTGACCAACAAAGTCGGCGTCGTACCGATCTTCGAGACGGAGCGCAGCAGCTTGCCGCTGGCTGCGGCGTAAATATCGAGCTCCGAGCTGTCGAGGAAAATGCTGTACAGCAACGGTTGCGCGTCGCTCGACAGCTGGATCGAACTCGCGAGGTTCTTCAGTGCGATCTCCTGCACGCGCCGCCGGCTGGTCAAATCGTAAACCCAAACGTCCTTTCCCGGATCCTTGTGCGTGGCAAGACCGCCGCGATGCATGATGGCGTACAGCCGCGACTGCCTGGGGTCCACCGCGAGCTGCTGCAGACCGCCCGGCCGCCAACCGGCCCGGCGTTCCGCCGCCGACGTCAACCACCAAGCGGGCTTGAGCGTCGCCCCGTTCGGCCCCACCTCGAGCGGATCGATGCGCCCTTCGAACGATTCGAAATACCAGATGTCGCCCGCGCGCACCGGCTTTTCCGTGACTGGATCGCCGCCCGCCGGGAGCAGCGGCGCCGTTCGCGTCTGCCGCTCGGCCCCGTGAGCGCCGAGGTTCACGAGCAATAGCGAGCCATCGCCACATACCGAGAAAAAGGACCGTCGTCCGGTCGGAAAAGCCAATGCGCATCCCGGGGTGGCGATTTCGCGCAGGAACTTGCGAGTCTTGGTATCGACCACCGTGATGCTCTGCGCCGGGGTGAAATTGTAGATCAGCAGGTAACGATCGTCGTCCGTCAGCGCGGCGTCGGCCATTACCGGCATGTCCGACGCACGCTTCGGCGGTATCGGAATCTCACCGAGCACCCGCAGCGTGCCGGCATCGTAAAGGGTCACCACGTCGCTGCGTTTACCGCGGGTTCCGCGCGAGAAATAGGTTTCCGGCGAATAGATGATTCTGCCGTCGCGGGACAGCAGCAGGTGCGCAAAGCTGTACCCCGTGCTCAGCGTTCCGAGGTAGCGACCGGTATCGCCATCGATCAGATGCGCCATCCCGTCGGCCATGTGCGCAAACACCATATCGTTGACCCACACCCAGTGCTTTGGTGCGGGTACCGTGAGTGTCGCCACTTCGGGTCCGCGTCCGATGTCGGACGGCAAATTCGCATGAGCCGGCCCGACCAGCGCCACCGCCATCGCGACCGCGGCGACGAAAGCGATGGGTCTCGACCCGCGCCCAGCGCGCAAGCGCGGGTAAGCGTCGACTATGTTGATCGGCCGCAGCTGGATGCGCATCTTCGTTTTTTCCGGTGAACGGAGTCGGCCGGCAATCAATCACCAACGCCGGTTCAGAGCATGTTTGCAGTCTACAATCGTGGCCCTTGAATAACCAGTGAGCATGACGGCCGACATCGATGCCGGTGCGGTTGCGCGCCGCGCCCGCGGGCGGCGACGGTTGACCGCGGCATTAAGATACACTTGGGTGCAAATCGCATCAGTCTTAAGTCACTGGGACGCACCGGCAATGCTGCATACGCGCTCCGCTTCCCCGGCACTGGAACCAATCGAAACGGCAAGCCGCGACGAACTGCAGGCCCTGCAATTCGATCGTCTAAAATGGACTCTGCAGCATGGCTACGATAACGTCGCGCACTATCGCCGAACATTCGCCGCCGCCGGAGTGCATCCCACCGATCTGCGCAATTTGGCGGATCTCGGTAAATTCCCCCTGACCAGCAAGCGCGATCTGCGCGACAATTACCCGTTCGGATTGTTCGCGGTGCCCCGAGAGCAGATTGTTCGCATACACGCCTCCAGCGGAACCACCGGCAAGCCGACGGTCGTCGGCTACACGGCGCGGGATCTCGACCTGTGGTCGGGGCTCGTGGCCCGCTCGATCCGTGCCGCAGGAGGCCAAGCCGGTGACGTAGTCCATATCGCTTATGGCTATGGACTGTTCACCGGCGGGTTGGGCGCGCATTACGGCGCCGAACGCCTCGGATGCACTGTGATTCCGGTCTCGGCCGGTCAAACCGAACGGCAGGTGCAGCTGATCGAGGATTTCAAGCCGCGCATCATCATGGTTACGCCCTCGTACATGCTCGTGATTCTGGAGGAGCTGGTCAGGCAGGGATTCGATCCGCGGCGCACCTCGTTGCGCATCGGCATCTTCGGCGCCGAGCCCTGGACGAATGCCATGCGCGAGGAAATCGAATCCACGGCCTGCATCGATGCGCTCGACATTTATGGACTTTCGGAAGTCATGGGCCCGGGTGTCGCGAGCGAGTGCGTCGAAACCAAGGACGGCCCCGTCATTTGGGAGGACCATTTCTATCCGGAAATCATCGACCCCGAAAGCGGCCGGGTCCTCGGCGACGGGGAAGCGGGAGAACTGGTGTTCACGTCGCTGACGAAGGAGGCGCTTCCGGTCATCCGTTATCGCACGCGCGATTTGAGCCGCTTACTGCCTCCCACGGCACGCGCCATGCGCCGCCTCGATAGGATCACCGGCCGCACCGACGATATGCTGATCATCCGCGGCGTAAATCTCTTTCCGACTCAAGTCGAGGAATTGATCCTGCGGATGCCGCAATTGACGCCCCAGTACCAACTCATTGTCGGCCGCGAAGGGCATCTTGACGATCTCGAGGTACGGGTCGAAGTTCGCGCCGACGCGTGGCCGCAGCTGTCGGCGGACGGGCTGGCCGCGCTCGCGCAGGAATTGGCGCGGCATATCAAGTCGTACATCGGCGTCAGCGCCGCGGTGGTTCCGCTCGCGCCCAACGCAATCGAACGCACCGCCGGCAAGGCGCAACGTGTAATCGACAAGCGCACACAGCAACGCGGCTGAGCCGGCTCAGGGTGCGCATTCGCCGACCGCAGGCTCAAACACCCGCCCGTGCCAGGCTCAGCGCCTCGCGCAGCACGGCGATGTCGCCGATGTGATTGGCCAACAACAGGATCAGCTTGGCGTTGAGCTTCGCGCTCTGCTCGTCGGTCAGGTCGCGGTGTGTGTCGATCAAAAGCTCGTAGAAGTCGTCCCCTGGGGAGAAATCTCTGAGGTAGCGCGTCCCGGATTCGTGAAAATTGGGTTCAAGATTCAGCGGCATCGGACCGTCCCCCTTCAGGAATTGCACGTCGCACGCGTGAGTGCGGCACAAACGCGGTCGAAGTCGAATTGGCGCCAGCGGGCCGCCACATGTTGATCAGGCCGCGCGAGATAGACGGTGCCGCACCGCGCGTCGTAGCGTCTGGCGGCGACGCCTTTGACGTCGATCAGCGTGCGCGCGTTCGCGACGTCTCCGGCACGGCGTGAGATCACCAGCGTTTCGACCGGGACGTGCAGCTGCGCGAGCCGGCGAAACCCGTCCATGAAGTTCTGGTCGAGGTCGACCGGATCGTCCACAAAGACGAGCAGTTGGAAGCAATTGCCAAGTGCGTCGATCAGCCACGAGCCGCCCGCGATTGGACTATCATCCATCGGAGCGCCCGGGAGCATGCGCCCGGCGAAGCAATCGACATCCGCGGTATTGAGCGCGGAGTCGGCATAAACGGTCGGCACCGACAAGCGCCCCGAATTGACCAGTTTGCGCGCGAAGGCATGCCGCTCAGCGAGCTCCAGAACCGCATCGCGGAACCGCTTGCTGACCGGCGTTTTCGGCGTGATGAAGTCAGTCGATCGCGTCGAATTCAACAGGTTCTCGTCCGCGGCGAGCGTACGCTCGTCGTTGTAAGTGTCGAGCAACCGCTCGGGCGCCTTGCCGCCCGCCACGAGCGCCAGCTTCCAGGCTAGGTTATCCGCATCTTGGTAGCCCGAGTTCGCGCCGCGCGCACCGAACGGTGACACCTGATGCGCGGCATCACCCGCGAACAGCACCCGCCCATGGCGGAACTTGCCCATGCGCCGGCACTGAAACGTGTACACGCTCACCCACTCGAGCGCGAACTCCCGCTCATCGTCCAGCATGGCCCGGATCCGCGCCATCACGCGTTCCGGTTTACTCTCCGCTTCAGGATCGGCGTCGCAGCCGAGCTGGAAATCGATCCTCCAGACATTGTCGGCCTGCCGGTGCAACAGCACGGACTGGTTCGGATGAAACGGCGGGTCGAACCAGAACCAGCGCTCCGCGGGAAAGTCCGCCTTCATGACGACGTCCGCGATCAGAAACCGATCCATGAAGACCTTGCCCTCGGCTTCGAGTCCCATCATGCGCCGTATCGGGCTGCGCGCGCCGTCCGCAGCAATCAGCCAACTTGCCTCGAGCGGATAGCTGCCGTCGGGCGTCTCCACCTGCAGTGCGACGCAGTCCGCGGCCGGCGCCACCGCCACCACCCGGTTTTTCCAGCGCAGATCCACGTCCAGCTCGCACGCGCGCGCCAGCGAGAATTCCTCGATGTAGTATTGCTGCAGGTTCATCATCCCGGGTCGCTTGTGATCGGGCTCCGCAACGAGATCGAAGCGGTAAATCTCCTTGCCGCGAAAGAACGTGCGGCCGACATTCCAACTGACGCCTTTGGCGGCGACCCGATCGCCGCAGCCGAGGCGGTCGAGCACCTCGAGCGTGCGCTTCGCATAGCACACACCGCGCGAGCCGAATGACACCGTGTTGTCGTCGTCCAAGAGAACGACCGGCAACCCCTTAAGGCGGCAGTCAATCGCCGCCGCGACGCCGACCGGACCTGCGCCGACGACGACGATCGGGTACCGGCGCGCATGCCCCGCGTCGAGATCCGCGGGTCGACGGTAGTCGAACAATCGGTACTGGTAGGTACTCTGCATCTGCATGCTCGTTACCGTGTGCTTCACGGCTCCAGATCGGCCCACATCTGCCTGTCGCGCTCCGCGGTCCAGATACGCGGATCGCGGAATTTTGTCGCCTCGTCATAGGCGCGGGATACGTCGAACGGCAGGCAGTGATCGAAGATCACCCAATGTCCGTACTTCGGCCGCAGTTGCGCCGTCACGTCGCGATAGATCGACTTCAAATCCTTGCCGGCGGCCGCGCCTCGATGCACCGATGCGTAGAGTTCGGCGACGAACGAGCGCGTGCCTGACAAGCCTCGCGCAACTTGCTCCGGCGTCAGCAACGCCGCGCCGCGCCCCGGCACGAGTTTGACGGGCTGCAACGCCGCGACCGCATCCAGCGTCGTCGGCCAATCGGCGAAATAGGCATCCCCCGCATACGGCGTCGCCTCGAATTCCACCAAGTCCCCGGAAAACAAAATCCGCTCGCTCGGCAGCCACACGACCGTATCGCCCTTGGTATGACCGCGGCCTAATTGCAGGATCTGCACCTCGAGTTTGCCGAGCCACAGGCACAGAGAACGTTCGAACACGATGGTCGGCCAGGTCAGCCCGGGGATCGATTCGACCGCGCGAAACAGTCGCGGAAACCGCTCAATCTCGCTTTTCATGTCCGCCTCGCCGCGCTCGACGATCAGATCGTAAGTGTCGCGGCTCGCGATGATATGCTCCGGCCGGTAGGCCGTCGCACCGAGCACGCGCACCGCGTGATAGTGCGATAGCACGACGTAGCGGATCGGCTTATCGGTAACGGCGCGGATTCGGCGTATCACATCGGTCGCCATCACCGGAGTCGCCTGCGTATCCACGACGAGCACCGCGTCGTCGCCGATCACGATGCCGGTGTTCGGATCACCTTGCGCGGTGTATGCATAAGCGTTGGCGGACAGGCGGTCGAAACTCACGACTTTCTCGTAAAGATCGGCTTGCGAGGCAAAAGTCTTCGTCATTTGAACGCTCCTTATCTGTCGCCACGCGCCAAGCAGGCCGGTTCACCGGGTCTCGATCGACCGCGCTGCGGATCAGGGGTCGAATTTGGCCGGCCGCTTGGCGCGCGCCGCCGCCAGTCCCTCGTGCGCGTCGCGCAAGCGGAATCCCAGAAATTCCAGGGCGAGCGACGTGTCGAAACTCGGGCCCGCCAACCGCAGCCAGTTATTGAGCGCATGTTTGGTGAAGCGAATGGCGCTCGTGCTCCCGGCGGCCAGCGTCCTGGCGATTTCGTACGCTTTCTCCACCACCGCGTCGTCCGGTACCGCCAACGCAATGAGGCCGATACGCTCCGCTTCGGCTCCCGACAACGGCTCATTGGTCAGCAGGTGGTAGCGCGCTTTGGCAAGCCCGCACAGCAGCGGCCAGATGATGACGGCGTGATCGCCCGCTGCGACGCCGAGCCGGGTATGGCCATCCAGAATTCGCGCATCGTCGGCAGCGACCGAAATGTCCGCGAGCAATGCGATGGCGAGCCCCGCGCCGACGGCATTGCCACGAACGGCCGATATCACCGGTTTGGAGCAATTGATGAGGTTGTAGACCAGGTCGCTCGCCTCCTTCCAGACCCGGATCAACGTCGCCTCGTCGGCGATCATGCGCTCGATCATGTCGAAATCGCCGCCGGACGAAAAGTTCGCGCCCTCGCCTCTAATGAGGACCACGCGCACCTCAGCGTCGACGTCGACGGTTCGCCATACCAAGGCGAGGTCTCCATGCATGGCCTCGCTCGCCGCGTTTAGACGGCCTTCGTTCGAAATGACGATTTCGAGTATTCCCGGCTCCGGTGCCAGGAATTTCAGACTGGGAAAACCCCGCGCATAGCGCGCGGCGTCGATGCACCCGTGCATGCTCACACCCCTTCTCTATCCGGAACGGCGTGAATGCTGACCATCGTCAAGACGGTATACGATGCCACGGTTTCCCCGTTCTGATTGGAGATTTGCGTATCCCAGGCGACTTCCCCCCAACCTTTCTCCATTCGCAAGTTTTTTTCCGCGCAGGTCAAGCGTACCTTGATTCGATCCCCAGGCTTGACCGGCTTGACGAAGCGCAATTGATCGATGCCGTAATTGCCGAGCACGGGGCCGTAATTCGCATCGACGAACAGACCCGCGGCGGCGGATATCAAAAAATAGCCGTGCGCCACACGCCCGCCGAACAGCGGGTTGCGCGCGGCCTGCGCGTCGTCCATGTGCGCGTAGAAATGATCCCCCGACAACGCGGCGAATTGCTCGATGTCCTCGACCGTGACTTCGCGATCGGCCGAGTTCAATGTATCCCCCAATTGCAGATCGCCGAAGGGTATGCGAAACGGATGCCGGGCGGGGTCGCGCAGTCTGCTGCCACGCACCCAGCGGCCTCCTATCGCCGTGATGCTCTGCGGCGAGCCTTGCACGGCGGTACGCTGCATGTACTGCAAAACCCCGCGGATACCGCCCATCTCCTCGCCGCCGCCGGCGCGCCCGGGGCCGCCGTGGACGAGCGCTGCGAGCGGCGATCCATGCCCTGTCGACTCCTTCGCGCAAGTTCGATTGACGAGCAAAATCCGGCCGTGATACGCGGCAAGGCCGAGCACGATTTGGCTCGCGAGAACCTCGTCCGCGGAAAACACCGAGGCCGCCAGACTGCCGGCGGCGCGCCGTGCGAGCGCGATGGCGTCTTGCGTGTCTCGGTACGGCAGCAGCGTCGCCACCGGACCAAACGCCTCCACCTCATGAATGGCGCGCGCGGCATGCGGCTCGCGGCACAATAGCAGCAGCGGGGGGACGAATGCCCCGCGGTCGCGGTCGGCATCCACCAAATTGAATCGATCCGGATCGCCCTCGACGAGTTCGGCCTCGCGGCGCAGTTCGGCCACGCGGCCGAGTACATCGGTGCGCTGCTCCAGACTCACCAACGGTCCCATGCGTACGCCCTCGGCTCGCGGATTGCCGATCGTGATTTTCCGCAGCGCCGTTTGCAAGGCGGCGACGACGTCGCCAACCATCGGCCCGGGAACCAAGGCTCGGCGAATGGCCGTGCACTTCTGACCCGCCTTGACCGTCATCTCGCGAACCACTTCTTTGATGAACAGGTCGAATTCTTCGGTGCCTGGCGCGGCGTCCGCCGCGAGAATACTCGAATTCAACGAATCAGTCTCCGCAACGAAGCGCACGGCGTGCCGAATGATGGTCGGGTGCACGCGCAATTTCGCCGCGGTGTGAGCGGAACCGGTAAAGGCGACGGTGTCTTGACAGTCGAGGTGCTCGAACAGATCGCCGAGGCCGCCGCAGATCAGTTGCAGCGCCCCCTCGGGCAACAGTCCCGACTCGATGATCCGATGCACGGCCAATTCGGTCAGGTATGCCGTGGCCGTGGCCGGTTTGACGATCACGGGCGCTCCGGCGAGTAGCGCGGGAGCTAATTTTTCGAGCATGCCCCAGATGGGGAAGTTGAAGGCGTTGATATGCACCGCCGCGCCCTCGCGCGACACATACAGATGTTGGCCGACGAAAGAACCGCCTTTCGACAAGCCTTCGACCGCACCGTCCAAGTACACCCGGCCGTTCGGCAACTCGCGCCCGCCCTTGCTCGCGAACGCGAACACCGTGCCGATGCCGCCGTCGATATCGACCCAGGAATCGGCCTTGGTCGCCCCCGTTCGATAGGACAGCGCGTAGAGCTCTTCCTTGAGGTCGGACAGCCGTTTGGCCAATCCTTTCAACATGGCGGCGCGTTCGTGAAACGTCATCGCCCGCAATGCCGGGCCGCCCGCGTCGCGCGCGTGCGCGAGCATCGCGGCAAAGTCGATCCCCGTCGAGGTTGCGGCGCCGATGGCCTCGCCGGTCGTCGCGTCGCGCATTGCGACACCTTGATCGCGGCCGCTCTGCCATCGGCCGCACGCATAGCTCTGCAGCTTCATGGATCCCCCGGTATCGATGCGCGGCGCTGTTGCCACTGCGCAAAACTGTCGCCCCGCTCGACGAGTTCGACCAGCAGCGGCGCAGGAGTCCAGTAGCGCGGGCCATGCACGGCGGCGAATCGCCGAACGTTGGCCAGCACCGCCGCAGGCCCGATCGTGTCGGCATAAAACATCGGACCGCCCCGGTACCGAGGAAAGCCATAGCCGTTGCACCAGATGGCGTCGATATCGGCCGGCGACGCAGCGACCCCTTCGGACAAGGTCAACGCGCCTTCATTGATCAACGCGCTGAGGCAGCGGTCCAGGATTTCGGCGTCGGCAATTACCCGCCGCTCTACTTGCAGGCGCCGCGCTTCGGATTCGATCAACGCTTCGACCTCCGTATCGCGCACCGGCCGGCGCGATCCGTCGGGGTAGCTGAACGCGCCTCGTCCGCTCTTCTGGCCAAGACGTCCCTGCTCGACCAACAAATCGGCGATGCGGTAGAAACGAGGGTCATCCGCCGGGTCCTTGCGTTCGCGCCGCACACGATAGCCGACATCGAGCCCGGCGAGATCCCCGACCGCGTTGGGTCCCATTGCCATGCCAAATGCCTCCAGCGCGGCATCGATCTGTGCGGGCGTAGCCCCTTCCAACAGCAAAAGCTGATTTTCGCGGCCGTATGCGTACAGCATGCGATTGCCGACGAAGCCGAAGCAGTTGCCGACGACGACGCCCAATTTGCCGAGTCGGCGGCTCACCTTGCGCGCGGTGGCGATGACTTCGGCCGACGTGCGCCGCCCGCGGACGATTTCGACCAGTCGCATGATGTTGGCGGGGCTGAAGAAATGCATGCCGACGACATCCTGCGCACGCCGCGACGCCGCGGCTATCGCATCAATGTCCAGCGTCGACGTGTTGGACGCCAGTACCGCACCGGGTCGGCAAATTGCACCCAGCGACGCGAACACTTGTTGTTTGACGGCGAGGCTTTCATACACGGCCTCGATCACCAGATCGACGTCGCGAAAACAATCGATGCTGTCCCGGCCCTGCACGCACTCGAGCGCCGCGTCGGCCGCCGCGCGGCTCATGCGGCCCTTGGCGACGCCGGCATCGAGGGTCGTGCGCACCCGATCGAGCCCGGCCGCCACGGCCTGCGCGTCGGCATCGACGAGGATCACCGCGTATCCGGCCGAGGCGAGACTGATGGCGATGCCGGC
>JAYTQR010000112.1:0-10434 GCA_043746615.1 Gammaproteobacteria bacterium | reverse complement strand
GCAAATCGCGGCAAGTCGACGCGGTGCGCGTGGCGCGCGTGCACGAAGGCGCCGCCGATCGCGCCGGGTCCGCCATTGAGGTATTTGTAGCTGCACCAGACCGCGAAGTCGGCGTCCCAGTCGTGCAGCGCGAGCGGCAGGTTGCCGATCGCATGCGCGAGGTCCACGCCGACCGCCGCTTGCATGCGGCGCGCCATGGCGATCGCCGGCGCGAGGTCCAAGGCCTGACCGGTCAGGTATTGCACGCCGGGCAACAGCACCAGCGCGAGGCGCGGTCCCGCGCGCTCGATGCTGGCGACCAGATCCTCGGTGCGCAGGCACGACTCGCCGTCCCGGGGCGCGACCTCGATCAGGTGCTGCTGCGGATTCAGCCCGTGAAACTGCAGTTGCGCAAGAATCGCGTATCGATCCGACGGAAACGCCGATTTCTCCATCAGGATGCAATCGCGGCCCGCCGCCGGCCGGAAAAAGCTCACCATCAACAGATGGAGATTCACCGTCAGGGAGTTCATCGCGACCACCTCGGCGGCGGAGGCGCCGACGAGGTCCGCCAGCGGCCGCGCCAAGTGTTCGTGATAGGCGATCCACGGCCGCCGCGCGGCGTGATGCCCTAGCACGCCCAGGTCGCGCCAGTCGGCGAGTTCCTGTGCGACATAATCAGCGGCGGATGTGGGCTGCAACCCCAGGGAGTGGCCGCACAGGTAGACTGCCTTGCGGCCGGCGGCATCGCGCGGATGGTGAAACTCGGCGCTGAAACACGCCAATGGATCGTGCGCGTCCAGGGATTGCGCACTCGCCGCGGTCAATTCCGGATTCGGCACCTGCAGCCCCGCCGCGGCCGCTACGCGGCCGGCGCTTGCATGACGGTGCCGCAGGCGCGGCAGGTACGCTGTTGCAGATTCGAATAGAACCGGGAAAAAATGGCCGGCAGCTCGGTCTCGATATCGGCGACGGCGACGCGCTCGAGGTGCAGCCGGTGGCCGCAATTCTCGCAATACCACGAAAATCCGTCCAATTCGTGCGCTGCGCGGCGGCGTTCGACGACGATGCCGACGGTGCCCGCCGGGCGCCGCGGCGAATGCGGTACTTCAGCCGGCAGCAGGAACACCTCGCCTTCGCGTATCGGCACATCGACCATGCGGCCTTCCTGGACCGTTTTCAGCACTATATCGCCCTGCACTTGGAAAAAAAATTCCTCGCCCGGATCGTGATGAAAGTCCTTCCGGGCATTGGGTCCGCCGATCGCCATGACGATCAAGCCGCGATCGTCGAACAGCAGCTTATTGCCGACGGGCGGTTTGAGAAGATCGCGATTCTCGTCGATCCAACGGCGCAAATTAACCGGTGCGAGCATACTCACGGATACATTATAGCGTCGCCACGAAACTTCGGCGCGCGGCGCATGGTCTGAACGCCTGGCACGGAGCGAATCGTCGGCGGCGAATCATCGGGGTTCAATATGCGGCTCATCAGGCGGGAGGCTTTCTGGTGTATTGCGGCGCTCGCGGCGTGGCCGTGCGCCGCCGCGACCGGCGTGCCGATGCCAGCGGTTTGGCAAGAGCACCATGTGAACTTCGTCTATACGGGACTCACGTCGCGCTACTCGTGCGACGGATTGACCGACAAGGTGCGCGACATGCTGATGGAGCTCGGTGCGCGCGGCGATATGCGCATCCGCGCGATCGGCTGCGAAGAGTACGGCCGTCCGCCGGGAGTCAATTCGATAAGCCCGAGTCTCGATGTCGTTTTCTCCTCGCCGGCGATTCCCGACGCCGCCGACAAGCCTCGTCACGTCGGTGATTTGGCGCCGACCGACGCGCGTTTCGAACCGTTCACGATATCGGCCGACGCATTCCACAACATGGGGCTCGGCGACTGCGAACTGGTCGAAGAGTTCGCGCAGCAAATTCTACCCAAGCTCGCGACGCGCGACCTGAAACAGAACATCACCTGCATTCCGTATCAACTGAGCGGCAGCCGCTACGTCGTGCAGGGGCAGATTCTGCGGGCGTTGCCGGCCGCGGAGCAACCCGCGCTGCGCAAGCGCCCGCGGTGAGGCGTCAAGCGCGGGTTTGGCCCGCGCCGGAGCTTGCGCAGGCGACGGCCACGGGCTCGCCGTCCGGCACATCGAGGCGGATCGCCGTGAGCTTGCCGCCCCATACGCAGCCCGTGTCGAGGCCGATCACGTCGGCATTCCGGAAGAATCCCAGCGTCGACCAATGACCGAACACGACGCGCGAGCCGCGCCAGCGGGCGCCGTCGGCCTCGAACCATGGAATCAGCCCCGCCGAGCGCGCCTTTTGCGGTGATCCCTTCACCCGCAACACCAGCCGGTGTTCGGCGTCCAAGTAGCGCAATCGCGTCAAGCAATTGGCGACGAAGCGCAAGCGCTCGTCGCCCCCGAGTCCGCCGGACCAGCGGTCGGGCTGATCGCCATACATCCGCTCGAACAGGCGCTCCGGTCCGTGCTGCAATGCGTGTTCCAATTCGTGCGCGCAGGCGAGCGCCGTGGCGATGTCCCATTGCGGCGCCAATCCCGCGTGCAGCAGAACTAGGCGCTGGTCCGCATCGTGGTGCATCATCGGTCGCGAGATCAGCCAGTCCAGCAAGGCGGCGCGATCCGGCGCCGACAGCAGTTCATCGAGCGTATCGCCGCTGCGGCTGCGCGTACGGCCGAGCGCGACCGCCAAGCAATGTAGATCGTGATTGCCCAGTACGACTGTGGCCGCGGCGCCGATCGCGCGGACCCGGCGCAGCACACCGAGTGAGCCCGGGCCGCGGTTGACTAAATCGCCGACGAACCAGGCGCGGTCGCGCTGCGCCGAGAAGTCGAGGCGCTCGAGCAATTCCGCGAGTTCGTCGTCGCAGCCTTGCACATCGCCAATCGCGTAAATCGGCATGGATCTAGTGCAAAACTCCGGGCATCGCCAGCCTGAACGGCGCGATCGGCGCGTCAAATTGTTGGCCGTCGTCGGCCACCATCTGATAGCTCCCCTGCATCGTGCCGACCGGCGTTTCGATCACGGCGCCGCTGGAATACCGAAACCCCTGGCCCGGCTTCAAATAGGGCTGTTCGCCGACGACGCCGTCGCCGCGCATCTCTTTGACGTTGCCGTTGGCATCCGTGATGATCCAATGGCGCGTCAACAGACGCGCGGGCACCGACCCGTCATTGCGTATGGTGATCGTGTACGAGAATACGAAGCGTTTGTCGCGCGGGTCCGATTGCTCTTCCAGGAACGAGGTTTCGACTTCGACGCGGATTCGGGGATTCGCTGGGGCTGATGTCATGTTTTGCATCGCATCACTTCAAGCGCACGGCGAGCACGTCGCAATGCGCGGCATGCAGCACCGTATCCTCGGTGAAGTTGACCAGAATCGCGAGGCCGTGGCGCTCGCGGCTGCCGAGTACGATCAAATCCGCGCGTTCTTGCGCCGCCACCCGCAAAATCTCCGCTTTGGTGTTGCCGGCTTCGACCCGGCACGTCGTGCGCTCGAGCGCCAGGCGCTCGAGCATATCGGCGAGCCTGTCATGGGAGCGCTTGATCAATTCCGCCTCAATTTGCATCGACGGCATCAGCGACTCGCCCATCGGTTCGACCGGAACGAACTCGACGACGTGCAGCAGGACGATCGCCGCGTTCGAGTAGGACGCAATCAGCTTGCCCGCCTCGGCCACCGGTTCGCTGCCGTCCGAGAGATCGAGAAGCACCAGGATTTTTTGATAGGCCTGCATTACAGCCGGATTATAGCCGAGCGGGGCGGGGCCTACGGACTTTGTCGGACCGGCTATCCCGGCCTGTCGTGATAATAAGCCGCGAGGCGGCCAAATTGGCCGGGCGCGAGCCGTTCCGGGCGCAAGCCCGGATCGATGCCGCACACTTCGATTTGCGCGGCGGACAGCAGCCCCTTCAGGCCATTGCGCAAAGTCTTGCGCCGGTGTGAAAAGGCCGCAGTGACCAGCAGCCGCAGGGCGCCGTCGCTGCCGATGTCGAACATCGGCGCGCGGCTCGGCCGCAGACGCACGATTGCCGACCAGACTTTAGGCGGCGGCCGGAACGCGCCCGGTCCCACATCGAAAAGCCGCTCGACCTCGGCATACGCCGCCAGCATGACGGTCAGCCGCCCATAGTCTTTGCCGCCCGGCTCGGCAGCCATGCGATCCACCACTTCCCGCTGCAGCATGAAATGCATATCCGCGATCGCCGCGCGCTGCTGCAGCAAGCGAAACAGCAGCGGCGTCGAAATGTTATACGGAAGGTTGCCGATGATCCGCAGCGGCGCGCCGTTGCCGCGCATGCGCGCGAAATCCGTTTCCAGCACGTCTTCGGCGTGCACGCGCAGAGCGGACTTCGCGCGCGGGTCGGCTTGCAGCGCGGCCGCGAGATCGCGGTCGATCTCGATCGCATCCAAACTCTTGGCCCGTTCCAACAAACCCCAGGTCAATGCGCCGCGGCCGGGCCCCACTTCGACGATGCGCTGGGCCGGCTGCGGCGACAAGGCGTCGAGGATGCGGCGGATGACGCCCGGATCGTGCAGGAAGTGCTGGCCGAAACGCCTACGAACCGGCATCTGGCGCGCCGGCATCGACCAGTTGCATCGCCAGCGCGAGTGCGGCATGCAAGCTGCCGGCATCCGCGGCGCCGGTGCGCGCGAGGGACAGCGCCGTGCCGTGATCGACACTCGTGCGCAGGATTGGCAGGCCGAGCGTGACGTTGACGGCGTTGCCGAAGCTCGCATGCTTGATCACCGGCAAACCTTGATCGTGGTACATCGCCACGATCGCATCGGCGGCGGGAAGCGAGCGTGGCGTAAACGCCGTATCGGCGGGCAGCGGCCCGCCGAGGTCCAAGCCTTCGGCGCGCAGCTCGGCGATGACCGGCGCGATGACGTCGATTTCTTCGTGCCCCAAGTGGCCGGATTCTCCCGCGTGCGGGTTCAGGCCGAGGACCGTGATATGCGGCGCATTCAAGCTGAAATACCGGCCCAAATCCGCGTGCACGACGCGCAAGGTCGCGCGCAGGCGGTCGCGCGTGATCGCCTTCGGCACTGCGGCGAGCGGCAAATGCGTCGTGACCAGCGCCACCCGCATCCGTCCGCCGACCAACATCATGACCGGCATCGCGGCGCGGGTCCGCCCCGCCAAATATTCGGTGTGCCCGCTGAACGCGAAGCCGGCGTCCATCAATACGCTCTTCTGCACCGGCGCGGTGACCATTGCCGCGAATTCACCGTTCATGCACCCGTCGCAGGCGCGATCCAACAGCCGCAGCACGTAGCCGGCGTTACGCGGATCGAGCTGACCGGCGACGACCGGCCGATCGCAGCGTACGTCGAGGACTCTGATCGTGCCGGGCCGGTGCGCGCGGGCCGGCGTCGAGGGTTCG
This sequence comes from Gammaproteobacteria bacterium, assembly GCA_043746615.1. Taxonomy (GTDB): domain Bacteria; phylum Pseudomonadota; class Gammaproteobacteria; order Steroidobacterales; family Steroidobacteraceae; genus Bog-1198. The sequence goes on along the minus strand of JAYTQR010000112.1, from coordinate 5,047 downwards.
TAGGTCTCGATCCGCAGCGGCAGCGCGAGCGCGGCCGCGGTGGACTCGAGCAGCGCCGCGTCGCCGGCGACGATCAAATCGGCGCCCCAGTGCGACTGGGCAAGCATGACGCAAGCGTCCGGGCCGATCCCGGCGGGCTCTCCGGAGGTGACGACGATCCTGGGCGTGTACACTAATTCTTGATTTCGACGAAGGCCTCGTCGCGTAAGCGCTGCAGCCACAGCTCGGTGTCTTCGTCGGCCTTGCTTTCCCGGATAGCCGCAAAGGCATGCTGGCGGCGGATGTCGGACGTGCTGTCGTAGGTGCGCTTGCCGAGAAGTTGCACGATATGCCACCCGTAGCGCGACTTGAACGGCTGACTGATTTCGTTGATCTTGAGGCCGGCGATCGCCTTTTCGAATTCCGGTGCGAACGCGCCCGGCGAGGCCCAGCCCAGATCGCCGCCGTCGGGCGCCGATCCGGGATCTTCCGACGTCGTCTGCGCAATGCCGGTGAAACTCTCGCCGTTCAAGATGCGCTGGCGGATCTTCAGCAATTTTTGCCGTATGGTTTGATCATCGTCCAGTTCGTTGGGTTTCAACAGAATGTGGCGCAGGTGCACCTGATCGACGATGACCGGCTTTTCGCCGCTGCGCCGCTCGTTCAGCTTGACGATGTGAAAACCGCTCGGTGTGCGCACCGGACCGCCGATTTCGCCGGGCTGCATCTTCGTTACCAGTTGCAAAATGAAGTCCGGCAATTGGCTGCCCTTGCGCCAGCCTAGGTTGCCGCCCTCGAGAGCCGTCTGACTGTTCGAGTAGGCGATCGCCAGCTGCCCAAAATTCTCGCCCTTGCGGGCGCGCGCGGCGATGTCCTGTGCCTTGCGCGTGATTTGCGCGATTTGCTTCGGCGCAGCGGCTGCCGGCAGCGAAATCAAGATATGCGATATGTTGAACTCGTCGTTTGCCGCGGCGCTGTCCTGGCGCGCCAGGTATTGTTCGATTTCGCGCGGCGTGACGACGATGTGCGAAATGACGTCGCGTTCGCGCAATGCCGAAAGCGTCAATTCCTTGCGCAGCGACTCTCGATACTGCTTGTAGTGGATGCCCTGCGCCGCAAGGGCGGTCGGCAATTGGTCGAACGGAATTTTATTGCGCGCCGCAATTTCCTGCAGCGCGCCATTCAACTGCTCGTCGGAGATGCTGAGACCGATGTGCGTGGCACGCTGCGTCTCGATTTCTTGCAGAATCAATCGGTCGAGCACTTGCTGCTGCAGCACGCTCTGCGGCGGCAACGTCACTTTTTCGTCCTGCAGGCGCTTCGTCACCGCGTCCATTTGCTGATCCAACTCGCTCTTCATCACCACGCCGTCGTTGACGACCGCGACGATGCGGTCCAGCAATATTCCGTGAGTACCGATATCCCGCGTCTGCGCGTGTACCGCCGGACTCAGCATTAATAGCGCAAATACGCTGGAAAGGCTGCCGAAAATCTTGCGCATGACTTGACGTTACTCGTGGCTAGGGGGTCGGTTCGCCGGCGGAGTATCCGCCAATCGAGCGCAGCAGGAAAGAGCCCGCCGGTTTTCCGACCGAGCTCAAGCCGATCAGTTCCAATTGTATGGCAATCGAACTGTCCAAAGCCCCGTTGCGGTTGGTTACGTAGCGGCGCTGCACGACCTGAATCCGCCAGCAGCAGCTGCGATACTCCAAACCCGCGATATGCTCGATCGCTCGCCCGTCCTGAATCGAATAGACCAGGCGGCCTACCGCGTTCCAGTGCTTCGCGATCGGCCACGCGAAGGCGCCGTCCCATTGATCGAGGATGCCATGCTGGAAGCGGTAGCCCAGGTTGACCATGCGCTCCGCGTCCGGATGATACTGCACCGCGACCTCCGACTTCTCGGTCTGCCTGATGTACGGATTGAATTGGTAGTCGAGTTTGACGCTCCAGTTCTTGTAGGCCGACACCGCAACCTGCCCGATGATGTTCGAGGCACCGTAGGATATCGGCGTCTGGCCGGGCAGCGTGACCAGCGGCTGCGTGAAATAGCGCGTTTGCCCCAATGTTGCCGACAGATACTGCTGTCCGGTCACGTGATCGAACAAGCGCGTAGTTACACCGAGACTCAATTGGTTCGCATCGCCGATCCGGTCGTCGCCGACGTAGCGATTCGTGCGGTACAATTCGGTCAAGTTCAAGTCCGGCAGGGCGGTGTCGAATACCGGCAGATTGTCCTGATTGCGGTACGGGACGTAGCTGTAGACGACGCGCGGTTCCAACGTTTGCGTGCGCTGTCCGGTCGCGCCCGATTCGCGTTCGAACACGAGACCGGTGTCCAGTCTGGCGAAAGGCACCGTGCGCAGCGGGGCGCTCGGGTCGCCCGGAGCGGCATTGCTCAGATCGTATTGGGTGTAATGCCATCCCACGGCGGGTACGAAGAAATACCCAGCCGTGCGCTCGGACCACTGCAGTTGCGGAGACACGTCTACACGCACGCCGGTCGGGCCGATATCACGCATGAAATTCACGGCAGCCGCGTGCAATGAAAATTCGAAGCGCGTGCCGGCGAGCGGCCAAAGCGCGTCGGCGTCGATGCGCGGCACGCGCGAGTAAGGCCGGTCGATCGGATCGACCGAGATGTCGATGGTTTGGAAGTTTTGTAATTGTGCGCGAACCTTCCACGCGTCGTCGCGATATAGATACTCCGCTTCGCGCGCCAAGTAGGTGACGCTGGTCTGATCCGAACCCACGGCAAAATCCTGGAAGTAATTGCTGTCGCTGACACCGGCGAGGTTGACGTCGACGCGGCTGCGTTTACTCAAGTCGGTAATTTCGGCCAGCCGAAAATAACTGCGCGCGCTGTGCGTCTCCGTGTCGTTCGGCAGATAGGTGCCGTCGAACTGGCTATGCGAGGTCTCGTTCAGATAGCGGGCTTCGCCGGCGAGCTCGACACCGCGCGCCGACAGGACCTTCGGCGTCAACGTCAGATCGTAATTCGGCGCCAGATTGAAATAATAAGGGATTCCGGCCCAGTAGCCGGTGCTGCCGGAGTGGCCGAAGCTCGGATACAAAAATCCGCTCTGGCGTAGATTGCCGAGCGGGAACGAGAAATAGGGCGTGTACAGGATCGGCAGGCCCTTGAACACCAGGTAGGCGCCGCGAGCCGATCCCTGGCCGCGTGCCGTATCCAACTTGATCGCGGAGGCGTGCAGAATCCAGTCCTCGTTGCCGGCCGGGCAGGTGGTGTAGCGCACTTTGGTTAGCGCGATCTGGCCGCCGGGCAGCATCTGGATTTCCTGCGCTTGGCCGCGGCCGTTGCGGTTCAGCAATTGAAACGAGGCGTCGGCGAAGTCGGCGCCGCCGCTCTGATCATAGCTGCCGGCGTCGCTCTGCAGGCGCAGCTTCGGGTCCTCGAACCTCACTGCACCGGTGACGGTGATCTTGCCGGTCTTCTGATCGTAGATCACGTGGTCGGCGTCGAGGCGGCGCTGGTCTTGACGCACCGTGACCCGGCCGCTCAGAGCCGCGCCGCCGTCCGCGCCGAGCGCGGCGGTGTCGCTGTCGATGTGCAAACGGTGATCGTCCATCGGGATCAGCGCCGTATCCGGCGCCGCTTGCGGAGGCGCGGGACAGGTATCGGCCGCGGGCGCCGCGTGCGCCGCCATCAATCCGGACATCAGCAATGCGGCGCGTACAGAAAGGGCCATTGGCAAAGTTGTTCGCCCAGAGGTTGATGAACTGCGCTGCGCGTACGCAAGGCGGCCGGTGCGGTCATTATAATCGGTATACTGCGGTGCGCCGCATTTGCGGTTCATCGATGCCCCCGCATGAGTGTACCCGACGCGATCGACCACCGCCTGCAAGTGCTGACACGATGGCTCGTCGAGGACTTGGGATTCACCGACGTCCGCATCACGCCGGCATCGGCGGACGCGAGCTTCAGGCGCTATTTTCGCGCGACGCGCGGCGAACAAACTTATATCGTCATGGATGCGCCTCCCGACAAGGAGAATTTGCAACCCTTCCGCAAAGTGGCGGCGATGCTGGCGGGATTCGGCCTGAACGTGCCGCGCGTTTTGGCGTGTTACGAGGCGCGCGGCCTGCTGCTGTTGACGGATTTGGGTTCGCAGCAATACCTGGACGCGCTTGCGGCGAATCGCGATGTGGACCGATTGTACGCGGACGCTCTCGGCGCGCTGTCGACGTTGCAGACGGCTGGGCGAGCCCACGCGCGGCTGCTGCCGCCGTACGATGGCGCGTTGCTGCGCCGGGAGATGGAACTTCTGCCGGAATGGTTCCTGCACCGCCATCTGGCGATCGAGGTCGGCAAGGCGGAGCGCGCAATGCTCGATCGGCTTTACGAACCGCTGATCGGTTCGGCCTTGGCGCAGCCGGTGACGTTCGTGCACCGCGATTATCACTCGCGCAATTTGCTGATCAGCGACGCGGAAAACCCGGGAATCCTCGATTTTCAGGACGCCGTCGCCGGCCCGATAACTTACGATCTGGCCTCGCTGCTGAAGGATTGCTACGTCGCGTGGCCAGCGGAACGAGTGCGAGCCTGGGTGCTCCGGTACCGTGGGGAACTGCGGCAGCGCGGACTCGACCTGCCGGACGAAAACGCATTCATGCGTTGGTTCGATTTGATGGGTTTGCAGCGGCACATCAAGGTGTTGGGCATCTTTTGCCGCCTGTATTATCGCGATCGCAAATCGCAGTATTTGCGCGATCTGCCGCGCGTGCTCGAGTATGTGCGCAGCGCGGCCGGCGCCTATCCGCAGACGGCGGAATTCGCCGGTTTCATCGCGGCGCGCGTCGACGCCGCCTTCGAGCGCGCGCAGGCGCGGATCCTTGCGTGACTGCGCCGCGCGGCTCGGTGCGCCCGCGCACGGCGATGATTCTCGCGGCGGGACGCGGCAAGCGGATGCGGCCGCTCTCCGATGCGGTGCCGAAACCGCTGCTGCGGGTGCGCGGCGTGCCGCTAATCGAGCGTCACGTCCGGGCGCTCGTCGGCGCCGGCATTGCGCAGATCGTGATCAATCTCTGCTGGCTGGGATCGCAGATA
>JAYTQR010000111.1:0-2573 GCA_043746615.1 Gammaproteobacteria bacterium | reverse complement strand
CGCATCGTTTCCGTCACGTTGATCAGTTGTGCCCTGGCCTCGCCGCTGTACGCGGCTCTGAAAGTCGGGGCGACGGCGCCGGACTTCACGACCGAGGCGACCCTCGCTGGCAAGCCATTCACGTTTTCGCTCGCCGCCGCCTTAATGAAGGGCCCCGTGGTGCTGTATTTTTATCCCGCGGCGTTCACGCCGGGCTGCACGGTCGAGGCGCATGAATTCGCGCAAGCCACGGCGAAATTCGCGGCCCTGGGTGCGACCGTCATCGGCGTGTCGCACGATCCGATCAGCAAGCTGAACAAGTTCTCGGTCACCGAGTGTCGCAACAAATTCCCGGTCGCCTCGGACGCCGATCAGCACATCATGAAGGCCTACGATGCGGTGCTGTTACTCGATCCGAAATACGCCAACCGCACGTCGTACGTGATCGCGCCGGACGGCAAGATCATCTACGAGTACACGGCTATGAACCCTAACAAGCACGTCGCGAACACGATGGCCGCGGTCGCGAAGTGGGACGCGGCGCATCGGCCGAAGGGCTGATCGGCGCGCCAACATTGACCATGGACGCATTCTTGGATTCGCTTTAACGCGTGCGCGCTCGCGCGCGCGTCAGGTCTTGCGTTCGCCGCGTACCGTCAGGCCGACGACGACCGGCATCGCGAGCAGCACCAGCGGCAGCTGCACGGTGATGCCGGCGATGATCGCAATGGCAAGCGGTTGCAGCATCTGATCGCCCGAACCGCTGATCGCTGCGCCGAGAGGAATCAACGCAAGGATCATCGCGAGCGTGCTCATGATGATCGGCCGCTGTCGATTGAGCGCGGCGCCATGCAGCGCCGCGCGCGCCGGCATGGTCTTCGCCAATTCTTGGTATTCGGACGCGAAAAAAATCGCCATTTCGGTCGCAATGCCGACGATCATGACCATGCCCATCATCGCGGTGATGTTGAATTCGGTGCCGGTCAGCCACAGGCCGATGAACACCGCGTCGCTGGAAATTACGGCGCTCGCGATGATGATCAGCGGCAGCCAGAAGCGGCCGTACATAAACAGCATCAGAATGAACTCGGCGACCGCGGCGGCGGCGAACACCTTGAGCATGCCATTGACGGCGATTTGCTGCTGCTTGTACGCGCCGCCGATCGTGTAATAGACGCCCGGAGGCAGCACGCCCGGGTCATGCAGGACCCGCTGTACGCCGGCGATGGTCGAGCCGAGATCGTGGCCGCCGCCGATTTCGGCCGTTACGGCCACGACCTGGGCGAGATTATCACGCGTAATCTGCGGCTGTCCGCTGACGAACCGAGTCGCCGCGACCATGCTCAGCGGGAAGACGCGTCCGCTCGGCGAGCGTATCGGCAATTCTCCGAGCTGGTCGCGGTAGATCTTGTTTTGCACCGCGTTCAGCCACAGGCGGACGCCGACATCTTGGACTTTGCCGAGATAGCGCGTTACGACCGCGCCGTTCAGGTAATGGTACAGCTGGTCTTGCACATCCGCGGGCGTCATGCCCTGCGTCGCCGCGGCCGCGGCGTCGACGTGGACTTCCAGCGCGTCGCCGGCCGGGATCACGCCGTTATTGACCGAAGCCGGTTGTACGCCCGGTACTTTGGAGATCGCGGCGGCAACCTGCAAAGCGACGCGACCGAGGACATCCGGGTCCTTGGAAGTCAATTGGATCACCACCGGTTGTCGTCGGCCGACCATGTCGCCGATCATGTCGTCGAGCAGTTCGTGCGTGTCGAAGTTGATCCCGGGCACCTCGCGGGTGATTTTGCCGTTGATGTCGTCCATGACGGTCCAGATCGACGGGCGCTTGGCGCTGTCGATCAGTCGCACGAAGAAATCGCCCTGATAAGACTCGATCAGGTCGCCGCCCAAGCCGGCGCCGGTACGCCGCGAATACGTGTAGACGTTCGGATCCTTTTTTAGGATTTGCTCGACCTGGCCGATCTCGCGATCGGTCTCGGCGAGCGACGTGCCCGGCGCGGTTTGATAGTCGAGTACGAATCCGCCCTCGTCCATCTTCGGCAGGAACCCGGTGCCGACGTGCCGATAAGCGAGAAATCCCGCCCCGATCAGCACGACAATGCCGACGACGATCAATATCGGACGCGCAAACAGGCCGTTCAAAGCCTTGCTCTGCGTGCGCTTCAGCCAGGTGTCGCGGCCATGGGTCGGATCATCCCAAGTCTGAAAGTCGATCAGCCCGCGGGCGAGCAGCGGCACGATCAGTGCCGTCAGGATCAACGAGATGATCAACGCCGAAGCCATCGTCAGCGACAGGAACTTGAAAAACGCGCCGGTTACGCCCGACAAGAAGGCGAGCGGCACGAAAATGATGATCGTGGCGAGGCTGGAGCCAAATAGTGGCGCCAAGAATTCCCGTGCGGCCGGCAGCACGGCCGCATTCGCGTTCTCCAATCCCGGCGCGCCGGCGCGCCGGGCTATATGTTCGATCATGACGATCGCATCGTCGATCAGCAGGCCGATCGCCGCGGCGATGCCGCCCAAGGTCATGATGTTGAACGTCATGCCGAGCAGGTACAACAGCAGCACGGTGATCAGCACCG
>JAYTQR010000110.1:0-31306 GCA_043746615.1 Gammaproteobacteria bacterium | reverse complement strand
GGCCTTTACGGCATCCTCTCGCTCGTGGGGTTCGTGTTGATCGTACACGGCTTCGCACTCTCGCGCGCGGCGCCGACCGTGCTCTACACGCCGCCGACGTGGCTGCGGTACATCACGTTTCTTTTGATGTTGCCGGTTTTTCCGCTGCTGTTTGCCGCTTATCTACCCGGCAAAATCAACACCGCGGTCAAGCATCCGCTGCTTGCGGCCGTGAAATTGTGGGCGTTCGCGCATTTGCTGTCGAACGGCCACGCGGCCGATTCACTGCTGTTCGGCGGCTTCCTGGCCTGGGCGGTCGTCGATCGCATCTCGCTGAAACGCCGGCCGCGGCCGGCGCCGCGAACGGCCGCGCCGGGCCGATGGAACGACGCGATCGCGGTGCTGCTCGGCCTGGCGACCTACGCTCTCGTTCTGCTGTGGGCGCACTCGCGCTTGTTCGGTATCTCACCGCTCGCTTGAGGCGGCCGTACGGCGCTCAGATGGGAAAATCCCGTTTGTAAGGCACCGCTGCGAGCGGCGAATCGAACTCGCGCGCATAGCGGTGGCCGCTGTGCACGGCATGCACGATCGCGCCCGGCGCGTCGGCGTCGCCGATCCGCGTGACCGAGGCGATTCCCGCGCGGCGCAGATCCGCGCCGCGAGCCGCGAGCGCGTGATACAGCTCGTCGCGCGGCGCGCGTATGCCGACGATCACGAGTGAACGGCACGCCAGCCGCTTCCCGGCGCCGCCGTACACGTCGGCAAGCGTCGCTTCGGTGCCGTCGAAAGCGCTCACGAACTGCAGCGTGTGTATCGCCACGCCCGCTTTGCCGAGCGCGCGATGCACGAGCGGCAGCTCGTTGGTCATGAAGGTCCATGCCGATGCCGTTCCGGCGGTGGTCACGTAGGCCACCTCGCAGCCTTGGCCCGCGAGGCGCTCAGCGATCGCTCCGGCCAAGTAATAATTGTCGAAGTCGAAGACGACGACCGGACTTTCCGGCAGCAAGCCGCCGGCAAGGTCGTCCGGGGTGTAGACTCGCGGACCCGCGAGTTCGCCGCCCGGAAATTCCAGCGCCGAGTACTGCAGCTTCGTCCAGCGGGCGCCGGTCGCGACGACCACGTGCGCATGCTCGAGCGCCAAGATGTCATCGACATTGAGTTCGCTGCCGGGATACAAGCTCACGTTCTCTCTACCGCGCAACTGGCCCAGCCGCCAGTCGACGACGCGGCCCCAGGTGGCAAGGCCCGGCAGGCGTGTCTCGAAGCGCAAACGGCCGCCGAACTCCGCCGCCCCGTCGGCGACGGTGACGCGGCTGCCGCGGCGCGCGAGCGTCACGGCGCACTCGAGACCCGCCGGTCCGCCGCCGACGATCAGCACGGCCGCCGCGCTCGCGACCGGTTCAAATCGTTCCGGATGCCAGCCGCGGCGCCATTCCTCGCCGGCGGTCGGGTTTTGCGTGCAGCGGACCGGCACACCGTCATGCCAACTCGAGATGCAGATGTTGCAGCCGATGCACTCCCGAATCTCTTGCTCGCGGCCTTCGTTGATTTTGTTCGGCAAGAACGGGTCGGCGATCGAAGGCCGCGCGGCGCCGATCAAATCGAGCACGCCGCGCCGGATTTGCGCGACCATGACGTCCGGCGAGGTAAAGCGTCCGACGCCGACGACCGGCTTGTTCGTCACACGCTTGACAAAATCGACGATTGGCTCGTGGCTGCCTTCCGGCGCAAAGCGCGAGGGCGCGCAATCCGTCGGACTCGAGTCCATTTTCACATCCCACAAATCGGGCACGTCGGCGAGCAGCGCGACCACTTCGTGCGCCTCGGACGGCGCATGCCGCCCCGGTTTGCCGCGCAATTCTTCCAGACTGATCCGCAAAGCGACCGCGCACCGATCGCCGACGGCGTCGCGGGTCACTTCGAGCAGCTCTTTGACGAGCCGTACGCGATTCTCGATCGATCCGCCGTACGCATCGGTGCGCCGGTTGTATTCCGGCAGCAGGAATTCGTACGGCAGATACCCCATGCCGGCGTAGACGTAGACGATGTCGAATCCGGCGCTGAGGGCGCGCCGTGCACCGGCCGCCTGCCAGTCGAGCAGTGCGCGAATATCGGCTATGTCCATGGTGCGGGGGCGCAGATTGCCCATAAACCCCAAATGCGTCGATAGCCACGGCATCCCGGACGGCGACAGCGGCGCGATACGGCTGGTGCGGTTCAGCGTGCAAGCGCCGCCGTGCCACAGCTCGATGCCCGCCAAGGCGCCGTGCCGATGCACCGCTTCGGTCATCAAGGCGTGCGCGCGCACGTCGCCATCGTCCCATAACGTCGCGAACGGCAGCGGCGAGTCGTCCGAACTGGGATGGATCGACACGGCGCCGGTGCACACCACGCCCCAACCGCCTTCCGCCTTCACTTCTCTGAAGGCGGCGCGGACGCGCGGCAGCGCGTTGGTCATGCCGCTCGCGTGCGGAACTTGATAAAAGCGGTTCGGCGCCGTCACCGGACCGATGCGCACCGGCTCGAACAGAATATCGAAGCGCGGATGGCGCGCCATGGCGAATCTCCAATGAACGCAGTCAGCGGGCGGCCGCGATCCGGCCGAGTGGCGGCTTTGTCGATCGGTCGTAGTGCAGCAATACCGAGCGGACCGCTCCGACGACGCCGCAGGCCGGGGCGCTCCGGCGCAGCGGCTGCGGCAGTTCGAGCTGCGCACCGCGCGCGGTCGCGCCGCGATTGCAGATGTTGCGCGGGTGCGTTGCCGGGAAGCGGTGGCCGGCCGTGGCGGCGCGTGTGCCGCCGGCGCTCAATGCGGCGGCCAAGCGGTCCCGCAGCGCGGTATCGCGTCCGCCGACGAACAGCCGGTCGTCGTTGTCGGCGCAGCCGTGCACGGCGAGGACGCGCGTGCAGCCGGCGATCAGCGCCAAGCATTCTGGCTCATCGAAGCGATGGCTCGTCAAATGCAATGCCCGGAAATTGTGCCAGGGCCTGAGGCCCTCGAATAAATACAAATTGAAATCCTCGCCGGCGATCGCGCGCGCCGCCTGCGAAGTGCCGTCCTCGATGCCGCCGCCGTGCGGCGCGATCACGGCAATTCGCGACGAACGGCGGCGCGCGACGAAAATTTCATAGTCGCGGCCGCGCACTTGGGCGCGCGCGAGATCGGCATAGCCCCGGTAGCGGGCCGCTTCCGGCAGGTCCGTCACGAGCCTCGATGCTTGTATCATGCACTTTTGTAGCACCTTCGCGCCGAATCTGCGAGAAACACCGCCATGCACCCCTCAGCAAGCGCCGCACCGCCTCCGGCAGCGACCGCAATCCCGTGGCGCGTCGCCCCGCCGCTCGCGAGCACCGCGCTGATCATGGTCGGCGCCGGAGTGTTGGGCTCGCTATTGCCGCTGCGTTTCTCGGCGATGGGGATGTCGGCCGGGGTCATCGGTTTGCTCGCGACGGCCGAGGCGCTCGGGTTTCTGTTCGGCTGTCTGTACGCCCATCGGATCATCGCGCCGGTGGGTTTGGAACGGGCCTACGCAACCTTCGCCGGCCTGAAGTCGGTAGCCATTCTCGGGCTGCATTTTGCCGCCGGCGCGCCGGCGATCGCGCTGCTGCGTTTGTTGATCGGCGCGAACGCTGCGGGCCTGGCGGTCGTCGTCGAGAGTTGGCTGAACGCGCTGGTGCCGAATGAGCAGCGCGGCCGGGTGCTGACAATTTACGTACTGGTGTACGGCCTATCCTTCGGCGCCGGGCAACTGCTCGGCCGGAATTTGGACGTGCGCGGTCCCGAACTGCTGTTCATCGCCGGCATTTCGACGACGCTCGCCCTGGTGCCCATGGTCGCGATCGACGTACGCGCGCCGACGCTGCCTCGCCGCGTCAAGCTCGAAATATTGAAGGCCGTGCGTACGTCGCCGGTCAGCGTGCTCGCCTGTTTGCTGAATGGGCTGATCCTGATGGCTTTCATGACCGTCGGACCGTTGTTCAGCCAACGGATCGGTTTCGATCAGCGGCATATCGTCGTGCTGATGGCATGCGTGTCGCTCGGCAGCCTGTTCCTGCAATGGCCGATCGGCTACTTTTCGGACAAATTCGACCGTCTGTACGCGCTGATCGGGATCGGCGTGTGCATCCTCGCGGTCGCGGCGATTCTCGTTACTGCGAGGCACAGCACGCCGTTCTGGCTGCTCGCCGCGGAATTCGCGGCGTTCGGCGGTCTCGCCGAAAGCCTCTATGCGGTGGGCGTCGCGCACGCCAACGACCGCGCGGTCATGACCGACTACGTGGCGCTGTCCTCGACGCTGTTGTTCGTCTGGGCGCTCGGCGCCGCGATTGGTCCGACCGCCGGGACGTACGCGATACAGCTGACGTCGGCCGGCGCGTTCTTCGTTTATGTGCTGGTGCTGACGCTGCTGTTCACGCTGTTCGCCGTCTGGCGGCTATCGCGCCGCAAGGCGGATCACGTCGTCGAGTCCCACGAGGACTTCTTGACGTATCCGCAGACGTCGCCGGAAATTTACGCTTGGCTGCCCTACCATCGCGATACTCCGCCCGCCTGCGGCGACGTGCCGCCGGCGCCTGCGCCGAAGTAATCGCCTGCCGCCGTCATTACCGCACGTGCACCGCCCGCAGCGCCGCCTCACTCGCTCGCTGGCGGCCTGTACTCTAGATCGAGCGCAGCGGCGACGGCCATGTGCGTAATTCGGCCGGCGTGCACGTTCAAGCCTTCAGCGAGACCATGGTCAAGCTCGGTCGCGCGGCGCCACCCGCCATCGGCCAGCGCCTTGACGTACGGCAAGGTCGCGTTCGTCAGCGCGACCGTGGAGGTGCGCGGAACGGCCCCCGGCATGTTCGTCACGCAGTAGTGAATCACGCCGTCCTGCACATAAGTAGGCTCCGCGTGCGTCGTCGGTCTGCTGGTCTCGAAGCAGCCGCCTTGATCGATTGCGATGTCGACCAGCACGGCACCCGCCTTCATCGTCTTGATCATCGCGTGCGTGACGAGCTTCGGCGCCGCCGAGCCCGCGATCAGCACCGCGCCGATCACCAGATCGGCGTCGCGCACGAGCTCTTCGATCGCGTGGGCGGTCGAATAGACGGTCTTCAGCCGGTTGCCGAAAATCGCGGACAGTTCGCGCAGCCGCTTGACCGACCGGTCGACGACAGTCACGTCGGCGCGCAAACCGACCGCCATTTCGGCGGCATGGGTGCCGGAGACACCGCCGCCGAGCACGACCACCTTGGCCGGCGCAACGCCGGGGACGCCGCCGAGGAGCACGCCGAAGCCGCCGTTAGCCTTTTGCAGGCAGGTGGCCCCGACTTGTACCGACATTCGCCCCGCCACTTCGCTCATCGGCGTCAGCAGCGGCAAAGAGCCGTCCGGCGCCGTCACGGTTTCGTAGGCGATCGCGGTCGTCCCGCTGGCGCACAAGGCGAGCGCCTGTGCGCGGTCCGCCGCCAAGTGCAGATAGGTGAACAAGATTTGCCCGGCGCGCAGCTGTGCGCATTCCGCGAGCTGCGGTTCCTTGACCTTGACGATCAGTTCGGCCGACGCGAACACCTCCGTGGCGCGCGGTGCGATCGCGGCGCCCGCCGCCCGATAATCGACGTCATCGAAGCCGATCCCGGCGCCGGCGCCGGTTTGCACGAGGACTTGATGTCCCGCGCGCACCAATTCGAGTACTCCGGCCGGAACGAGCCCGACGCGGTATTCATGGATTTTGATTTCTTTCGGCACGCCGATCTTCATGGGTGGGCTCCGTTAATCATCGATGCGCAGGACGCAGCGTCAGCATAAGCGCCTGCCGCGCCGGAAAACTGCAATTGCGTCCGATCGGCGCGATTTAATGGCAGAATATGCGTCCGCCATGATTATTTACGCAAGAAAGCGCCGAATATGCCACTGGACCGCTTTGACCGCACGATCGTGCGCGCGCTGCAACTCGACGGCCGCGTTACCAACAGCCGCTTGGCCGAAATCGTCAACCTATCGGAATCCGCTTGTCTGCGGCGGGTGCGCGCGCTCGAAGAGGAAGGCCTGATCGAGGGCTACGCCGCGCTGATCAATCAGCAGAAAGTCGGTTGCCCCGTCAGCGTGTTCGTCAACATTACGCTCGAGCGCCAGGAGCAGGCGCATCTGCAGGCGTTCGAGGAAGCCGTACGCCGCGTACCGGAAATCATGGAGTGTTACCTGATGTCCGGCGAGTACGACTATTTGCTACGCGTCGTGCTGGCCGACACCGCAGATTTCGAGCGCCTGCACAGCCAGCATTTGACGCGTCTGCCGAACGTCGCGCGCGTGCACTCGAGCTTCGCGCTGCGCACGGTGCAGAAATCGCGGGAGTTGCCGGTGCGCTGAGAACGGCACCGCCGTTCGCGTGCAGCGCTCGCCTATGGCCGCTGTTTCGGCATCAGCACCAGCGAAAATGCGATCTTCACGTCGTTGCCGACCCACTGCGTGTTCCGCCAGTCTCCCTGGCCTACGCCGAAGTCCAGGCGCTTGAGTGCGGCGTTGCCGGTGAGTTTCGCGCCGCCGGGCGTCAGAGCGAATTGGAACGTGATGGGCACGTCCTTGGTGACGCCGCGCAGCGTCAGTGATCCGATGGCGGAGTAGCCGGCGCCGGTCTTGACGATGCTGCGAGTGGCGTAATGGGCGGTCGGCCAGCGGGTCACGTCGAAGATATCGGCGCCGCGCATCGTGCCGTCGCGGTCCTTGTCGGCGGAGTCTGCCGAGTTCATATCGATCAGCACGTCGAGGTGCGATTGCGCGAGCGCTTGCGGCGCGAATAAGATGGCCGCCGAGAATCGATGAAACGCGGCCTTGAACGGCGCGCCCGCCTGCACGCCGACAAAATCCAGCGTACTCTTTCCGGCAACGGCCCTGTAGGCGACCGCGGCCGCACCCGGTGCGGCGGGCGCCGCTGCACCGCCCAGCGCGGCTGTCGACACACATAGCGACCCTAGGAGCAGCAGGCCGTGCAATCCGGTTGAAATCCGCAATCCCTCGTGTCGTCCCATCAAGATCTCTCCCGTTTGACGGATGGCAGCATGCGCCGCAGTACGTCGTCCTTGTTCCAAAAGTGATGCTTCAGCGCGGCCGCGATGTGCAGCAGAGCAACCGCAACGAGTACGTTGCCCAAAACCACATGGGTGTCGCGCAGCAAGTTGAAAGCCGCATGGCTCGGACCGATCAAGTTGGGCCACGTGAACACGCCGAACCAGCTGACCGAATAATTCTTCGCCGACGACATCATCCATCCGGTCAACGGCATCGCGAACAGCAGGAGGTAAAACGCCGCGTGCGTCGCGCGAGCGATGCATTTTTCCAGCGGTGTCATCGTGTCCGGCAACGGCGGCGGCGCATTGAAAAGCCGCCACAGCAGGCGCAGCACCGCCAGCATCAGCACAGTCATACCGAAGCTCTTGTGTCTCGCGAGCAGTATCAATTTATGCAGCCCGAGCGGCAGGCCCTGGCCCAGGCGGCCCAAAACGAACTGATTCACGATCAAGGCCGCGATTACCCAATGGAAAAGCTGCGCAACCGCGCCGTAGCGGTCTCTCGGGCCGGGGTTTGGCATCGCCGTCCTCCGCAGGCACACTCGTGAACCCTGGTAGTCTAGCAAGGCGGTGCCGGCATGTTCGCGCATAAATACATACCCGTGGCGGCGATTGCCGTGTTGCTCGCCGCATGCACCTTGCCGGCCGCCCTCCGGCACGCGGGCCAAGCAGGGGCGCCGGAACGACCACCCAGTGGCGCGCGCGTCTACCGCATCGACGGCGCGCAATCGGAACTGCGCGTGCTGGTGTATCGCGCCGGGGCGTTGGCGCAATTCGGCCACGACCACGTGCTCGTCAATCGCGCGCTGAACGGCTGGGTGGCCGTTACGCCGCCTGCCACGGCGGTGGCATTCCTGGTCAGCGTCCCGGCGGCGGCGTTCCTCGTCGACGATGCCGAGGCGCGACGCAGCGAAGGCGCGGATTTCGCAGAGGCGGTTTCCGAGGAGGCGAAAGCGGGGACGCGCCAGCACATGTTGGGCGCGGCGGTGCTGGACGCCGCGCGCTTCCCATCAATCGTCGTGCACGGCGCGCGCATCGCGGGATCTGCGCCCACGGTCACCGCGACGGCAACGATCCGCATCGCCGGTCACGTCGCGACGATCGCCATACCGTGCCGCGTCGATCTCGGTCCCCGGCGCTTGTCGGTCAGCGCCGACTTCGGCCTGCGGCAGACGGCGCTCGGCCTGACACCGTACAGCGCCCTGCTGGGCGCTTTGAGTGTTCGGGATCAAATGCGCGTGAAAGTCAAAATCGTAGCCGTGACGGGCCAGTAACGCTGCCGCAACTGCGTCCTCAAAAATGCGGCGCGAACAACAGCGGCGTTCCTTCCGGCGCCGTCAGCATTGCCGCCGGCAGGCCGCGCAGTTCGGCCGGCAACGCGCGACTCGGTTCGGCGCCTAGCGCTGCGAGGCGCGCCAGGGTCGCATCGAAGTTCTCACACTCGAACAGCACGGTGGGTGTGCGAATCAGCGTCGACGGATACAGACCCACGTCGATCGTGTCGCTTGTGCACACAACGCGCGCAATGCGCGCGTCCGCTTCGGCCATGCCGACAAAACCCAGTCGTTCCCAGTAGGCCTTCGCCGCTTCGACCTCGTGCGCCGGCAGTGCGATTTCCACAAAATAACCCAAAGCCGAGCGCCCGGCCGCGGCGCCTGCACTCGGCGAGAACGTGCGCGCCTCGACCAGGTGCAGCAAATTACCGGACGGATCGGCCCAGCCGAGTTCGTTGAACACGTCGCCGCCCAAATGCCGGAACTCGAATTCGACGCCCAGCCGCTCGAAGATCTCAGCCTGTTTCAGCAAATCCGGTTTGACGAACGTCAGCGACGGCGCGGACGCGGGGCGTGCATGCAGGCCAAGGCAGATTCTGCCGTCGGTGACCACCGCGTACGGATGCCGCCACGCATCGCCGACGGCCGCCTGCGCAAACCCGAGCGAGGAATAAAAATCGAGCGACGCTCGGATGTCGGGCGTGTCGATCGAAAGCTCTAGAAAGCGTCCCAGCATCGTCTGCGACGATAGCGCAGCCGCGCCATCGACGCCATTCAGCAGATTCCGCCGACGCAAACATACTTGAGTTCCGTGTAGTCCAGGATCCCGTACTTCGAGCCTTCGCGTCCAGTGCCGGATTCCTTGACGCCGCCGAACGGCGCGACTTCCGTGGAGATCAGCCCGGTGTTGATGCCGACAATGCCGCATTCGATGGCTTCCGAGACCCGCCAGCTGCGGGCGAGATCGCGCGTATAGAGGTAGGCGGCGAGACCGAACTCCGTATCGTTCGCCAGGGCGATTGCCTCAGCTTCGGTATGGAACCTGAACAGCGGCGCGACCGGACCGAACGTCTCCTCGCGTGCGACGGCCATCGCCGGCGTCACGCCGGTGAGAATCGTCGGTTCGTAGAACGTGCCGCCGAGCGCGTGGCGCTTGCCGCCAAGCGCCACGCGGGCGCCTTTGGCCAGTGCGTCGGCGACGTGTTCCTCGACCTTCTCGAGCGCCTTGGCGTCGATCAACGGCCCTTGATCGGTGGCGCCGGACAGACCGTCGCCGATGCGTAGTTTGCGCACCGCCTCGGTCAATTTACGCGTGAACTGATCGTAAACGCCGTCTTGCACCAATAGCCGGTTCGCGCAAACGCAGGTCTGGCCGGTGTTGCGGAATTTGCTCGCCATGGCGCCCAGCACCGCGGCATCCAAATCGGCGTCATCGAAGACGATGAACGGCGCGTTGCCGCCGAGTTCCATCGAAATCTTTTTCATCGTTGTGGCGCACTGCGCCATCAATTTCTTGCCGATGGTCGTGGAACCGGTGAAGGTCAATTTACGCACCAGCGGATTCGACGTCATTTCGCCGCCGATGGCGGCGGCGGCACCCGTGACGATGTTGAATACGCCCTTCGGGATGCCGGCGCGGTCGGCAAGTTCGGCGAGTGCGAGCGCCGAATACGGCGTTTGTGTCGCCGGTTTGCAGATGAACGTGCATCCGGCGGCGAGCGCGGGAGCGGCTTTGCGGGTGATCATCGCCGACGGGAAGTTCCACGGCGTGATGGCCGCTACGACACCGACCGGCTGGCGCAGCACGAGGATGCGCTTGTCTGGCTGATGAGCAGGGATCACGTCGCCGTAGATTCGCTTGCCCTCTTCGGCGAACCACTCGATGAAGGAGGCCGCGTAGAGGATCTCGCCTTTGGATTCGGCCAGAGGCTTGCCCTGTTCGGCGGTCATCAGTATCGCCAGATCCTCCTGAGCTTCCAGCATCAGCGCGCACCAGCGTCGCAGCAGCGAGGCGCGCTCCTTGGCGGTACGGGCGGCCCACGCCGGAAACGCGGTCGCGGCGGCCGCGATTGCCAGTCGCGTGTCGAGCGTGCCCAAGCTCGGAACGGTGCCGAGTACTGCGCCGCTCGCGGGATTGCGCACGGCGATCGTCGCCGCATCGTCCGCCGCCTGCCAGCGGCCGTCGACGTAGCATTGTTCGCGCAATAGCCGGGGGTCCGCGAGTTTCATCGTTGCTGCATGATACGGCGGCTCAGCCGACGTGCTGGTGAAAGAAATCGACGCTACGCTGCCACGCAAGCGCCGCGCTCGCCGGCTCGAAGCTCGCCCGGTCGGTGCAATTGAAGCCGTGGCCGGCAGGATACAAGTAAAAAACCCCGTGCGGATTGGCCGTCTTGACCTGATCTACCGAGGACAGGGGAATGTGCGTGTCGGTTTCGCCGTAGTGGTACATGACCGGACAGCGTGGTTTCTCCGCCAAATACTGGGTCGTACCGCCGCCGTAGTACGAAACCGCCGCCGCTACGGCCAAGCGGGAGGCCGCCAGATAAGCGATCGTCCCGCCCCAGCAATAGCCGACGACGCCGACTTTGCCGGCTGCCGCAACCCGCAGGACCGCCGCTTGCAAGTCTTGCAAGACCATATCGTTGTGCATGGCGTGCATGTAGCCCATGCCCTTGGCCATGTCGGCGTAGGGCACGTCGACGTTGCATTCGACGCGATCGAACAGCGCGGGCGCCGCCGCAACGTAGCCGGCCGCGGCGTATTGGTCGGCGACCGCACGGATATGACGCGTCACGCCGAATATTTCCTGAATCACGACGATGCCGCCGCGCGGCCGGCCCGCGGGTTCCGCCAGATAGGCAGACAAGCGATGGCCGTCTGCTGCGCTGAGTTCGATGTTCTTGCCCATGGTCATAACGCCTCGTCAAAGCTCGTGAAGGTTGCCCGGCTCAAATGCGGGCGCGCAAGGATCGCACATCAGCGCTCTAGGATCGCTGTCACTCCCATGCCGCCCGCGGTGCAGACGGAAATCAAGCCGCGCTTGACGCGCCGTTCATCGAGCAGTTTCGCGAGCGTCGCGACGATGCGTGCGCCGGTTGCCGCGAACGGGTGGCCGATCGCGATGCTACCGCCGTAGACGTTCAGGCGGGCGCGATCGATCTCGCCGAGCGGTGCATCCAACCCGAGTTTTTCCCGGCAAAACGCCGGGTCCGTCCACGCCTTCAGCGTGCACAGCACTTGGCCCGCGAAGGCTTCGTGAATCTCAAAAAAATCGATGTCCTGCAGCCGCAATGCGGCCTCGGCGAGCATGCGCGGCACGGCGTAAGCCGGGGCCATCAGCAGCCCTTCCTTCTTGACGAAGTAATCGACCGCCGCGACCTTGCCGTACGCAAGAAACGCGAGCACCGGCAGATTGCGCTCGCGCGCCCAAGCCTCCGTGGCGAGCAGCACGGCCGATGCGCCGTCGGTCATCGGCGTGGAATTGCCCGCGGTCAGCGTGCCCGCACCCGTCGTGTCGAATACCGGACGCAGTGCTGCAAGTTTCTCCATACTCGTGCCGCTGCGGATGTTGTTGTCCTGCTTCAGACCCAGATAGCCGTGCACCAAATCTGCGTAGCAACCGGCCGCGTAGGCCGCCGCGGCCTTCTGGTGGCTCTCCAGCGCCAGTTGGTCTTGCTCGACGCGCGATATGTCCCAGGTCTTGACCATCAACTCCGTGCTTTCGCCCATTGATAAGCCGGTGCGCGGCTCGATGACTCCGGGTAGCACCGGCCGGAGGTTTTTTGGCCGCACCGCGAGCCACGGCGTCAAGCGCTGCGCGGCGGTCTTGCCGCGGTAACTGCGCAACAATAATTGCTGGAAGCTTCTTGGAAAGACCACCGGCGGGTCGCTGACCGTGTCGACACCGGCCGCGATTCCGGCATCGATCTGGCCCAACGCGATCTTGTTGCCAACCAGAATCGCCGCTTCGAGACTCGTACCGCAGGCGCGCTGCAAATCGATGCCGGGAGTTTCCGCGGCGAGACCCGAGGAAAGCACCGACTCGCGCGTCAAATTCCATTGGCTGGAGTGCTTCATGACGGCGCCGGCCGCGACTTCGCCCAAGCACTGGCCATGCAGGCCGAATTTATCGACGAGCGCGCACAGCGCCGCCGTGAGCATCTCTTGATTGCCGACTTGAGCGTAGGCGCCATTGCCGCGGGCGAACGGTATGCGCATACCGCCGACGACGGCGACACGGCGCGGATTTGCTCCGACCAGCATGGATATTCCTCGGCAGACGACCAATCCGTGAATTATGGACCCAACGTGGCGCCCGGAGGCCGCAATTTGGCGCCCTGCCGCATCCGCCGGTCCGCTGGGCGAGCCCGCCTAGCGCCTTGGCCGAGTATTGACCGAACAGCGGCAGCCGATTCTGGTCAAACTGTCGCGTGCGTCCCTTATACCCGTTGCTGTGCTTGTTTTTCGCCTATCAAGTCCACGCTGTCGACCCGCAGCACGGCCTGCACGTCGACGTTACGATAGGTCCGCACGGCGAGGCCGGCGAGGCCCTCGCGACGATCAGGATTCACGCCGCACGGCGCGTCGTATGGCACTTGCTGACGAGCTGTACCGAGGCCGTCAAGATCGTCCCCGGCCTCAAGAGCTGTGTCGTGCAGGAAACGGCGGCCGATCGATCTTGGCAGATCATCCGTCAGGTAATGGCCTACTCCTGGCTGCTGCCGCGAGTCAGCTACATGGTCAAGGCGAGTTACTCCCGGCCCGATCGCATCGTCTTCGAGAAGACCGCTGGCGATCTGATCACGCTGCGGGGCTCCTGGGATTTGCAAGCCGACGGAGACGAAACGGTGGCGCGGTACATCGTCGATTTCCAACCGGACACTTGGGTGCCGGGGTGGTTCGTGCGCGCGACGCTGCGCAGCGATTTGCCGAAAATGCTGCGTGCGCTGCGCGCAAATGCCGAAGCCGCCGGGTAACACGGCCTAAACTTCGAGACCAGCCCCGGCGATGCGCCCCGGCGACGCGCCCCGCCGATGGCCCTGCATCCGGCGGGCCGCAAAACACGCTCGGCGCAAAAATACGCGGCGCTGCAGTATCCTATCCGGCCGGCAAGGATTCTCGCCGCTCATGGGATCAAACAGTGGTGCGCAAGGTGGTTGACAAGCAATTCGAACGCCGCCTGGCGGGATTGATCAATTCCGGCGAGCGCGCGGTCTTGCGCGGCGGACGCAAGGGGGTCGAAAAGGAATCCCTACGGGTGACGCCGGCCGGCGAAATTGCGCAGACGGGGCATCCCGCTGCCTTGGGAAAGGCGCTGACGAACCCGCACATCACCACTGATTTCTCCGAAGCGCTGCTCGAACTCGTGACGCCGCCGTTCCAGAATTCGTGGGAATTGCTGCAGTATTTGTGCGATATCCACCAATTCGTCTACCGGCACTTGAGCGACGAATTGCTGTGGGCGACCAGCATGCCGTGCAAGATCCGCAGCGACGACGGCATACCGTTGGCGCAATACGGGTCGTCGAATGTCGGGCGAATCAAGACGACTTACCGGCGCGGCCTCGGTTTGCGCTATGGACGCATCATGCAGGCGATATCCGGCGTGCATTTCAACTATTCGTTTCCCGGGTATTTGTGGGACGTCCTGGAGTACGTCAACCAGTCCAAACAGGCGCGCCAAGATTTCATCTCGGACCAATACTTCGGCGTACTGCGCAATTACCGGCGCTTCGGCTGGCTGGTTTTGTACCTGTTCGGTACGTCCCCCGCGGTGGACACCAGCTTTTTCGCGGGACGCGAACACAGCTTGCAGCCCTTGAACGCAGACACCCTTTACGATCCCCATGCGACTTCGCTGCGCATGAGCGACATCGGCTACCGCAACAAGAACCAGGCGTCCGTCAGCGTCTCGGTCAACGGACTCGACGATTATGTGCGCGATCTGTCGCGGGCGATCGATACGCCTTATCCGCCGTACGCAAGGATCGGCGTCAAAGTGGCTGGCGAATATCGGCAGCTAAGCGCAAATATCCTGCAGGTCGGCAACGAGTACTACAGCTTCATCCGGCCGAAACGCGTCGCGCGTACGGGCGAACGTCCGACGAAGGCCTTGCAGCGAGCGGGCGTCGAATACGTCGAAGTGCGCGCGCTGGATGTCAGTGCGTTCGATCCGGTCGGCGTGAATCAGGGCAAATTGCGGTTTTTGGAGGCATTTCTCGCCCTGTGCCTGATTCGGGAAAGCGCGCCGATCGACCGTGGTGAGCAAGACGCCCTCGATGCTAATCATTTGATCGTCGCGCGCCGCGGCCGCGAGCCCGGACTGCGGCTGAACCGGAGCGGCCGCGACTTTCCAATGCGCCAGTGGGCGTGCGAACTGCTCGACGGCATGCAGGGCATCTGCGAGATGCTGGACTACGGCGAGGCGCAGCGGCCGTACTCGGCGGCCTTGGAGCAGCAGCGCGCGAAGATCGAAGACGTGGCGCTGACGCCGTCGGCGCGGCTGCTCGCGGAGATGCGCCAAACGGGCGAAACGTTCCGCGAACTTGCGCAGCGCATGTCGAAACTTCACAAGGATTATTTTCTGGATTTGTATCCGCCGAACGAGCAACGGCTGGCGGAATTTGCGGCGGCGGCGCGCGACTCGCGCGATGCGGCCGCGCGCAACGAGGCGGCGGACACCGAGGATTTCGATCATTATTTAGCCCGCTACCTCGCCGATTGAGGCGATTTGACATAAGTCGATGCGTGGCGGCGCCGAACAGTCCGCTTATGGCAAATTTAGCTTGAAGGTGTGGCGCAATTCCTTCAGCGAGGCGCATTTCGCGGTTACGTTCGGTCCATGAATTTCGCCAATGGATTTGCGACCGACGACTTGCCGGACCTGCCGCATGCGCGCCAACTGAAGGCGGGTTTTCATTGGCTGATCTTCGATGCGGAACTTGAGCGGGAGTTCAGGCGTAGCCGTCTCGACGAAACGATCGGCCACGTGCGCGCCAATCTTTGCCTGGCGATGATACTCGCGATCGCCTTTGCGGCGATGGAAGGCCTGGTTCTCGGCCGCGATTTGCGCCGAATTCCGACGATGCTGCACCTGCTGGTGATCATGCCGTCGCTGCTGATCGTACTCGCGGCGAGCTTCTCCGAGCGCCGTGACCGGATCTATCCGCCGCTGACCTCGATCGTCCTCGTGCTATACGGCGTCGGTCAGGTGGCGATTCAAGTCATCGCCTCGCTGGGCGGCGTGGCGTTTTTGTTTCCGGCGATGATCATGACGACGATATTCACCTATTTCATGGCCGGCTTGATTTTCTATCATGCCTTGGCGGCAAACGCGATCGTCCTGTTCGTGTACTTGGCTGCGGGCACGGCGCTGCCGCTGCCGGGACCAGAATTCAGCTTCAACGCGCTGGCGCTGGTAACCGCCAATTTGGTCGGCGCCTCGATCGTCTACATGCACGAAAAGACCAGCCGCGGACGTTTCCTGGAGGCCGCCTTGCTGCGGGAAATGGTCGCGCGCGACGGACTCACGGGCATCCACAACCGGCGCATGTTCGACCAGCACATAGAGCGCGTTTGGCAACAGGCGGTCCGCGAAGAGGAGCGCATCGCGGTGCTGCTGGCCGATATCGATTGTTTCAAAGATTACAACGACCGCTACGGTCACCAAGCGGGCGACGAATGCCTGCGGGCCGTGGCGATCTCTTTGAGCCAGTGCGCGCGCCGACCGCTCGACTTCGTCGCCCGGTACGGCGGCGAGGAGTTCGCGGTCGTGCTCTACGAGGCGAACCGCGAGTACGTCGCCGAAGTACTGACTCAAATCCAACGGTCGATTGCCGAGCTGAACATTCCGCACGACGCTTCGACCGCCGCGACGCGCCTGACGCTCAGCATCGGCGCGGCCTTTGTCACGCCCCGCGCCGAGCGGACGCACGATGGGCTGATTCAGCTCGCCGACGAGGCCCTCTACAGTGCGAAAGAGCAGGGGCGCAATCGCGTCGTCGTGCTGGAGGCGGAGTACCAAAACCTTAAGACCGGCCGCTTCGAGAAACGCCGCGGCCAGCGCGCCGGCTAGCGGGACTTTCCCGCTGACCTTCCGCAACATTAGTCGAGATCATTGAAAACGCTGGGGTTTTCTCCACGTTCTTGGTACATACGTAATTCATGGCCTGCCTGCAAGCCTATCAGTCACACGGTATCCGCTATTGGCGGATCGTTGAGCCCTACCGCAAGGAAGACGGCAAGCCGACACTGCGGGTGCTCGCGCATTTGGGCCGAGTCGATGACATTTTGCAGTTGCACCAGGGCGCCGAGTCCCCGACGGTGAAGGTCTCCTCGGTCAGCGCCGGCGCGAGTGGAGTAGCGCGCAGATCATCGAAGCCTATCGCGGTCAAGCCAAGGTCGAAGCTGCGTTCCGCGATCTGTGAGCGCGTGGTATATACGGAATTCATTCGCTAACGCTTTGATCCGATTATGATTGCGGGCCCTTTTTGCCTACCCAGCGGGAAAGTCCCGCTAGGTTGCGCGGCCGCGCGCTCGCTCCGCATTGATCGCCGCGCCGATCGCCGCGAGGTTCGCCGGCGGATTTAGCTCGACGGGAAAATGGCGATTTCCGGCGCGGCGCCGGCCGATACGCTCGCGCGGAACATGCCCTCGGAATTGAACGCCATCTCGACATGGCCCCGACGGTCGACCGCGATGACGCCGCCCTCGCCGTGCAACGCAGGAAGTTCCTCGTAAATGACCTCGCGCACGGCCTGTGCGAGGCTGCGACCGCCGAAGCGCATCCGTGCGCAGATGTCGTGGGCGACCGCGGCGCGAATGAATATTTCGCCGTGCCCGGTCGCCGATACCGCGCAAGAGCGGTTGTCCGCGTACGTTCCGGCGCCGATGATCGGCGTATCGCCGATGCGGTTGTAGCGCTTGCCGGTCATGCCGCCGGTCGACGTCGCTGCGGCGAGTCCGCCGTGCCGATCCAGAGCGACGGCGCCGACGGTGCCGATGTGCGAAATCGTCATCCTGGACAAGCCGGCGTCGCCGCCGCGAATGCGCTCGAGTTGCCGCCAGCGTTCGTCGGTATGAAAGTAGCTGCGCGGCATCATGGTGAAGCCACGGCTCAGCGCAAAATCCTCGGCGCCGAGCCCGCTCAGCATCACGTGCTCGGAGTGATCCATGACGGCGCGGGCGAGTTCGACCGGATTCTTGACGTGTCCGACGCCGCACACCGATCCGGCCTTCAGGCTGCCGCCGTCCATGATCGCGGCGTCGAGTTCGTTGCGGCCATCGATCGTGAACACGGCGCCGCGTCCCGCGTTGAACAGGGGATCGTTTTCCAGCGCGACCACCGCGCGGGTCACCGCATCGAGACTCGAGCCGCCGCTCTCCAAGACCTCCCGTCCCGCGTCGAGCGCTTCGGCCAGGCCGGCGCGAATTTGCCGCTCGCGCGCCTCGCTCATTTCCGCACGCGGCAACGTGCCCGCGCCGCCGTGAATCGCAATTGCGAACATCTGCGCTCCTTGATTTTTTATTGGTGGGTCGGCGATGCCAAGGCTATCATCATTGACGCATGGATCCATTCACGAAAACCGGCGCGATACGCAGCCTATTGATCGCCAATCGCGGCGAAATCGCTATTCGCGTGATGCGTGCCGCGACCGAACTGGGCATCCGCACCATTGCAATTCATTCGCAGGAAGACCGGTTCTCGCTGCACCGAACCAAGGCGGACGAGAGCTATCTTGTCGGCGACGGCAAGGGGCCGATCGAGGCCTATCTCGATATCGAGGATATCGTGCGCATCGCGGTCGAAGCGCGCGCCGACGCGATCCACCCGGGCTATGGATTTCTGTCCGAGAACCCCGACTTCGCCGCGGCCTGCGCTGCCGCCAACATCGTCTTCGTCGGTCCGTTGCCCGAGACGATGCGCCGGCTCGGCAACAAGGTCGAGGCGCGTTTGTTGGCGGCGAGCGCCGGCGTGGCCGTCATGCCGGCGACGCCGGCGCTGCCCGCCGATGCCGCCACGGTTCTCGCGCTGGCGCGCGGCGTCGGCTTCCCGCTCATGCTCAAGGCAAGTTGGGGCGGTGGCGGGCGCGGCATGCGCGTCATCGAGTCGGAACAGACTTTGCTCGACGCCGTGACGGCGGCACGCCGCGAAGCGCAGGCGGCCTTCGGCAAGGACGAGGTATATCTAGAGAAGCTGATACGCCGCACACGGCATGTGGAGGTGCAGATCCTCGGCGATATCCATGGCAATCTGGTGCATCTCTATGAGCGCGACTGCACGGTGCAGCGGCGCAACCAAAAAGTCGTCGAGCGCGCACCGGCGACGTTTCTGAGCGATGCCGACCGTGCTGAACTGTGCGAAGCGGCGCTGAAAATCGGGCGCGCCGTCGGCTACCGTGGCGCGGGCACCGTCGAATTCCTGCAGGACGCGGACACCGGCAAGTTCTATTTCATAGAAGTCAATCCGCGCATCCAGGTCGAGCATACGGTGACCGAATGCGTCACCGGCATCGATTTGGTCAAGGCGCAGATCCGGATCGCTGCCGGAGCGAAAATCGGCACACCGCTAAGTGGTGTGCCGCGTCAAGAGGACATCCGCGTCAATGCGCATGCGTTGCAGTGCCGCGTCACTACCGAGGACCCGGAAAACAACTTCGTTCCGGATTACGGGCGAATCACCGCCTACCGCAGTCCGGCCGGATTCGGCATACGCCTCGACGCAGGCACCGCTTACGCCGGCGCCATCATCACGCGCTTCTACGACTCGCTGCTGGTGAAGGTCACGGCTTGGTCGCCGACCGCCGATGAGACCATCGCGCGCATGCACCGAGCACTTTGGGAATTCCGCATTCGCGGCGTCGTCACGAATTTGCGCTTTCTCGATCAGCTGATCACCCACCCGCGCTTCGCGACCGCCGATTACACGACGCAGTTCATCGACGCAACACCGGAGCTCTTCTTGATACCGCGCAAGCGCGACCGGGCGACGCGCTTATTGAGCTTCATCGGCGACGTGATCGTCAACGGCAATGCGCAGGTCAAAGGCCGAACCAGGCCGAAACAACCGGTGTTTCCGCGCGTGCCTCGCACCGGCTTGCCGCCGCCCGCGCCCGGGACGAAGCAGCGGCTCGATGCATTCGGCGCGGAAAAATTCGCCGAATGGATGCTCGGCGAAAAGCGCGTGCTGCTGACCGACACCAGCATGCGCGACGCCCATCAATCGCTGCTGGCGACGCGCTTGCGGACCTGCGACATGGCGGCGATCGCGCCTCACTACGCGAGCCTGTTGCCGCAGTTGTTTTCCGTCGAGTGCTGGGGCGGCGCCACGTTCGACGTCGCCATGCGGTTTCTGCGGGAAGACCCGTGGGCGCGTCTCGCCGATTTTCGCGCGAGTATGCCCAACCTGCTGCTGCAGATGTTGCTGCGTTCGGCGAACGCGGTTGGCTACACGAATTATCCGGACAACGTCGTGCGCTACTTCGTCGAGCGGGCGGCAGCGGCCGGCATCGACATATTCCGCGTGTTCGATTGCTTGAACTGGCCTGCGAACATGCGCGTCGCGATCGACGCGGTGCGGCGCACCGGACGGCTGTGCGAGGCCGCTATCTGTTATACCGGCAACCTTTCCGATCCGCGCCAGCACAAGTACGATTTGCGCTACTACGTCGACCTCGCCAAGGAACTGAAAGCCTTGGGCGCGCACGTGATCGGCATCAAGGACATGGCGGGCCTGTGTCTGCCGCGGGCCGCGGCGGTACTCGTCAAGGCGCTCAAGGAAGAAGTCGGTTTGCCGGTTCATTTTCACACGCACGACACCAGCGGCATCGCCGCGGCCAGCGTGCTTGCCGCGATCGAAGCCGGCGCCGATGCGGTCGACGGCGCGGTCGACGCGCTGTCTGGTCTCACGTCCCAGCCGAATTTGGGGTCCATCGTCGAGGCCTTGCGCTTCGGGCCGCGCGACAGCGGGCTCGATCCAGACAAGCTGCGGCTGATATCGACGTATTGGGAACAGGTGCGGCAAGGCTACGTCGCGTTCGAAAGCGACATCCGCGCCGGCGCCTCCGAGGTGTACGTGCACGGTATGCCGGGCGGCCAGTACACGAACTTGCGCGAACAGGCGCGCTCGCTGGGCATCGAAGATCAGCGCTGGCACGAAGTGGCCCTGGCCTACTCGCAAGTCAACGAGATGTTCGGCGACATCATCAAGGTGACGCCGACGTCGAAAGTAGTCGGCGACATGGCGATCATGATGGTCACGAACGGACTGACCCGCTCGGCCGTGCTCGATCCGCGGACCGAAATCGCGTTTCCCGACTCGGTGGTGCAATTGTTCCATGGCGATCTAGGTCAACCGGCCGGCGGCTTCCCGCAGGCGTTGCAGAAAAAAATACTCAACGGCAAGGAGGCTGTGCGCGTGCGACCGGGCGAATTGCTGCCGCCGGCAGACCTCGCCGCCGAACGCACAGCGGCCGAACTCAAGGCCGGCCGCCGGATAACGGACCACGAATTTGCGTCCTATTTGATGTATCCGAAGGTATTCGTCGAATACGCGGCCGATCGTGCCGTATTCGGCGACGTCAGCATGCTGCCGACTGCGGTATTTTTCTACGGTATGCAGGCCGGACAAGAAATAAACATCGACCTCGAACGCGGTAAATCCTTGATCGTCCGCTATGTCGCCAGCAGCGATCCGCATGAGGACGGCACGCGCACGGTATTTTTCGAACTCAACGGCCAGCCGCGGCCGATCAGGGTTGCGGATCGCAGCCAATTGGCCCTGCGCCCGCCGCAGCGCAAGGCGGAGCCGGGCGACAGCGGCCAGGTCGGAGCGCCGATGCCGGGCACGGTCGCGACGGTGGCCGTCCGTCCGGGCCAGAAGGTCGTGCGCGGGGAAGTGTTGGTCACGCTCGAAGCGATGAAAATGGAGACGACGGTGCGCGCGGAACGCGACGGCACCGTCAAGGAAGTGCCGGTTTCGCCTGGGCGGCAGGTCGACGCCAAGGACTTGTTAATTCTGTTCGAGTAGCCGGTCGCCGCGCTTGCATAGTGCTAACGCTGCCGTTGCGCAACCGTGACGACGAGTCCGTCGAGTTCGCCGGTGATCGGCACCTGGCAGCCGAGACGGCTGTTTTCCCGACGCTCCAGCACGTTTTCCAGCATGCCGGCTTCCATTTCCTCGGGGGGGGCCAATTGCCGCAGACGCGCCGCCTCCACATAGATGTGGCAGGTCGCGCATGCGCATGCGCCGCCGCACTCGGCAAGCACACCGGCGATTCCTTGCTGTCTTGCCGCCTCCATCAAGCTCAATCCGACCGGCGCCCGGACTTCCCGGCGTTTGCCGCCGGGCTCTATGAAGACGATCGTCGGCATCAAACCGCTTCTTTCAAAGCGCAGTGCGGATCCGCTACCTTCGCCGGGTCGAGACGCGCGCGCGCGACGATCAATGTGCGCGCCGCCATATAATCCTTCGAAGCGTTGACGGCTTCGAGCGCGAGCAACTCGCGGTTCTTCAAATAGCAGATGCTGAAACTGCGGGATTCGGCGCCGCTGCGCCGGATCACTTCGTCGTGACCCGCCGACAGACCGACGATCAGCAGCTTATTGTCGAATTGATCGGACCAGAACCACGGCACTCGGTCGTACGCAATGCGCTTTTCCAGAATGTTCAGCGCCGCGGCCTTAGCCTGCTCGAACGCATTGTCGACCGATTCGAGACGTACGCGCCGGCCGTAGTGCGGCGAGGGATGATTCGTGCAATCGCCCGCCGCGAATATCGCCGGCTCACTGGTGCGGCAATATTCGTCGACAACGATGCCGTCGTCGCACGCCAGGCCCGCATCGCGCGCCAGATCCGTCAGCGGCACCGCGCCGACGCCCGCGATGATCAGATCGGCCGCGTAGCTGCCGCCGCCGGCGCAAATCACCCGTTCGACACGGCCGCTGCCCTGGATTTCGACGACCCGCGCGTTGCAGACGATGCCGACGCCGCGCGCGCGGTGCTCACGCGCGAAAAACGCCGAGACTTCGGGCGCGACGACCCGGTTCATGATCCGGTCGCCCATCTCCAGCACGGTTACTTCGCAGCCAAGAGCGCGGCACGTCGCCGCCGTCTCGAGTCCTATATACCCGCCGCCGACGATGACGGCACGAGCGCCCGGCCGGATGTCGCCGCGAATCGCGGCGGCATCGGCGACGTTGCGCAGGTAATGAATCCCGGCGAGGTCCGCGCCGCGGCAGGTCAGGGTTCTCGGCCGCGCGCCGACGCACAGCAAGAGTTGGTCGTACGCCAGTTCCGCGCCGTCCGTCATGACGACACGGCGCTGTGCCGGCACGAGCCGAACCGCCCGCGCGCCGAGCATCAGTTCGGTGCGATGCTCGTCGTAAAAAGCCCGATGCCGGATCGGCAGGCGGTCCGCCGCCAGTTCGCCGGAGAGGTATTTCTTCGACAATGGTGGCCGCTGATATGGCACGAGCGGCTCATCGCAGGCCAGCACGAGCCTGTCCGCAAAACCCTCGCGGCGCAGCGTATCCACCGCTTGTGCGCCGGCTTGGCCGCCGCCTATGATCATGATCGTTGGATTCATGGAATTCCAAAGGGAACGAACCGCTTACTGTCAGCCACCCGGGATGCTCGGTCGGCGCCGCGCGGACCATGGCGGGGCACGTGCCCCGCCGCGCGCGCCGCGTGCCGCCTGCGTACAATAGTAATAGTATTGACCCGGAGGCCCAAATATTCGTCGGAGAACCGCATGAAATTGATCACAGCCATTATCAAACCCTTCAAATTGGACGATGTGCGCACGGCGCTGTCCGAGATTGGGGTGTCCGGCATGACGGTTACCGAGGTGAAGGGATTCGGCCGCCAACGCGGTCACACGGAACTGTACCGCGGCGCCGAGTATGTCGTCGATTTCGTGCCGAAGACGCGCATTGAAGTGGCGGTCCGCAATGAACTAATGGACCAGGTCATGGAAGCGATCGCCGGGGCCTCGAAGACCGGCAAGGTCGGCGACGGGAAGATCTTCGTGACCGATATCCAGCGAGTATTGCGCATCCGCACGGGCGAGACCGATAACGCCGCATTGTAACGCGAGCGGCATGGGCGGGCCCAAGCGCATGAGGCTGTCGATTGCAGGCCGCTTGAGCGTCTTGTTGGCGCTGATGTCATGCATCGCCCAGGGCGCGAGCGGCGCTGCTTTGACCGATCGGCAGCACACGAGCATCGCGGAACCGCGGCCGTCGGACGTACCGAGCGACGCGGTGCTCGAGGCGCGCGGCACGGTCGTCGGCAAGATCGAGTTCGACACCCGTAATTTATTCGACAGCTCCGATCCGCGGGAAAACGTCCCGCTGTTCCGCCTCGCGAACCGCCTGCACATCCGCACGAAGCGCTCGACGATCGCAGCGCAATTGCTGTTCGCGACCGGCGAGCGATACAACGGCCACGAGCTCACCGAGACCGAGCGCAATCTACGCAAGTTGCCGTATATTTACGACGCACGCGTCGTGCCGGTGCGCTATCACGACGGCCGCGTCGACATCAAAGTCATCACAAAGGATGTTTGGACTTTGAGTCCGGGAATATCCTTCGGCCGGGCCGGCGGCGCGAATAATTCACAGTTCGACATTCAAGAAGAAAACTTCCTGGGTTGGGGCAAAACGCTGGAATTTTCCCGTGGTCGCGATGTCGACCGCAGCACCAACAGCTTTTTGTGGGGGGACCGGAACGTCTTCGGTTCGCGCTGGACCGACCGGTTGATCTACGCCCAATCCAGCGACGGCAAACAACGTTCGCTGCAGTTGGTCCGGCCTTTTTATTCCCTCGAATCGAAGTGGAGCGTGCAACTCAGCGCGCAGGAATACGACCGCACCGTGTCGCGTTATGCATTGGGAAAAATCGGCGACCAGTTCAACGACGACGAAACCTCCTATGAGTTCAGCGATGGCATCTCCAAGGGCTTGCAAAACGGCTGGACGCGGCGTTGGCTTGCCGGTATGCGCTTCACCCGCGATATTTTCGCGGCGACGCCGGGAACGTCCGCGCCGGCTCGAACATTGCCGCCGAACCGTACGCTGTCGTATCCGTTCGTCGGCTTCGACATATTGCAGGACGACTACGAGAAGATCGGCGATCTCAATCAGATCGGCCGTACCGAGGACTTATATCTCGGCACGGAAGTGACCGGCGAACTCGGCATCTCGGAGCCGGCGTTCGGCGCCTTGCGCGACGCGGTGATGCTGGCGGCGAGCGCGCGTACCGGATTCCAATTCGACTCGCGGCAGCTGTTATTCCTGACGAGCAATTTCTCGTCCCGTGTTGAGCGCGGACGGACACGGAATCTGATCGTCGACGGCAGCGTGAATTACTATTGGCGCTGGCACCCGGATTGGGTGCTGTACGCCAGTTTCAACGGCACCGTCACCGATGCCTTGGATCCCGATGCGCAACTGCTGATCGGCGGCGACAGCGGTTTGCGCGGCTATCCGTTGCGCTACGAGGCCGGCACTTCGCGCGCGCTGGTGACGATCGAACAGCGGGTCTACACCGATTGGTATCCGTTTCGATTGGCGCGGGTCGGCGCCGCCGCTTTCGCCGATGTCGGGCGCACGTGGGGATCAGAAGTCATCGGCAACAGCGATCAGGGACTGCTCAGCGACATCGGTTTCGGCTTACGTCTCGGCAACACGCGCTCAGGCCTCGGCAACGTCCTGCACATCGATGTCGCCGTTCCGATCGGGGCTCCGGCCGGCATCGCCAAGGTTCAACTGCTGATTCAAACGATGCAGAGCTTCTAGCTTGGCACGCGCCCGCGGCGCCGCGCGATCAGCAGGAGAAAGCCGATGCACACGCCAATATTGAGTGCCCACCAGCCGAGTTGGCGCGCGCCGCTTTGCCCGGGCCGCCGGCCGCCGGGCGCGGCGATTTGCAAAGTTCCGACCACGCTCTCCACGGCTCCGGCCTCGGCGATCTTGAATTCGATCGCGGCCGACCCCGGTAATGCCAGGGTTTTCGACGTGAACGCATAGCCGCCGTCCAGTTGCGCCGTCAACGGGTATTGCTTGCCCCGGAAGATCGCCGTCAGCACGGCGTCGCGGACCGGCGTGTTGTCGAGCAAGCGGCTCAAATGCACGTTGATTGTGTCACGGTGCGCGACCCCGACGAGTAAAAAATGCGCCGACCGAGCTTCGATGCGCGCAGGACCAGGTGCGCCAGCCGCGTGTGCTACGGCGCCGAAGCCCAGCGCGGCGGCGCACAGTGCGGCGCCGACACGCCTCAAAGCAGCAGACCCCATAGGCCCATCAGACCGCCGGCTATCCCGGCAAGTACGCCGAAAATAGGGAAAAAGCTTTTACGCGCCAAAAAATACAACGAACACAGCACGAGCCCCAGTTCGAGAAAGCCCTCGCCGATGTCGTAGCGCAGCGCGCGATTCTCGTCGACCATGGTTTGCGCATCCTTCGCCCGCGCTTGTATCTGGATGTATTGCGCGTCGGCGCCGTAATGATCGCGTGCGGCTTCCAGCTTGCGAACGGCAGGCGCGATTTTCGCCGGATCGGCGGACAGGGCTTGCAAGACGGTCAATGCCGCCGCGCTTTGGCTTGCACGGATTTTCTTTGCTTGGTAATAGGTCCACAAATCGTTTGATTCAGTGCGGTGAATGACCGCACTGGTGTGCGCGCGATGCGAGGCGATCGTGACGACGGACAGCAAGACGCCGACGACGCCGACGAGGATGCCGACGCGCCGCGTCGCGGGATCGGCCGCATGCTCAGGCTTTAATTCGATTTCGGTCATGATTCACCGTACATGATTCACCGTACCTTTTCGCGAGTCGCCATAATTTCCCCTCCCCTGCCCTTGCCCATGCCGCGCCTGAGCGGCAGCACGCCGCTGCGGGCCCACACGGCGGCTATTTGATCGCGTGCAGCCGCGGATTGCCGCGTGCGATGCCGAGCACGCCGCTGCGCACGACCTCGATGATCTCGGCGAACGCGCCGACGTTGGCAATGAACTCGGCGATTTCCGCCTCGGTGCTCGTCAGTTCCGCGACGAAGCTCGACGGGTTCGGCGCCAACACCCTGCCGCCGACCCCGCCGAGCAATGCCTGGACGGCCGCGATGCGCTCGGCCGAGACCTGCAGCTTGATCAGCAGCAGTTCGCGCGCCAAGTGATCGCCACTGGTCATGTCCTCGACGGCCACGACGTCCACGAGTTTCAGCAACTGCGTATTGATCTGCCCGATCACCGCATCGGCGCCGCTCGTGACCAGAGTCAACCGCGAGACGGTCGAATCGTTGGTCGGCGCGACCGACAGCGACTCGATGTTGTAGCCGCGGCTGGAAATCAGCCCGGTCACGCGCGTCAACGCTCCGGCTTCGTTCTGCAGCAATATCGCGATCACGTGGCGCATGGCCGGCAAGGATACGGGAGTGCGGCACTTGGGCGCCAGCAGCGGAACTGCTAGTCTTCGGCGGTGAAAGAGCGTTATGAAATGTTGAGCCCGGCGGCCCACCTGCTCGCCGGAACGACCATGAGCGGCGCGGAAATGCTCGTTCAGGTGCTGGCCGACGAGGGCGTGAACACGATCTTCGGTTACAGCGGCGGCGCGGTATTGCCGATTTACGATGCAGTGTTCCGTTACAACCAAGACCACGGCGCGTCGATGCCGCTGATCGTGCCGGCAAACGAACAGGGCGCGGCGTTCATGGCGGCCGGTTTCGCGCGCGCGAGCGGCCGTGTCGGCGTCGCGCTCGTGACCTCGGGACCGGGTGCGACCAACACCGTGACGCCGGTCAGGGACAGCATGGCTGATTCGGTACCGATCGTCGTCATTTGCGGTCAGGTGCCGACCACCGCGATCGGCACCGATGCATTTCAAGAGGCGCCGGTTCCCTCGATCATGGGTGCCGTCGCCAAGCACGTATTTCTAGTCACTGATCCTCTGAAGCTCGAGGCGACCGTGCGCACCGCGTTCGAAATCGCTCGTACGGGACGGCCAGGACCGGTCGTGCTGGACATTCCGAAGGACGTGCAGAACTGGAAGGGCGTGTTTCACGGCTCGGGACGCTTGCCGGTTCCGGGCTACAGGCAGCGCATGAATCGACTGGGCGCGAACAAGTTGCCGGACGCCGCATGCGCGGATTTGTTCGCGGCGCTGGCGGCCGCGAACCGGCCGCTGGTGTACGCCGGCGGCGGCGTCATCAACGGCAATGCCGCGTATGCGCTGCGCGAATTCGTCCGCGAATTCCGCATTCCGGTCGTCACGACCTTGATGGGAATCGGCGCGATCGACACCACGGATGCGCTGGCGATGCGCATGCTCGGCATGCACGGCGCCGCGTTTGCGAACTATGCGGTCGACGATTGCGATTGCCTGCTGGCGATCGGCGCTCGTTTCGACGATCGCGTGGCGGGAAATCCAGCGAAGTTCGCCGGCAAGGCGAAGTTCATCGCGCATTTCGACATCGATGCCTCGGAAATCAACAAGGTAAAGCACGTTGATTGGAGTCATGTGGGCTTGATGCCCGAAGCGCTGCTCGCCTTATTGGAGTACGGCAAACGCAAGCGCTTTGCGCGCGATTGGTCCGAGTGGCATCGCCACTGCGACGCGCTGCGTACCCAATACGCGATGAACTACGACCGTGACAGCGCACTGATTCAACCGTATTTCGTCATCGAACAGATCAACCGGCTGACGCGCGGCGAGGCGATCATCACGACGGGCGTGGGCCAGCACCAAATGTGGGCGGCACAGTATTTCGATTTCTGCAGCCCGCGCCTTTGGCTCACCTCGGGGAGCATGGGCACGATGGGTTTCGGCCTGCCGGCGGCCGTCGGCGCGCAGTTTGCCGCGCGCAAGCGTTTGGTCATCGACGTCGACGGGGATGCCAGCATCCGCATGAACATCGGCGAACTCGAAACGGTGACGACCTACGATCTGCCGGTCAAGGTCGTCGTGCTGAACAATTGCGGCGACGGCATGGTCAAGCAATGGCAGAAGCTTTTTTTCAAGGGCCGATTGAGCGCGAGCGACAAGAGCCTGCACAAGAAGGATTTCGTCAAGGCGGCTGTCGCCGACGGCTTCAAATACGCGGTCCGGCTGGAAACCAAGGCCGACGTGCCGCGCGTCGTCGAAGAATTCATCCGCTTCGAAGGGCCCGCGTTTCTCGAAGTCATCATTGATCCGGACGCGGGTGTCTATCCGATGGTCGGCCCGGGTCAGGCCTACGATGAAATGATCACCGGCGAGCACATTCCGTCGCGCACCGCGGTCGAAATCAAGGCGCCCGACCCGTCCGAGATGTTCTAGATCCCGTCGCTACCAGACGCCGCTGTTGGCCATCGACGACCACGGCTCCGCCGGCGCCAGAGCCGCGCCCTTCTGCAGCAGTTCGACTGAAATGAGGTCGGGCGAACGCACGAAGGCCATATGCCCATCGCGCGGCGGCCTGTTGATGGTAACGCCGTGTTCCATCAGACGCCGACAGACGGCGTAAATATCGTCGACTTGATAGGCCAAGTGGCCGAAGTTGCGGCCGCCCCCATAAGCCTGCGGATCCCAGTTGTGCGTGAGTTCGACCTGAGCGTTTTCGTCGCCGGCTGCGGCGAGGAATACCAAGGTGTAGCGGCCATGCGGATAATCATGGCGCGATAACAAGAGCAGCCCCAGTGCATCGCGATAAAAGCGCAACGATGCGTCGATGTCAGTCACCCGTACCATCGTATGCAAGTACTTCATGGTCATTCTCATCGGTGCGAACCCGGCAATCTCGCGCAATCGGTCCGCAAATGCAAACTGCCGCATTTTGGCCCGCGGTGCACGCGCGCCGCCCGCCACGGCCGCGAGGCGCCGTCGATGTGCAAATGCTGCCCCTCTGTCGCATATCGGCGACAGATATACAGGCCGCCGCGAGGGCCGCGGCCCGCGACTGTTAACTATTGGTAAGTATTCGGAATAACGCGATTTTCTGGTATCTTATAGGAGCCTGATGAGAGGTTGAATTTTTTCCGGCGTCCGCTCGCTACAACAGATGACGGAAATTTAAAAAGGGTCGAGCTTCGAGGCACTTTTGTGCCGCGCATCTTCCCGTCACGGACGTGTAAGGTATTTACCTGACACCTGTTCCACTCGGATCCCCGGCCAGCCCGGGGATACTTTTATGGGCGGCGACCAGTCCGGCGGCAGGCACGCCTACCGGTCGACCAGTGCGGTCGTGAACGTTATCATGACCTCAATGAGTGTTCGCGACGGCTTTACTGGGGCGGTGGGCAACACGCCGTTGATCCGCCTGCACCGCTTCAGCGCCGAAACCGGCTGCGAGATCCTCGGCAAAGCGGAGTTCATGAATCCGGGCGGATCCGTCAAGGACCGCGCCGCGAAGTGGATCGTATTGGATGCCGAACGCCGCGGGCTGTTGAAGCCGGGCGGCACCGTCGTCGAAGGCACCGCCGGCAACACGGGCATCGGCCTAGCTCACGTGTGCAACGCGCGCGGCTACCGCTGCGTCATCGTCATGCCGGACAATCAGGCTGCCGAGAAATACCAAATCATCGAATCATTGGGCGCCGAGCTGCACAAAGTGCCGGCGGTGCCGTACAGCAACCCGAACCAATACCAAAAAGTGGCCGCGCGCGTGGCGGGGGAGATTGCGGGCGCAGTTTGGGCCAATCAGTTCGACAATACCGCGAATCGCGACGCGCATTTCGAGTCGACCGGTCCGGAGATTTGGCAGGACACGGACGGCAAAATCGACGCATTTTGCGCGGCGACCGGCACCGGCGGCACGCTGGCAGGCGTGGCGCGATTTCTGAAGGCCAGATCCCCCGCGGTCAAAATCATTCTGGTGGACCCGCCGGGCAGCTCCTTGTATCACTATATTCGGGACGGCGAACTCAAATCCGACGGCGGTTCATCGATAACCGAAGGTATCGGCACCGGGCGCGTGACCGACAATCTCGCCGGCGCGCCGATCGACGCTGCGATGCGCATCGGCGATCCGGACACGATCCGCTTCGTCTACCGCTTGCTGCGCGAGGAGGGGCTGCTGCTCGGCAGCACGGCCGGCATCAATGTGGCGGCGGCCGTCAAGCTCGCGCACGAACTCGGCCCAGGCCACACGATCGTCACGATATTGTGTGACGGCGGCGCGAAATACCAATCGCGCCTGTTCAACTATCAATGGATCGCGGAGCGGGGGTTCGCAGCGGCAGCCGGCTGATCGACGGCGCGATCCGCATTTTCTACGCGGCGGCCCGGCGCGTCAACCCGCCGCTGCACGGTAAGCGCTCGCCGACAACTCGGCGGCCTCGACATTGTGAAACCAGGATAACGTCGAGTGCAGCGTCACCACGTCGCCGACGATCAACAGCGCCGGCGACTCCAACGCCGCAACGGCGCAGATTTGCGCGATGTCGGCGAGCGTGCCGGTGATGACCCGTTGCGCGGAGGTCGTACCTTGCGCAACGACGCCAGCCGGCCGATCGGCCGGCGCGCCGTGTGCGATCAGGGCTGCGGCGATCCGTTCGATGCGTGCGAGACCCATGTAAAAGACGGCCGTATGACCCGGCATCGCCAGCGCCCGCCAGTCCGGTTGAGGACCGACGCTGTCGGCATGACCGGTGACGAAGCTGACGGCATGCGCATAGTCTCGGTGGGTCAAAGGAATGCCGGCGTACGCGGCCGCACCCAAGGCCGCAGTGATACCCGGCACGACGCTGCAGGCGACGCGCGCTGCGCTGAGCGCGGCCAGTTCTTCGCCCCCGCGACCGAAAATGAACGGATCGCCGCCTTTCAGGCGCACGACGCGCTTGCCTTGGCGCGCGTGTTCGATCAACAAGGCATTGATCTGTTCTTGCGTCGCGGTGGCGCGCCCCGAGGATTTGCCGACGCAAATACGCGTCGCGTCGCGCCGCGCCAGATCGAGTACGCCGTCCGCAACCAGGCGGTCGTGCAGAATCACGTCGGCGTCCTGCAACGCGCGCAATGCGCGCAATGTCA
>JAYTQR010000109.1:0-14686 GCA_043746615.1 Gammaproteobacteria bacterium | reverse complement strand
CGCCCCGGCGAGTGAATTCTTGCAGGAACTGGCGCACGGTCGGTGTGCGGGCGCGGCGATCGAATTGCAAAGCATGTATCAGTGCCGAATATTGCGGCTTGCGCATCGTCGGCGGCCGCGGCGGGCGCCAGTGCGGATCCCGCGCCCTGATCTTATCGCCCTGCGGGAACGGATGCCGCCCGCTCAAGATCTCGTAAGCCAGGCATGCCAGCCCGTAAATATCGTCCGCCGGCTGCGGATCGTTGCCCGCCAACATTTCGGGGCTCGCGTAGTGCGCCGTGATTGCTTTGGGCTCGACGCCCCCTTTAGCGGGCTCGCCGTCCCTCGCCTCTCCCGGCCGTGCGATGATTCTCGCCATGCCGAAATCGATGACCTTGACCACGCCGTCGTCGGTGATGATCACGTTCCCGGGTTTCAGATCGCCATGCACGATGTGATTGCGATGCGCATATTCCAGCGCGTTCGCCACTGCAACCACGATCGATTGCGCCTGAGATGCAGCGATGCCGCAGGCTTTACCGCGGCGCAGCTTGGTCTGCAGCGACTCCCCGGTCAGATATTCCATCGTCATGAAGACGGTCTGGCCGTCGCGATCACAGTCGTTGACGCGAACGATATTCGGATGCGAAAGTTGCTGTAGTTTATGCGCTTCGCGCTGCACGGCCGCCATGGAACCAAAATATTCATTCAGCGGCGCGGTCAAGATCTTGACGGCGATGTAGGGGTCGGCGATTCCTGCCTCGACTCGCCGCAAGTCGATGGCCTTGAACACGCGACTCATCCCGCCTTCCCCGATCAACGCAACCAGATCGAATCGTCCTTGCAATTGCTCGCCAACGGCTGCGGGGGGCCGCAGACTCTGCGCGGAATCGGCGCACGCGCCGGTAACGATTGTGGGATCCTGCGGGCAATTCGCGCAATCGTTCGCCAAGGGTTGCGTCAACTGCTGCGCGCCATGATCGGGCGGCGACATTGCCTCGGCGGGCAGCAGCGACTGTACGATGCCGA
The DNA here is from genome assembly GCA_043746615.1 of Gammaproteobacteria bacterium. Lineage (GTDB taxonomy): Bacteria > Pseudomonadota > Gammaproteobacteria > Steroidobacterales > Steroidobacteraceae > Bog-1198. The sequence continues at coordinate 13,678 of JAYTQR010000109.1, read as the reverse complement.
GTTCGCACTGTTCCAGCAAGAGCTCGCGCTTGGTACTCATGCAGGAAGGATAGCGGGATATAGGGCGGTGTGGCATCCGGAAACTGTGATTGGCGTCGACCTTTGGCAGCACGTGCAAAGTGCGCTACCGCACTGACTCACACCAGAGCCTCGCGAGAACATCGCGGTTTGTTGGACGGGCTCTCAGGCCGGCTCGGCGGCTGCGGGAAGCTGCGCGCGTTCCACGCAGGCGATGACTTCGCGTTCAAACCGCTCGGGCGGGATCGGTTGCGCGAACAGGTAGCCTTGCGCGGTGTCGCAGCCGATGCGCCGGAGCTCGTCCAAGGTCGCGACGTCCTCCACGCCCTCCGCGACGACATTCATGCCGAACCGATGCGCGAGCTCGGTGATTGTGCGGACGATGTGCCGGTCCGCCTCCGCTGCGAGCATATTGCTGACGAAGCTCTTATCGATCTTCAGCTCGTCCGCCGGCAGCATTTTAAAATACGCGAACGAGGAGTAGCCCGTGCCGAAGTCGTCGATCGATATGCGCACGCCCTCTGCCCTGAGCTTGCCGAGCAAATCGAATGTGGCGTCGACTTGCTCCATCATTGCGCTCTCGGTAATTTCCAGCGTCAATAGCCCGCGCGGCGCGCCCCAGATCTTCAGTGCGCGGCACATTCGCTCCAAGAAGTCCGGATCCCGCAAGCATATTGGTGAGATGTTGACGGCGATCGGCACGTGCAAATCGCGTTCCCGCCAGCGCGATGCCTGCTCGAGCGCGGAATGGATCGCAGCCCAGGTGAATTGCTGAATCCGTCCGCACTGCTCCGCCACCCGAATGAATTCGTCGGGCGGTATGCTGCCCATTTCGATGCTATCCCAGCGGGACAGGGCCTCGGCGCCTGCGAGAATGCCGGTCGAGATGCACATCTTCGGCTGGTAGCATAAATAAAGCTCGCCGCGCTCGAACGCGCGCCCGAGCAGTTGTTCGATCTGCAGGACGCGGACGCTGTCCGCCGCGGGTACGCGCTCGCGCATCAGGAACGCGCGCTTCGTCACCACGCATTGCTCGAGCGTCTGCGTGGCTGCGTTGACGAGGCTCTCGGCGTCGCCGGCGTGAATCGGGAAAATTGCCGCACCGACGATCAGCCGCAGTTGAATCGACGCCTCATCGAGGCGCACCGGCGTTTCGGCCAAGCGCAGCAGCTTCTGCGCGGCGAGCGCTACCTGACCCGCGTGTATGACGCCGTTGGTCACGACGGCATAGTCCGCATCGCCGATCCTAAAAAAAGAATCTTGCGAACGCAGTGCGCCGGCGATCAATTTTTCGCATTCCGTGAGGAGCCGATCGGCCGCAAAGACGCCGCTATTGAGCGCCACGGCGCGATGATTCGCCGCTCGGACCAGCAGCAGACCGACGCCGAGACCCTCGCCGACGGCGGCGATGGCATCGCTCAGGCGCGCCATCACCTCCGTAAGATCCGCTAGCTTGGGCACCGGAGCATTCCTTTTCGGGCCTTTACAGGTAATAGTCCTCGGCGGTGATCCCATACGCGCCGGCTTCGAGGCATTCGGCGACGGATAATCGCCGGCCATCCGGGCCTTCACCCGCGGTCAGTAGATCGACGGATTCGAACGCGGAAAGCGGCTGCTGCTGCGCATCCATCACGATCATGATTTTCGGCTGCAAACGGCGCATGCGGTTCTGCTCGACGATTAGGCCGATGCGGCCGTCGGAGAGCCGCACGATGGAGCCGGTCGGATAGATGCCGATCGCCTGAATGAACTCCTCAACCAGTGCGGCGTCGAATTCGCCGCCGCGCCGCCGCGTCAGGTAGCTCAAGGCGTTGTGTGCGCTGTGCCGTTGCGTTTTTGCCGCCGTCGTGAGCATCGTTTCGTACGCATCGACGATGCCGGCGATCTTGCCGAAGGCGGGGATCTCATCCGCGCGTAATCCCAAATCGTAACCGCTGCCGTCGTGCCGCTCGTGATGCGTGCGCGCCATCGTCAGCATCGCCTCGTTCACGCCGCGGCAGCGTTCAAGTATCGCCAAACCCTCGGCAACGTGCGTTTTGTATAGCGCGAACTCGGCGTCGGTCAGCACACCGGGTTTGTGCAGTATGGCATCGGGAATACGCGTCTTGCCGACGTCGAAGAGCAAGCCGCCGACCGCGAGGTCCGAAAGGGCGTTGCGCGGCAGGCCGAGGTGGCGGCCGTAGGTGACCGCGAGTATTGCCGTTGCTATCGACTGCCGGTACATCCGGTCGTCTTTCCTGCGAATGCTCGCGAGCCAGATCAATGCGTCGGGATTGGCGTCGACGCTGTCGATCAGCGGCGTGGAAGCCGCTCTCAATCGATCGAGTTCGACGACGCGGTCTTTACGCAGTTCCTCCATGGCATCGGTAACGACCGCGGTGAGATCGGCATGTACCGACCGGGCGCGCGACAATTCGTCCGGCATCGTGCAGCGGCTATGGATCGACGTCGACTTGACTTGCGTAAATATCGTGTTCGGCGGCATCGAGCTTTGCGCGGGGGACGGTGCTTTCGCGGCCGCCTCACGCAGCAGCGACGGATCGGTCAGCACACTGTCGACCCGCACGCTGCGGCAGATTTCACGCAGCTGCTGCAGTTCGTCGTCATTGGTGATCCGGAAGCCTTGGAATAGAAACGGCGTACCCAACCACGGGCGGTCGAGTTCGGCGACGTACATGCCGAGCTGCAGCCTTTCGACCGGAATCTCAATATCGCTGAGCTGGGCGTTCTCTGATCGCATTGCAGCAATTCCAGGCTTCGACGAGAGCCACTTTGAACTAGGACGCATGCTTGGGTCCGTGACGCGGGTTACACAATGCTCTGGTCAATAGTGGCCTTGCACTCGGCAAGCGCCGGCGCGTCGGCTCGGCGCCGGCAGGTTAAAGCACCGAGCCGCGGAGAAACGCCGCCATGTGAAAATTGGCCTGATCGGCAGCATAGCGATGGTCGGCGCCGACGGGGCAACTGCGCCGTGCACGGCAGCCGCGCTGCAGGCAATCGGCACCCTCCGTTGCAGCGACATGACCCGCGCAAGCGCGGCGATCGAATTGATCCGGCTGGAAAGCGGCGACCGGACAGGCGCTCAAACAGGGTCTCGCGATGCAGGTACTGCACGGGCTCGGCCGCTGCACCGGTTCCGGCAACGCCAGGCGAGTCTGGAAAGCGAGCGCTCCTCGGTAGGCGTGCCAAAGGCCAAAGTCTGGGTGGATCAAGATGCCCAACGGCGAGAAATGCAGCGACTCAGCGCGCAATGCCCAGCGTTGAAACGGCAACCACGGGGGTCCATGCGAGGGATACAGGCCGATCGCACCGGTTCGCGCGCCGATCGCATCAATGACACGCTGCGACCAGCGATCGAGCGCATCGGGGCGACCGTCTGCGCGTTCCGCGGATGCTGCGAAAGTCGGCCATCCGCGGCTGCCGACGAATCCGAACAGGACCACGGTTGCGGCGCGGCTACCGTCCGCGCACGCCGGTACGAAGTCCTGCGGATCGGGATGGAAACCGCCGCGGCACACCAATCCGACCGATTCGGCGTCATTGCACAGGCTCGCGAAGGTTGGCGCGACCACGTCGGCTCACGACCGGTCGCGGTACGGAAACCACCATGGCTTACGGGCCACGATATGTTCGACGCTCGCGTCAGGCACGTCACCGGGCGGCGCGCCATGACCGTCGCGCCCGCCGGCATCGCTGCGCCAACGGGCGCCGGACTGGATGGCCTGCATGGCCTGCCGCGCAAGCTGCGGATCTCGCGTGTAGATCGAGGCGCGCAGATCGCCCTCCTCGGCATTCGCGTTGCGGATCGCGTCTTCGGCGTCGGCGACAGGAATGATCGACAGCACCGGGCCGAGGATCTCCGCGCGCGTCGCGCCACGGCCGCGGCGAACGTCGATCAGGATCGTCGGCTGGAAGAAATGCCCAGGTAATCCCCAAGGCCGAAAACGCAAACCGCCGAGTTTCAGGCGCGCGCCATCCTTTACCGCATGCGCAACCTGATCGCCGACGCGGACGACGGCTTCGTGCGAGATCAACGGCCCGAGGTCCGTGCCGCGTTTCAGCGGGTCACCCACTTCGAGGAAGGCGACGTACTCGTGGATGCGGTCCGCGAACTCCGCCGCGACCGCCGCCTCGACGTAAATCCGCGCGCTCGAGGTACACGACTGTCCGGCATTGTGCAGGCGCGCCCAGGCGACGCCCGGAACGGCCAGATCGAGGTCGGCGTCCTTGAGGACGATAATCGCCTCGATCGCCGCGGGTACGCGCGCGATCTTGTCGGAGCGTGTGCCGGCCGCTGCGGCATCGTTCCCGTCATGCATAGCCGCATCGGCGCAACTGACCGAGCCGACGTGCGGATTTGCAGCAAGGGCCATGGCGGCGTCGGCCCCTCCGGTGATGACGTTGAGGACGCCGGGCGGCAATCGTGCGCATGTCTCGGCAAGCATCAAAGTCGACAGCGGGTTTTGGCGCGGCGGCTTGCAGACCAAGGTATTGCCTTGCGCAAGGGCCGGCGCCGCCGTCATTGCCAGCCGCAGCAGGGGGAAATCGAACGGCAAGATCGCGGCGAGCACGCCGCGCGGGTGCGTCGCGACGCCGTCGAATCGATGCGGTAGAGATGAAAGCACCGGAGGATCGCGGCACGGCGGCTCGATCTGTGCGTAGGACTCGAAGCAGGCGGCGGCCGACGCTACGCAGTCGAACGACTCGCACAAGGGTTTGCCGGCTTCTTGCGTCAGCAGCGCGGCGAGCGCAGGCGCGCGTGCGCGGATGCCTGCGCCGATCTCGTGCAAGTGTTGCGCTCGCTCGCTCGCGGCAAGCGCCGACCAGCCGAGATGGGCCGTTTTCGCCGCGTACACCGCGCGCGCAATATCGTCCGCCGCGCACTCTGGCACGGTGCCGAGCTGCTCGCGCGTGGCGGGATTTTCGATATCACGGCTCGCGGGCGCCAGCGCATCGACCCATGCGCCGTTGACCAATATCCTGTGCACGCTGGCTGCTCCCCTGCGCATTGCATGTCAGCCGATGCCGGCATGCGTGTCGACGACACGGTTTGCTAGAGGCGCGATTCCGGCAGATTGGCAACCAGGCGCTCGCGCGGCTGCGAATCAATGCACGCGAAGCTCAGTGAAAATGCAGGCCGCCCGCGCCGCCGAACAATCCGAGTAGGCCGATGACGATCAGGTAAATCGCCACGATATAATTGAGCAGCCGCGGCACCATCAAAATCAGAATTCCCGCAATCAGCGAGACGATCGGACCGATGCTCAAATGTAAGTTCATGGCCATACCTCCAAATCCCGTCAAGCCACCAGGAAATCCAATGACCTGCGCGAGTATAGCGGATTTCCCCCAATCAGGTCGCTACCGTGCCGGCGGAGGGCCTAGCCGCCGGCGTGCAGGACGTGACGGCCCTCACATTGACCCGCGGCGCCGGCTTCTACAATGAGAAGCGCCTATGCATCCTATGAGCAGCGAGTGACAAAGACAGTTTCCATGAGCGATACAGCCAAGATGCCTCGCCCCAAGTTTCCGCGCAACGATCGAGGCGTCAGCGGTCGCGTGGAGCATGATGCGCGGGGCAACGCAATTTGGGTCAGGACGCGCGCGACCGACTCCACGGACGTTGCGGTGAATCCCGCGCTGGCGATTGTCGAGGATTCGAAGGCGAAGCACGAGTCGCCCGCAGCGAAAAGCATTTTACCCAAGCCCGCGCGCAAGCCGCGCTGGCGTTAGGCCGGTCGCGTCCTCGCCGCGGCGCCGGCGCACCGCCGCGCGCGTGCCGCTATGTCGAACCCCAGCAAGTCGCCGTATTGACTGCGCCGCCGTTGCTCGTCGCGGCTTGTTTGCCGGTACTGTCCAAGGTAAACGTCGCGCAGCTGGTGTCCGCCAGTTGTGGTTGGGTGAGCGGCTTCGCGCTGATTAGGAAGCCGGCGGCCGGGCTGCCTTGCACTGCAATCGTGATCGAATAATACCCCTGCGGCGACACGGCGTTGCCGACCGGTGCGCCCGCACACGGCGTGTACGCAAACTGCTGCGAGTAGCAGCGCTCGAGCGCCTGGGCATCGATGCTCAGCGTGCGCGTCGCATCGGTGCGGTTGGCGGTGCGCGTGTACTGCAGGTAGGCCGGAATGGCGATCGAGGCCAGGATCGCGACGATGCCAACGGCTATCATCAATTCGATCAGGGTGAAGCCGTTCCTTTTCACGATCGCATCCTTAACTACCCGAGTGGGCCGATATCGCAATGACCTCGGCGTTGGCACTGGCCGCGGGAGCATCGAGCACTAGGTCGACGTTGTCGCCCGTTTGAAATTTGCTCGATTGTTGTGCTGCCGGCGTCCCCGCTTTGATCAGGTACAGCCGGTGCGCGACCTCGATTTCGTGCGCTGTCGGCGTCGCCGTGACCTCGCCCGTAACGCTGCCGGCGACGATGCGCGTAGCCCAGCCCCAGTGCGGCGCGGTGCAAAGCAGCAGCGCCAGCATGCTGGTCCATAGGCCGATCTTTGCGCGCTTCATTGACGAATCTCCCACCAAGCGGTACGGCCCCCGGATGAACCCTTTTCTACCACCGATCTGATCTGCGAGTTGGATTCCGTAATCAGTTTCACCGCCGAACCCGTTTGGAAATTCGCGGCGCGAATGGTCGGCGCCGACGCAAATACACTGCCGAGCGCGAGGCCGACTGGATTATAAACTGTCGAACCCACCGTGACCGTATCGGCGGCAGTGATCTGCCCGTCGCCGTTCAGGTCGAACTGCGGAGTGGTGAAACTACCGCCGGTGGCGTAGTTGATGACGTACAGAAATGCATTGCCGCCGACCGTGCAGCTGCTGCCGCTGTCCGTCGGCTGATAGGTCGTCAAGACCAGGCCGCCGCCGGTTTCCAAGCGCGGGTCGGTGACCACGCGTTCACCGGGATTAAGGCTCAGATCGATGTACCAGCCCTTGACGGTGGGGATCGTCACGGCATTGCCAGTTACTATGTCGACCGTTTGCGAGCCTGCGGGCACCGATGCCAAGGTCTGCTGGACCAAGCTCGATCGAGTCAACGGCGCCGCGTATGGTGCGGGCGGATCGTACACGCCGTAGATCGTCTGCAATTGCGCGTTGTTCAGATCGGGCGTGCCGAGCAACTGTCCCGTTCCGAAAAACACCATCGTGCCCAACACGCGCGGGTAGCGGGGATTCAGGCTCGCCACGGTCGACGTCGTGATCGGCTGCACGTTGCCGCTTGGATCGCGGGCTTGAAACAGCACGCTCACGGTCCACTGCGTCGGATCGGCGTTCGCGATGTCGATACGCCACACGTTACCCTGCAAGTCGCCCGCGTAGAGGAGATTTGCATAGCCCGCGATCTGGCCACCGCTGTTGACGACGACGACGGTCGACAGTCCGTTCGGGGCGCCCGTATTGCACGCGCCCGGAAGGCTGGTCGCGACTGCCGCACAGAGGTCGATCTTGGCGGTCATCGCGCCCGTCTGCGGATTCAGCGCATAAAGAATCGGCTTCTGGTTGGGGCTGTTGTAGCCGTTGCCGACGAACACCTGCCAACCAGCCGCGGTAGCCGCGATGGCCGGCGTACTGAAGCCCAAGCCCATGTCCGTATCGGTGAAGTCCCACAGCACGGAAGATGCCAGTGCCGCCTCGGAAATGATGTTCGATGGGTTGGTGACATCCAGCGCAAAGACGCTGTTGCCGCCCTGCGCTTCGGTGCCGACGAGCAGCGTGTGCCAACTATTGTCGGTGAACTGCACATCCGAGGCCTGCGGCGAACCGTTGACATAGAAGCGGTGCACCGCGTTGTAGTACGGCGAGGCCAGGTTGACGAGATTCTGATAGGCGCCGCGCGGGAGGTAGGCAAATAACTCATTGCCGGTACCCGCGTCGAAGGCGTGCAGCATGCCGTCGTCGGCGCCGACGTAGATGACCGGCGGCCGGCCGGCGTTGGCCGCGGCGAACGCGAAATACGACGGTGATTGATTCGGGCCCATGGGTGCGCCGATGTACAGCGGATTGCTGTTGACGATGTCGCCCAACTTGTGCGTGCGGTTGCGGAATTGGCCGCCGTTGCGCTGTTCCTGGGCAGCCGATCCGCGCAGAAATTCCAGCACGTCCGAGCCGTTCGTGTCGGAGCTGAACGTCATCAACTCCCGCCCGAGCAGCGTCGATGTCGCGATGCCGGTTGCAGGCGTACCGGTGCTCCAGCGGAACGGCGTGCCGGTTGCGGCGATAGGATCCCAGGTGGCGATGTTTCGGCCGCTGTCCCAGGACTGCCGATCAAGTTGTGTTTGCGCCGACCAGAGGGCTGCGCTCGGACTGGTATTGACGGCGGCCGTCGTCGGATTGATCGGAAACGCGTACAAATTGCCGGTCCAGTCCCGATAGCTGTCGGACGTGTCGAATTGCGACTGGTAAACGACCGAATTCGTGTTGAGGCCGGTCGAGTTCACAGCCGCCGCCGCCGTCGATTGCGTCGCGGCCAGAATACTATTGATGATGATCTGCAGATCGCTGGTGACCGACTGCGGACTGGTCGCCGCGAAGTAATCGCCGGTGCCCCCGGCGATCGCCATCGCCTTCAGCGTGGCCGCCGCCGTCGGATTGGCGCTCGGGTCGACGCCGGCGCCGAGACCGATGATGTAGGTTTTGACGCCGTTGCCGTTGTTGTACAGCTGCTGCAGCTGATTAATGACATCGGTCAGCGCCTCATCGTTGGTCGTATTCAACGACCCATCGGCGTTGAACGTGGCCGTGGTGCCATAGCCGGTCGCGGCGGCGCTGCCCAACGGCGGCCACGCATGGCCGCTCGAATCGAGCGTCGGCAAGCCGTCGGTCAGCAGCACGAGGTAGCGCTGTGCCGGGCAGCCGGTCGTCGTGGGAATATTGCCGGAAAAGAAGGTCTTTGCTTGGGCAATGATCCCCGCCGTCGGTGCCTGCGTCGCGGCGGCCTTGATTTCGTTGGTGCCGGTGGAATTCGTTTCCGGCGTCAAGTACGGCGTGAACTTCGCGATCGCCGCCGCAACGCTCGCCGCCGTCGGCGTCGCCCCCGAAGATTGCATCGTCACGAGCGTCGTCGCGTTGTTCGCCGATTCGCTCAGCGTATAAAAGCCGAAGCCGCGCTGCTCGTACATCACCTGCGTGGAGTACGGTACGAAGCCGGCGTTCGTCGGTCCGGTCTGTACCGCGCGCGGACAATTCGTGCCCGCGACCCAGCTCGAGTATGTCTCGAACACGGTGCCGCTGTTGTAATTGGCGATACTGTAATACGGCGGATACGGCGTCGGCGGCGTCGGACCGCCGTAGACCACGCAGACCGGATCGATTCCGCTGGCGGCATACAGCACGTCGTTGATCGCCGGATCATCGCTGCTCGCCGCCACCGACATATACGGCTTGGCGCTGATGCTCTGGCCGGCATAGAACGCATCCAATGCGGCGCAATCCGTCTGTACCGGACCGGGAGCGCTGGTGGTGTAGTTGTAGCACGGGTTGGCGACGTATTCGCCCGACGTCGGTGGCGCCACGCTGAAAGTGAACCCGCCCGAATTGCTCATCTGGTATACCCAGGTGTTGAATTCAGTCAACCCAGAGGTACCGTAATCCATCAAGGCGAAATCCGCGCTGCTCATATAGGAACTCAAAATCGCGGTGATAGCCGCCTTGGCGATGTTGAGGCGGCTGGCGGAGTTATCCAGCAAATATCCGCCGGAATTGACCGTATACGGTGCGAGACCTGCCGATCCCGCGTTGGCAGGCGGGGTGAAATTCGCCGGAATCGTATAGTTGAGCGGTGAACTGGACGCCTGCAGTGTGGAGTAAGCGCTGCCCAATGAACCCGCGCCGGTCCAGATTGCACCGCCCAAATCCCCGTCCATGGACTGTGAGTTCGCCACCGCCAGAAGAATTTGCGGATGCGCCGGAATGCTGACGGTAACCGGTACCTGCGAGATCGCTACCGCGGGCGTGCCGGCGATGACCGGCGACGACCATCCCCACAGCAAGGTGATGCCGGCCGCAAGCACCGCATACAGGCTCCGGGTGCATCGCGATACTAATTTCGGCTTGGCCATGCAGACTTCCTTGCGAAGCGGTTATTGAGTAAAAATGCTTTGAAGCGTGGTGGTCGACGTGCCGTCGGCGCCGACCCCTCGGGCGGTGATGCGATACACGGCAGTCCCCTGCGAGGCGTTGCCGTACTGCACCTCATTGATCGGCGAGCCGGGCACGGCGACTGGCGGCAAACTTTCGATGATATATTTCGGCGGTTGCGCCGCCGGCACCGCGCTCAACGCCGGGCCGGAGTAAGTGAGCACTTGCGTCGGCGAGGACCAATCTATGGTCGACAGCAGGCTGCCGCCGTAGGTGGACAATTCGCCGGTCAATTCGTACAAGCCGTTGGCGCCCGATGCGAAATTCGTGTAGTTGCCGCTGAGCAAACCGCCCTCGGCGCTGCGCAGCGCCGCTTCGGCCTGTGCGGCACCGATCTGCCGGTTGTCCTCGTTGCGCGCCATCCGCTCCTCGACGGTCTGCATGCGCGCAGTGGTGACGGCGAGCAGGCTCAGAATCAGCAACAAGATCAGTGCCACCAACAATACCGCACCCCTCTGGTGCGTCCGGTCGGTGAGCGAGTGAAGTGTATGGCGCATTGGAACTCCGTCTCAGGGCAACGCATTGCGCACGGCAGTCGTGACTTCGAACACATGCCGTGCGCGAGTGTCGATCGGTGCGGTCACGGCAGTGCCGAGCAAGTTAAAGGTCGGCGCGACGCTCGGCGCTTTGACGGCGCCGGGCAAACTCGCGGCGAGCACCGCCACCTGCACGCTCATGATCGAATTGAAGTCCGGTACCTGGTCCGCTGTGACGTAGCCGCCGACCGATTGCGTGCCGCTGGTATCGAGACCATACAGGACTTGCATCGCCTCGATGTCGGGGACCAGTTCCTTGGCGTTGAACGCGCCGGTGAAGTTCCCGCTGCTGTCGTATAAGTCGGCCGCGTACAAGGCGCTGTCGCCGTCGGCTCCCGCACCGATGTAGAATACGACGGTGTCGACCGCCGTCACCTGCGAGCCGGTTGAAAAACTGAGCGGCAGGAAATTCGCCGCGATATTGCCGGGCGCCGGTCCGCCGGTCGACAATGCGATGCTCGCGTTCTGGCCCGATGGCGGAGCGACTTGCTGGATCTGAAAGACCACGGATTTCGCGCAATCGGAGATCACCGCGAGTTCGTTGGCGGCGAGTCCGCCGGCATTATTGACGGTGAAGTTCGCAGCGCCGTCGACAATCGCGGTGACGAACACCGGTTGGGTGTTGCGCAAGCTGGAGCGCACGACCAACACGTCGTTGCCCTTGATGACGAGCGGCGGGGCGGTCAGCGCGGGATCCAAGCCCGACACCCAGTCGCCCGCCGAGCCGTCCGCGACGACAGGCGTCGTTGCGCTGCCGACCGCTGCGCTGTATGCGCCGCCGGGCGCCGTTCCGTCGGCTTCAAATCCCCCCAGAGGTTCCGTGAACGAGTAATACAGCGGCGTGGCGCCGCCGTTCAAAATGCTGGTTTGACGCCGCGCCGTGTTGCACGCCATGTAGCCCGCGTCGCGTACGGCGAATTGGATGAAATCGAGTGCGAATCGGCCGCCATCCGTCAGCGCTGCCGTGCCCGCGGTCGATTGCGATGCGGAACGGGTGGCCACGAAAACCGACAGCACGGCGCCCGTGACGATCAAAGCCAACGTGATCGCGACCATGAGTTCGACCAGCGAAAATCCGCGCGACGGCCTCATAGCACGGTCTCGAGCGTGATCGCCATCGGCGCCTGCGCGCCGGCCGGTGTGCCGGCAAATACCTGTTGTGCGGCGGAGTCGTCCCATAGCACGGTGATCGTCGCGGTCTCCGGCGTGGTGTTCGACGTGACGACCGATCCTTGCCCTGCGGGCAAGCTGCCGGTCGGTGCAGCCAAGCGCTGTTTCCAGCTATAGACGTCGTATAGCGCCAATTGCGCAGCGCCGCAGCCGGTGGCGATGCCGACGCATGATCCCGGACTCGATGGCACGACGTTGATTGCGGTGTCATAGTCATGCAGGACTGCGGCTTGCCTGTTGGCTCGCATCGTATCGAGCATCTCGTAGGCCAATTCGGTCGCTTGACTGCGCAGATACGCGCTGTCGTTGGCATGCGAGGCGAACAGCATCAATTTCGCGATGCCTAGCAGGCCGATGCTCAAGACCACGAGCGCAACCAAGACCTCGACGATCGTGAAGCCGTGGGACCGATGTCCTGCAATCAGTATGGGCGTTGCTTGCATGTCGATGGCCTCAGGGGCACGCGAGGGGAGCGCCGGAAACCGATTTTCCGGGGGTTTGCGACGCGGCGACGCGCCCTGTTTGATTGACTTCGACGTCGCGCGCGTAGGCTGCGCCGCGAGTATCGCAGATCTGGATGGTCACGGCGCCATTGACCGTGCCGCCGGACAAAAAGCTGATGCCGGCGGCGCCCGCACCGGTCGCCGTCAGGGTATTGCTGCCCGCGAGCGCCGGCACGGCCTGTAGCGGCGCGTCGGCCGGATTCGAGTCCGACACGATCCATCCGCCCGACCAAGCCGAGGTGCCGCTGCAAATCAAACCGTTGCTCGACGGGCACACGATGATGCCATTGGCCGAATCCCGCTTGACCGCTTCGCTGCGGGCGTAATTGAAACTGGCCACCAAGGAGTTGATCTCTGCAATATCGCGGTCATTCAAAATGAACGTATTAAAAGCCGGTATCGCAATCGCGATGAGGATCGCCCCAATGAGGACGGTGACCATCAACTCGATCAGCGTAAAGCCCCGCTCGACTGCGCCGGGTCGCAATTGCAGGGTCCCTGTCGGTTTCATGAGCGCTACCATATAAAAATAAGCTTGCGCAGATCTGACTTTAACGGAAAAAACCCAAAAAATGAGACGCAGTTCGCAGTTTGGCGCCCCGCTCCGCCGGCCGCTACCCAAAGCCCCGATAGTCCCCCGGTGTGGCGGCCAGCAGGACCTCGCGAAGCACGACCGCGTGATTGAATTGCCGGTCTTTGGCGGCGTAAAGCAAGGTGATCCACTGCGTGCGTGCGCGCTGCCGCAGTCCTTCGAGCGCGGGCGTCTGACCTTGCAATTCCAGGCGATAGCGCGCGCAAAACTCGCTCCAGCGGGCCGTATCGTCATGCAGCCATCGGCGCAGTGCGGTACTCGGTGCGAGTTCGCGGGCCCAAGCGTCGAGTGCCGCCTGATCCTTGCGGACGCCGCGCGGCCAGAGCCGATCCACGAGTACGCGGAATCCATCCACGGTGTCGCGCGCGTCGTAGATCCGCTTGAGTCCGATGCCCGTTTCGGCCGGCGCGATTGCCGCGGCGTCGAACGCCGGTAAATAGCACGGCGGTGAACTTGATTCGACCGCGCTGGCAGCCCGCGGTCCCCGCGCCGACCGGCGCCCGCCGATCTTCAGCTTGCTCGGTTTCGGCAATGCGCTGCTCTCCCGCTCGGACCGCGCTCAGAGCGCCAGGCGTGCCGTCGCAGGCACGCACCAGATATCGAGCGGCTCTCCACTGCGGCCTCGCAACGCGAATCGCAGCAACCGCGACAGCGTCTGCCGCGCGTGCTGCGAATGATCGATGTCCAGCGCGGCCGCGATTGCCGCGGAAA
>JAYTQR010000108.1:0-20056 GCA_043746615.1 Gammaproteobacteria bacterium | reverse complement strand
CCTCGAGTTCCGCCGCGGCCGGCATAGCGGGCCGGCGTTGATAGACTTCGGCGACCTCGACGGTCGCGCCGCGCAGCGCCATGATAGCCTCGAGCAATTCGCGCCCGCCGCTGCCTTTGACCAGCAACACGGTCTGGCCGGTCAAATGTTGGAACCGGGGATGGGCAAGAAGATTCTCCGTGTCGTAGCCGCCGCGCGGCACGATCGACACGCGGTAACCCGCCTGATTCAACGCCCGGGCGGTCGCCGGACCGACGGCGGCGAGCGTCAAATTGCGTTTTTGCTCCAATAGGGATGCGCCGAAGCGCACCGCATTCGCGCTGACGAAAACGATCAGGTCAAATGCATCGAGATTCCCGGTGCGCGCCAGCAGCGTCCGGCGGTCGGCCGTCGGCAGGATGTCGATCGCCGGCAGGCGGAAAGCGGCGGCCCCTTCGGCTTCGAGCGCGCGGCACAACGGCATCGCCTGGTACTCGGGACGCGTGACCAGAACTCCGACTCCGCGTAACGCCGTCATCCGTCAGTCCGCGCGCAGCTGATCGAGCAGTGCGCCGGCGCCGGCCGCGAGCACCCGTTCCGCCAATTGCGCGCCGAGCGCCGCGGGCGCCTCCGCGGGCCCCGCCGCCGAATCACGCCACAGCCGCGAACCGTTGGGCTCCGCGACGAGCCCGTCGAGCGTCAGTCGGCCGCGCTCGAGTTCGGCATAGGCCGCGATCGGCGACCGGCAACTACCGCCGAGGCGGCCGGCAAACGCGCGTTCCGCATCCATCGCGATTCGCGTCGCGCGATGTTCGAGCACCAATAAGCGCGCGATCGTTGCCTCGTCGCCGGCGCGGCATTCGACGCCGATGACGCCTTGGCTCACCGCAGGCAAGAAGACACAAGTGTCGAGATGCACCGTGATGCGCGCTTCCCAGCCGAGACGCATCAAGCCCGCGCAGGCGAGCACGATTGCATCCAATTCGCCTGCATCGAGACGCCGCAATCGCGTGTCGAGGTTGCCGCGCAAAGCTTCGATGCGTAAATCCGGACGAGCGGCCAACAGCTGCGCCTGGCGGCGCAGGCTTGAGGTGCCGACGCGAGCGTGCGGCGGGAGATCTTCGAGGCGCGCGTAATGCGTCGCGACCAAAGCATCGCGCGGATCGGCGCGCGGCAACACCGCAGCGATCGTGAACTGCGGCGGCAACTCCGCCGGCATATCTTTCATCGAGTGCACGGCGACATCGGCGCGGCGGTCCTCGAGCGCCGCTTCGAGTTCCTTGATGAACAGGCCCTTGCCGCCGATCGCCGCGAGACTGCGATCCAAAATCAGGTCGCCCTTGGTCGACATCGGTAGGATTTGGACGTCGAGCCCCGCATGCGCGCTGCGCAGCAGTGCCGCGACGTGTTCGGCCTGCCAAAGCGCGAGTTGGCTCTTGCGGGTCGCGATGCGCACGACTGGACGGTTCATTGCGGTGCGTCGGGCGGCTGCGGCTCGACGTCGGCAAACAGCGCGGTCTTCAGCCGATAGAGGGTCGAGATGTCCTCATCGCCGTGACCTTGGCGGATCAGCTCGGCATATTGTGCGAGCGTCGATTCGACGACAGGTAGAGAGGCGCCGTGCACTGCGGCCATGTCGCGGCAAATCCGCAGATCCTTTGCATGCAGGCGCACGCGAAAGCCCGCGGGATATTGCCCTTTGACCATGAACGGCGCGCGATTGACGAAGTACCAGCTCGAGCCGGCGCCTTGACCGAGCGTGTCGATCAGTTGATCGAGAGGCAAGCCCTCTGCTTGCGCAAATGCCATGGCTTCCGCCACCGCTTGGATGATACCTGCGCACATGATCTGATTCGTGGCCTTGGCCGCCTGGCCGGCGCCGCTCGCGCCCAAATAGGCAACTTTGCGTCCGAGGCTCTCGAGCAATGGCCGGGCGCGCGTGAATACCGCTTCGTCGCCGCCCGCCATGATCGCGAGCGTCCCGTGGCGTGCCCCTTCGACACCGCCGCTGACCGGGCAATCGAGAAAGCCCACGCCGGCGGCGGCGAGCTGCGCGTGCATCGCTCGCGCGGTGCCTGCGCCGACCGTCGAGCAGTCGATGACGATCGATTCGCGCTTCAGAGCGCCGGCGAGGCCGGCGATCACGGCGCTGACATCGGCGTCGGCGGACACGCAGATCACGACGGTTTCGCAATCAGCCGCGAGCGCGGCAAGCGTCGGATACGCACGGCAGCCGAGCTCGCCGGCCAGCCCCGCCGCCTTTTCCGCCGTACGGTTCCATACGCCCGCGAGCAAGCCGACTCGATGAAGATTCCGCGCCATCGGTCCGCCCATGGCGCCCAATCCGACAAAACCGGTACGCATCGAGTTGATTCTCCGCCGCAACGTGCTTTGGGCGCGTAGCCTAAAGCTTTGCGCCAGCGGCGGCAAAGTGCGGCGCGGGCTTGGCGAGGGCGAACCGAACGTTCTATTGGCCGGCGCCGTTCCCGCAATAGCCGTCGACGTCTTGCTTGGCACTGAGCCGCGCCGCGTCGATTTGCGCCGACGTCAAGTACTCACGCTCGCCGGTCGTGTCGACCTTGTACAGGCGCCGGTTATCGATCAGTTGCTGGTAGTGCGATTGAGCCTCGGCACAGCGTTTCTTGCGCACGGCCGCGACGTCCTGATCGACAGCCGCCTTTTCTTCAATTTTTTTCTCGTTCGCGAGCGGATCGACGGCTGCGGTGGCCGGCGATTGCGAAGTTTCGTTGCTCTTCCTCGGGACGGGCCGCGTCTGCTCCATGCCGATAAGCCGCACGACCTCGGCGTGCACCCCCTCGGGCGGTTCGTCGCCATACTGCAGGTTGCCACGAGCGCCGATCCATTTGTAGACGACAGCCGATGCCAGTCCCGACCACGCGAGAAGAACTGCACACAACAGAATGCGTTTCATGATTCGACCCCCCCCCGCGCGATCCCTACAAAGCCAGCGAACCCGTCTCTCCCGTGCGAATACGCACCGTCTGACCGAGATCCGCTACGAATATCTTGCCATCACCGATCTTGCCCGTGCGCGCCGACTCGATGATCGCTTCGAGGACTCGTTCCACCTGCTCGTCATCGACGGCCAGTTCCAGCTTCACCTTGGGCAAGAAGTCCACCACGTACTCTGCGCCCCGATACAGTTCAGTGTGACCCTTTTGTCGGCCGAAACCCTTGACCTCGGTCACGGTAATGCCCTGAACACCTACTTCCGCTAGTGCGGAGCGCACATCGTCCAGCTTGAATGGCTTGATGATGGCCATGATCATTTTCATTCAGGTGAACTCCTTTTATTCATAGTAAGCCACTCCCGTAACAGAAAGGATGCGCCAATTGCTGCGCTACAGCATGGAGTATTGCATTTTTGTGAGGTATAAACGCCGCGAATCTTGCGCCGGCCCACACTCTGCCGTCGCCGAATTTTCCGGTTCTCGCTACATTGCAGAGGGCCTCCGTCACTTGTGCCGCGATCGAATCATCGACCGCTTGGCGAACCTCGTCCAACTTGAACGGCTTGATGATGGCCGTGATCAACTTCATGCATTTATCCGCGCCCGCACCACTTATTCGCGCAGCCTCCTTTGCCTGACCCGAGTACTATCGGCAGTCGTGCTGCAGCTTCCATGCCATCTGGCGGTGCTGCCAGAAACAACGACGTAGCGGCGGTGCCGGCGCGGTTGTGCACCGCTGTGGCGCAGCCAGGTGCGCAGCATGCGTTGCTGACGTGCGTCCAAGGTGTATTTTCGTGACCGTGGTGTATTTTCGAGAGGTGTCTTCAATGAACTTCATCAATTCAGCCGCGCTGGATGAGCTGGCGCGCCGGCTTGCCGATTCCGTGCCGGAACCCGTCCGTGCGTTCGGACGCGAAATCGAAGGCAATTTCAAAGCGGTACTGCAGGCCCAGTTCAGCAAACTCGATTTGATCAACCGCCAAGAGTTCGATGTTCAAGCCGCGTTGCTGGCGCGCACGCAGGCCCAGCTCGCCGCGCTCGAAGCCAAGCTCAAGGACCTCGAAGCCAGACTCGCCGGTCAATAGCACCGCCGCCGATGTTCTGAGCGGCGGCGCCGGTGATTAAGTGGGCCAACTCACGAAGGTCAGCACCGTGTTGAGCCGCGCACCCCAAGGGCTCGCCGCGCCGTTGGTGCACGTCGACGTCCACTTGGCGAGCGGGTTGCCGAATTTTCTGATCGTCGGGCTGCCCGAGGCGGTCGTGCGCGAAAGCAAGGAGCGCGTCCGCTCGGCGTTGCTGACGGCCGGTTTGGCGTTTCCCGCCGGCCGGATCACCGTCAATTTATCACCGGCGGATCTGCCGAAGGAGGGCGGCCGATTCGACCTGCCGATCGCGATCGGCATCTTGACGGCCAGCGGTCAATTGCCGCTCGATGCTTTGCGGCGCCGCGAGTTCTACGGCGAATTATCCCTAAGCGGAGAGTTGCGCGAGACGGCGAAACTGTTGCCGGCGCTCGTGGCCGGGGCCGAACACGGCAGCGAGTTGATCGTGCCTGCCGCGAACGCGCTGGAAGCGGGCCTCATTCGGACATCGCGCGTGCGCTTGGCGAGACATCTACTGCAAGTCTGCATAGCTCTGCGTGGCGGCGCGGATCTGCCGGCGGCCGCACCCGTGACGGCGCCGGATCACGCCGCCGACTTCGACCTGGCCGATCTACGCGGCCAGTTCGCTGCCAAGCGCGCCCTGGAAATTGCGGCGGCCGGCGCACACGGCGTGCTGCTGATCGGGCCTCCCGGCGCCGGCAAGACGATGCTCGCCCAGCGCCTGCCCGGGCTATTGCCGGCGCTGTCGGATCGCGAGGCGCTGGAAGTCGCCAGCGTCGAATCCGCTGCCGGGCGCCGGCCTTCGCCGTGCGCACGGCGACCGTTTCGCAACCCGCAGCATACGGCGTCGGTCGCCGCGTTGATCGGCGGGGGCGCGCGGCCCGGCGAGCTCTCGCTCGCGCATCTCGGTGTCTTGTTTCTCGACGAGCTGCCGGAGTTCGCACGCAACGCGCTCGAGGCGCTGCGCGAACCGCTGGAAAGCGGCGTCGTGATGTTGTCGCGCGCCAAGCGATCCTGGGAATTTCCAGCGCGCTTTCAATTAGTCGCGGCAATGAATCCCTGTCCCTGCGGCTACGTCGGCGACCCGCGCGGCCGTTGCCGCTGCACGGAGGATCAAGTGAGGCGCTACCGCAACCGCCTGTCCGGACCGCTGATCGACCGCATCGACATGCACATCGAGATGCCCGCATTGCCGGCGGACGAACTTCTTGCGGACGCTCCGGCCGCGGCCGAAACGTCGGCCGCCGTCGCGCTGCGAGTCGCGGCCGCGCAGAGCATACAAATGGACCGGCAAGGCAAGCTCAACGCGCGCCTGACGGCGCCGGAAATGGCACGGATCTGCCGGCCGGAACGCGCCGCGCGCGCGTTGCTCGGTGCGGCCACGAGCCGGCTCGGATTATCGGCGCGAGCCTATCACCACGTGCTGAAGATGGCTCGCAGTTGCGCTGACCTCGCCGGCGGCGGGCGCATCAGCGTCGCACACGTGTCCGAAGCGGTCCGGCTGCGCGCGCTGGACCGGCCTATTTGTTGAGCGACACCATGTAATCAACGGCCGCGCGTATCGTCGCGTCCGGCCAGGTCGTGCCGCCTCGCGCCGGCATCTTGTTATAGCCATGCATAGCGTGTTGATACAAGGTCGCCTTGCCCTCGGCGATTCGCGGGCCCCAGGCCGCATGGTCGCCGATTTTCGGTGCGCCGTTGATGCCCAACAGATGGCACGACGAGCACACTTTTTTGAATGCTTCTTGTCCGGTCTTCGGCACGTCCGCGGCCGGCGCTGCCGCCGCGGTTGCTACGGCCGCAAGCGCCGTGTTGTCTTGTCCGGCGATGGCCTCGCGCGCGAACGGTGCGGTATTCGACTCGACCGCGTGTAGATACAACTGCTCCGTCGTCTGCTCT
Source organism: Gammaproteobacteria bacterium (assembly GCA_043746615.1). Lineage (GTDB taxonomy): Bacteria > Pseudomonadota > Gammaproteobacteria > Steroidobacterales > Steroidobacteraceae > Bog-1198. The sequence continues at coordinate 14,103 of JAYTQR010000108.1, read as the reverse complement.
TTCAATTGTGCGCCGCCTATACGCCGCGCCGTCACGAAGAAGACGATCGTAACAAATATCAAAATGCCGAGTACTAGACTGAAAGAGTTGAAGAAATGGGTATCTGAGGATTCGATCTTATCCACGGTAACTCACTGAAAAAGAGAAATAAAAAAGTTCGCGCCACAGTATAGCGAGGCACGGCTGGAGACGGAATAGCTGCAGCGGCACAGAATCCGCACTCGCCGTCCATTCCCGCTAGACTTGGCAGCGCGATGCCGATGTACCCTCATGCGCCCCCGGGCGCGATGCTTTGAGGCATGAACGCAGTTGCAGTTATCCGCACGCTGATTCCCGCCATGTGGCTCGGTTGGGCTCTGTACTGGTGGGCTGCGGCACGTGATGTCAAAGCGACGCGATGGCGGGAATCTCCGCTCTCGCGCGCCGCCAATACCGCGCCGCTGATCCTCGCATTCTTGTTGTTGTCGCCCAGCCGCATGCCGATCGCGGGGATCGGCGAGCGGTTTCTGCCGCGCGCCGCGTGGCTGCTATGGTGCGGAACGATGCTCACGGCCGTGGGTCTGCTGTTTGCGATCCTGGCGCGCCGGCAACTCGGGCGCAACTGGAGCGGCACCGTGACGATCAAGGTCGATCACGCGCTCGTCACGAACGGACCGTACCGTCTCGCACGGCATCCGATCTACAGCGGTTTGCTGCTGGGATTCGTCGGCACCGCGCTCGCGATCGGCGAATGGCGCGCAGTTGCGGCGGTGGCGCTGGCCGCTGCGGCGATATGGCGCCGGGTCGTCATCGAAGAGCGCGGCATGCGCGGGCAATTCGGTGCCGCCTACGAGGCGTACGCTCGGCGCGTCGCCGCGCTGATCCCGTTTCTCCTGTGAGGCCGTTCGCTGTCCGCCCTCTTCTCGAACTGGGCCTTCAAGATGCCGATTGCCGCGAGCATACTGGCCGTGTCGGCGGGATCAGCAGCGGGGATGCGGACAGCGGCCGTGAGTGAATTTGATTCCAAAGTCGACGCTCGGCCTGTTGCTATGGGTGCTCCTCGGCACGCGATACCGCCTGGATGCAGCCAAGTTGTCGATCGCCTGCGCATCGAGTACGGCAACCCGCGGCAGAGGATCATGATTTCGCCGCGCGACACAGCCGCACGATGAGCGTCGCTAGAACCCGCTGCGTGGTTTATGTCGCGAATGCCGATAGCCAGGATCTTTCGATCTTCAGTCTGCGGGAGGACGGCGATCTGACGCCGCTCGGTGCGGTGGTTGTGCAGCGCCCGGCGCAAGTTGGCCGCTCGATCGTGCTGGCGCTAAATCCCAAACGCGACTATCTGTACGCCGGCCACCTGAGCGGCGCCGCTCAATCGTCCGTGGGGACGTATGCGATCGATCAGCGCACCGGGCTGCCCGAGCGGATCGGCAGCACACCGCTCCCCGACAGCACCGCGTACTTGGCGACCGACCGAACGGGCCGCTTTTTGCTGAGCGCCTCGTATGGTGCCGCCAAGGTCAGCGTCAATGCGATTATGGCGAACGGCGTCGTCGGCGACACGCTGCAGACCATCGAGACCGAGCCGAAAGCACACTGCATCATTACGGATCCGTCGAATCGCTACGCGCTGCATACCAGCGTCGGCGGCGATTTGATCTACCAGAGGCGGTTCGATGCCGCGACCGGCAAACTGCTGCCGAATGAGCCGCTGACGCTGAGCGTCCGCGCAAAATCGGGTCCGCGATTCGTCGCTTTCGCGCCCGACGGCGCGCACGCTTACGTCGTCGGCGAACTCGACGCCACGATCGACGTCTATCCGTTCGCTGCCGCGGCCGGCACCCTCGGCGCTTCGGTGCAGACCGTGGCTTGCCTGCCGGACGGCTTTACCGGACGGCCTTGGGGCGCCGATATACATATGCGCCCCGACGGACGATTTCTGTATGTGTCGGAGCGCACGACGAGCACGCTGCTCGCATTCTCGGTCGGCGCCGGCGACGGCCGCTTGACGCGCATCGATTCGTATCCCACGGTCGAGAGGCCGAGGGCTTTCAACGTCGATCCGTCGGGCAGCTTCTTGCTGGCCGCGGGCCAGCTGTCGAACTCCGTCGTCTGCCATCTGATCGACGCGGCGAGCGGCGAACTGATCTGCCTGCGCGAGCATCGAGTCGGCCGGAATCCTACCTGGGTCGAAATCGTCGGCCTGTTCCCAAGGTAGACGCCGCTGATCGTCCGCGAGTACTATCGCCACCCCGCAAGTTGCGCCCGTAGCTCAGCTGGATAGAGTGTCGGCCTCCGAAGCCGAAGGTCGTGGGTTCGAATCCCGCCGGGCGCGCCAACCCCTCAGGTGTGCTTGTGTTCGCTCGCGGCGAGGTCGCTGACCAGTTCCAGCAGCTTGTTCTCGCCGCCCGCGGTGCCGACGTCGGCCACGTACTTGCCGTTGACGACGAACGTCGGTACGCCGGTGATGCGATAGCGCGCGACCAGTTCGTCCGCCCGCTGCAGATCCGTTTCCACCGAGAACGAGTGATACGCATTCGTAAACGCCTGCGCCGAGACGTCGAATTTCCGCACGAAGGCCAATTGCATGCGCTCCGAGTTCGCGTCGTCAGTGCCGGTCAACGGATCGTTGTTGACATGAATTTCCTTGAAAATCGCCGTGTGCAGCTCATCCAGCTTACCGAGCGCCTGCAAAGTGTAGAAAAGTCGCGCGAGCGACCGCGTACCGGGATTCCAGGTGACCGGTACGCGCGAAAAGCTGACGTACGGGGCCTTGGTCTTTCTCCAGGCCTCGACGAGCGGGTCGAGTGCGTAACAGTGCGGGCAGGCGTACCAGAAAAATTCCAGGACTTCGACTTGACCCGGCGGCGCGGACGTCGGTTGCGCCGGAACGAGACGCGTGTAATTGACTCCTGCTTGCCACCGGCTCGGCCCGTTCGAGGTCGTCGCCGCCGCGGCCGCGGCAACCGCTGCATACAACGGATTGTGCGCGCCGGTGTCGCCGCTCGTGTCTTCGACGGTTTCAGAGCCATCCTCGTTCAGCCGCTTGATCGTCGACGGCGCAACGGCCATGCCGGACGACTCGCCGCCCGGGATCGTTGCCGCGGTGGATGCCGATCCGGGGGCGGTTTGCGCCGCCGCCGCGGGCGTCGTCTCGGATGTCGGCCGCTGCTTCGCGCAAGCGGCGAGCAACAGAGCAAGGCCGATCAACAGTGGGAGGCGGTTGAATCGCAGCATCATCGAATCCCCTGAACATAGGAGGCCAGGTTACGCATGTCGTCGGCAGTGAGCCGCTTCGCAATCGTCTGCATGATGTCGTTGGGTCCAGTCATTCGCGCCCCCGATGCGTAGTCTTGCAGCTGTTTGATCAAGTAGACGGAGTGCTGGCCGCGCAGCGCGGGGATCTTGCCCGGCTCGTTGCCGAGGCCGGTGGGTCCGTGACAGGCCATGCACGCCGGAATGCCGCGCTCGGCGTCGCCGCCACGATAGAGCTGTTGGCCCGTTTGCCAATACGTCGGATCCGCCTCGAGTCCGGTGTTCGGCATGGCGTTAAAATAGGCGCCTAGATTCTCCATGTCGGCCGTGCTCAAGCCTACCGCGTTCGGCGACATCACGGGGTTCTTGCGTTTGCCGTCCTTGAAATACTGCAATTGTTCCGCGATATAGTCGGCGCCCAGCCCGGCAAGGCTTGGCCATTCGGGATTCACGCTGTTGCCGTTGGCGCCGTGGCAAGCCTGACACACGACGGCTTTGGCGGCGCCGGCCGCGGCGGTGCTGGCCGCGGCGGTGCCGGCCGAGTAAGCCGCGCCGCTGAGAACTGTTGCGCTGAATGCTGCTGCGAGAACCAGAAATCGCTTCATGATCGCGCTCTACCCCCCACTGAACCGAACCGCTTTCGCCGCTAAATTGTACACTACGCTCAATAATTTACGTTCAACGGGCGGCCATGTCGACATACCCCAATGTGAAATTCGTGACGAGCGCCGCCGAGCCGCATCAACTCGCCGCGGACGTCGGCCGCGAGGTGGCGTTCGCGGGGCGTTCGAACGCTGGCAAGTCCACGGCGATCAATGCGATTTCGCAACGCGTCGGGCTGGCGCGCGTCAGCCGCACGCCGGGCCGCACGCAACTGATCAACTTTTTCGAACTCGCGCCGCAGCGGCGTTTGGTCGACCTGCCGGGTTACGGTTTCGCGAAAGTGCCGGAAAGGGTGCGCGCCCATTGGCTCGCGTTGATGCAACATTATTTCAACGTGCGTACGTCGCTCGTCGGACTCGTGCTGATCGTCGACAGCCGGCGCGGGCTCGGCCAGCAGGATGCGGCGATGCTCGAATGGGTGCTCGCGCGCGGGCGGATGGCGCACGTGCTGCTGACCAAGGCGGATAAACTGAACCGCCAGGAATCGCTGCGCGTGCTGCGCGAGACTCGCGCCGCCTGCACGGACACGGCGGTGAGCGTGCAATTGTTTTCCGCGCAGGCGCACCTGGGTTTCGAGGAGGCGCGCGACGTGATTGACACCTGGTTTTCCGCCGCCTAAAAAAAAGCCCCGACGGTCGCTTGGAAGCAGCCATCGGGGCAGACCAACCCGGCATGGGGATGACAGACCGGGTCTGCCCGTTCAGGGAGAAGAACGGGGAGCGATTTGGTCGCTCAAAAAGTTAGATGGGGACGGTCCGCGAAAGTTCCAGAGCAGCCAATAATATGGCGGTGTGAGCTAAGTCTCTATAATTATTGCGCTTTTACCGATTTACGAGCAGTGTGCGCCGCTGCAATATCCATGCAGCGGACCCTAGTGCGCCTGGTCCCAGTTATCGCCGACGCCGATGTCGACTTTCAGCGGGACCTTCAAATCGGCGCCGCGCGCCATGCGCAGCCGCAGCTCGGCGACGACGGCGGGGACGTGGGCATCCGCTACCTCGAGCACCAGTTCATCGTGGACCTGCATGATCAGCCGCGCGGGCACTTCGGCACCCTGCAGCCACCCGTCGACGTCGATCATCGCACGTTTGATGATGTCCGCCGCCGTGCCCTGCATCGGCGCATTGATTGCGCTGCGTTCGGCATATTGACGCAGCGCCTGATTGCGCGATTGGATCTCCGGGAGATACAGGCGCCGGCCGAACACGGTTTCGACGAAGCCGGCCGCGCGCGCCTGATTGCGCGTCCGATCCATGTACAGTTTGACGCCCGGGTAGCGTTCGAAATAGAGGTCGACATACTTCTGCGCATCGCCGCGGCCGATGCCCAATTGCCGCGCTAGTCCGAACGCCGACATGCCGTAGATCAAGCCGAAATTGATCGCCTTGGCGGAGCGGCGCTGATCGGCGGTGACCGCCGCCGGCGAAATGCCGAACACTTCGGCTGCCGTCGCTTGATGAATGTCGCGGTCTTCGGCGAACGCCCGCAACAAGCCCGCATCGCCCGATAGATGCGCCATGATCCGCAGCTCTATTTGGGAGTAATCAGCGGCAACGAGCCGGTGCCCGGCGGGCGCGACGAAAGCTTGCCGGATGCGGCGCCCCTCGGGTGTACGAATCGGAATATTTTGCAGATTCGGGTCCGACGACGACAGTCTGCCGGTCGCGGCGACTGCTTGATGATACGAGGTATGTATGCGGCCCGTCGCGGGTTCGATTTGCTCCGGTAGTTTGTCCGTATACGTCGATTTGAGCTTGGCAACGCTGCGATAGTCCAAGATCAACCGCGGCAGCGCATAGTCCGCCGCAAGTTCGTCGAGCACGTCTTCGGCCGTCGATGGCTGCCCGGTCGGTGTCTTGCGGATCACCGGAATGCCGAGCTTGCCGAACAAGATCTCTTGCAGCTGTTTCGGTGAATCCAAGTTGAATGGACCGCCCGCCTCCGCATGCACTTCGCGCTCGAGTTCCCGCAGCCGCACCGCCAGCTGTGCACTCTGCACCTGCATCAGTTCGCGGTCGACGAGCACGCCGCTGCGCTCCATTCGAAACAGCACGGGCACCAGCGGCTGCTCGATCGTTTCGTAGAGAGTACGCAGCTGCGGCTGCGCCTCGATTTGCGGCCACAACGCGCGGTGCAGCTGCAGCGTGACATCGGCGTCCTCGGCGGCGTATTCGGCCGCGCGATCGACGTCGACTTGATTGAACGTGATTTGCTTCGCGCCCTTGCCGGCGACGTCCTCGAAATGAATCGTGCGGATGCCCAGGTAGTTCATCGCTGCCGAATCCATGTCGTGGCGGTTGGCGACGCTGTTCAGCACGTAGGACTCCAGCATCGAGTCGTAGCGCTGGCCGGCGATCGCGATGCCGTGATTGCCGAGCACATGCATGTCGTATTTCAGGTGATGCCCCAATTTGGGCTTGCCGGAGTTTTCCAGCCACGGCTTCAGCACCGCGAGCACCGCATCGCGGTTGAGCTGGTTCGGGGCGCCGGCGTAGTCATGGGCCAGGGGCACGTACGCGGCTTCCCCCGGCGTTACAGCGAACGACAGCCCGACGATGCGCGCCCGCATGTAGTTAAGGTCGTCGGTTTCGGTATCGAAAGCGGCCAGCTCCGCGGCGTCGAGTTTGGCAAGCCAGGCGTCCAGCGCCGTCCAATCGGTGATCGTCGTGTACTGCCGCGCCGCCGGGACCGGAAAGGCCGCGAGTCCCGGCGCGGCGGCGGGGACGGGCGCCGATGCCGGTGTCGCCGTGGGCGCGGCGATGGGCGCGGTGGTTTCCAGGGATTTCAACAACACGCGCAGCTCGAGCCGCGAATACAGGTCGCGCAGGCGGGAAAAATCGGCCGCTTTTGCCGCAAGACCGTCGGGCGTGACGTCGAGTGCGACGTCGAGGTCGATCGTCGCGAGTTTGCGCGACAATTCGAGCATCGCCAGTTCCCCGCGCAGATTTTCGCCGACCTTGCCTGCGATTTCGCCGGCGTGCGCGATCAATACATCCAGGGTTTGATACTGATTGAGCCACTTGGCCGCGGTTTTCGGTCCGACGCCGGTGATGCCTGGAATATTGTCCGAGCTGTCGCCGACGAGGGCGAGATAGTCGATGATCTGTTCCGGAAAGACGTCGAATTTCGCCTTGACGCCGGCCCGGTCGAGGCGCGTGTTGCTCATCGTGTTGACGAGCTCGACATTGGGGCCGACGAGCTGCGCCATGTCCTTGTCGCCGGTCGAGATCAAGACGGAGAGGCCGGCGGCGGCGGCGCGTCTCGCCAAAGTGCCGATCACATCATCGGCCTCCACGCCGGCAATGCGCAGCAACGGCAATCCCATCGCTTCGACCGCAGCCAGCAGCGGCTCGATCTGCGCGCGCAGGTCATCCGGCATCGGCGGCCGGTGCGCTTTGTAAGCCTCGAACAACTCGTCGCGGAACGTGCGGCCCGGCGCATCGAAGACGACGGCGATACGCTCGGGCGCCTCGTCCTTGATCAGCTTGTTCAGCATGTTCAGTACGCCAAGCACGGCGCCGGTGGGTTCGCCTCTGGAGTTGCCGAGCGGCGGCAGCGCATGGAACGCGCGGTACAAATAAGAGGAGCCGTCGATGAGGACGAGTTTGCGGGGATTCATCCGATCACCGCGGCCGCCGGCTCAAGGTTGGGGCGCACCAGTCGCCGCGGCGGGATTGTTTTTGTCCGCCGCGGATGCCGCCGGAACCGGCAGTTGGGCCGGGACTTTCGTGCGCGTGCGCGCGGCCGGCAGCACGAGCGGGCCCTTCTGCCCGCATCCGCCGAGCAATCCGGTCACGCCGCACAGGGTCACGAGCCAGGCTAGCCGCACCGTCCCAGTATAGCTCCGCGATCCGCCACCGCGCGCGTCGCCCAGGCGGAGCGCCGGGGCGGCGACACCGTTCATTGCTTGACCGGCGCGGATTCCGTGGGCACCGGCGGCGGCGTCGATGCCGCGCCCGGCTTCACGCTCAGGAGATCGACGTCGAATATCAACAAGGAGCCCGGCGGAATGCCGGGACGCGGCGTCGAGCCGTAAGCCAATTCAGGCGGGATGAACAGTTCCCACTTGGCGCCCGGCTTCATCAGCACAAGGGCGTCCTGCCAACCTTTGATGACACGGTCGACCGGGAACGTGGCCGGCGTGCCGCGCGCGTAGGAGCTGTCGAATTCCGTGCCGTCGAGCAAGCGGCCGCGATACTGCACAGTAACCTCGTCGGCCGGTGTCGGTGCGGGCTCCTTGGCGCTGCCGGCGTCGATGACCTTGTACTGCAGACCCGAGGCGGTCGTCTTGACGCCCTTGGCCTTGGCGTTGTGCGCAAGGAATTTTTTCGCAGCTTCGCGGTTGCGCGCGAGGCTCGCGTCCAATACCGAATGGATGAATGCCTGCAGACGCTGCTGATCGGCGGCCGCGATCTTCTTGCCGGCGAGGCCGTCTTTCAAGCCGCGTTCGACGGCGCTCGTCGGGACCTCCGACGTGATGCCGACTTGATGCATTTGTTGGCCGAAATTCAGGCCGATCAAATAGCCCGCTTCATCACCGGACGGCAACGCCGGAGCGGGCGCTGGGACCGGCGCCGGCGCTGCGGAGGCCGGGGATGTCTCGGCGCCCGCCAACATGGGCGTACCGGTCAGAGCCAGCGCTCCACAGATCTGCAGCAAAAAGACCAGGTTGAATTTTTTCATGGCGCGCACAATACGCCAATCGGGGTGACCAACGCTAGCGCAATCTGGCCGGCCGCCTCACTTGCCCTTGAGCGCCGCGGCGATGCGCCGATAGGCCTCGCGGAACGGAATGCCTTCACGCACCACGAGCGCGTTCGCGGCCGCGGCAGCGTCGATACCGCGGTCCAGCCGGATGTTCTCGGCGACGAAGCGCACTGCGCAGAGCGCACTTGGCAAAATATCGAGGGTTTGCGCGCAGCAGTCGATGCCGCGGAACAGCGGCGCTTTGATCAGCTGCAGGTCACGGTGGTAGCCCGAATTCAGCTTTTGGGTCAAACCCAACACTTCGTTCAGCGCGGCATGCGCGACCGCGCTGCGTCCGCGCACCAGTTCGAACACGTCCGGATTGCGTTTCTGCGGCATGATCGACGAACCGGTCGTGAACTCCTCCGGCAGGCGCAAGTAGGAGAATTCTTGCGTGTAGAACAACAGCACATCGGCTGCGAGGCGCGCCAAGTCCTGCCCCAGCAGCGTGATCTCGAACAAGATCTGCGCCTCGGCTTTGCCACGCGACAATTGCACTGCGGTCACCGGCTCATGGTTTTCAGCGAAACCCAGGCGTTGCCGCGTCGCGTCGCGGTCGATCGGTAAATTCGGCGTGCCATAGCCGGCGGCCGAGCCCAACGGATTCTTCTGCACGCGCCGCGACGTCAGGCGCAGGCCCTCGGCATCGTCGCGGACTTCGGCGGCGTAACCTTGCGCCCACAGCGCAACGGTGCTCGGCATCGCTTGCTGCAGGTGCGTATACCCCGGCAGCGGGATCGCCCCATCGCGCGCCGCCAGCGCATCGAGCGCATCGGCCACGGCGAGCGCGCCCAGGCGCAGCTCAGCCGTGGCATCGCGCAAGTACAGGCGCAGGGCGGCGAGCACCTGATCGTTGCGCGAACGGCCCGCGTGCAGGCGTCCGCCCGCTGCGCCGACGCGCGCGGTGAGCCGGTTCTCGAGCGCCGTCTGGCCGTCTTCCTCGTCGAGCGTGATGCGCCATGCGCCGCGCGCGTGTTCCACGCCGATCTCGGTCAGCGCGGCGCAAATCGCGGTGCAGTCCGCCGGCTGCAGCAGTCCTTGCGCGGCAAGCATCTCGGCGTGCGCGATCGACGCCTCGACATCGTAGCGCACCAGCCGGCCGTCGAGCGCGTGATCCTCGCCGGCTGTGAATTGCAGCACGCGCGCATCGAGCGGCGCGCCCTTGTCCCACAAGCGAGTCATGCGCGCCCCGCCGTCACGAATTCACCGCGGCGCTGTGCTGTTCCGCAGGACTCAGCGCATTCAAATCGGCGACGACCAGTGTGCCGGTCCCCTCGTTCGTGAATATTTCCGCCAGTAGGCTGTCGGCGGATTTATAGGTGATCACATGCACGCGCCGCACCCCGCTCTTGATCGCCCCTTCGATCGCCACCGCTTTCGGCAGCATCCCGTCGGTCAGGCTGCCCTGATCGCGCAGCCGCTTCAAGCCCTTGAGATCGGTGAACGAGATCACCGAGGTCGGATCATCGAGGCGCTCCAAGATGCCCGGCGCACCGGTGCATAGGACCAGCTTCTCGGCCGAGAGCGCGCCGCCGATCGCCGCCGCGACGGTGTCGGCGTTGATGTTCAGCAAGGTTCCGCGCGAATCCGCCGACAGCGGGCTGACGACCGGCATCAAGCCGTCGTCCAGCAGCTTTTCGAGGACGGCCGCGTCGACCGACTCGATGTCGCCGACGAAGCCATAGTCGACGGCGGCGCCCTCATCGGTCACGGAGCCTGGGCCGTTCGCCGCGCGCACCGGCGGCCGCCGCTGTGCGCGGATCAAGCCCGCGTCGACGCCACTGATGCCGACCGCTTCGATGTCGAGCTCGCGGCAGATCGCGAGGATTCGCGTGTTGATCAATCCGTTCAGCACCATCGCGGCGACATCGATGGAGTCGGCATCGGTGACGCGCCGGCCGCCGACGATGCGGGTCTCGATGCCGAGGGCCGCCTGCACCCGGCCTAATTGCGGGCCGCCGCCATGCACAAGAACCGTCTTGATGCCGACTTGATGCAGGATTGCGACTTGTTCGATCAGCGCGCGCGTCGAATCGTGATCGGCGAACACGGCGCCGCCCGCCTTGATGACGAACACCTTGCCTTTGTACATGCGGATGTAGGGCGCGGCGCTCTTCAGCGCGCGCACCGCGACGGCAGGATCCGGTCGATTCATGATCATGGCGATGACTCCCGAGGGTGCGAATTTTCAAGCGAGCATGCGGTGCAGAACGGCCATTTGCACCGCCAATCGATTGAAGGCTTGCCGCTTGACGACCGCGCGCGCGCCGTCCAGCACTTCGTCGGCGACGGCGACGTTGCGCCGCACTGGCAAACAATGCAGCAGCTTCGCGCCGGCGGCGGCGCCTGCGAACCACTGTTCGCGCACGCACCAATCGGTCAGATCGGCGCGCAACCGGGAGTCGGCTTCGACGTCGCCGTAATAGGTCGTCGTGCCCCATTCCTTCGCATAGAGTACGTCGGCGCCGGCGAGCGCGCAGGCGCGATCCGCGGTTTCGCTGACGGTGCCGCCCGAGGATGCGGCCAAGTGCCGCGCTTTGTCCATGATTTGCGGCGGCAGCGCAAAGCCGTCGGGACGCAACACGACGACATCCATGCCGCGCATGGCCGCCATCTGCAGCGTCGCCGCCGGCACGGCGAGCGGCAGCGGGCGCGGGTGGTAAACCCAGCTCAGCACGAATTTCGCACGCGCGGGCACGCCTAGTTCATCCAAGGTGCGCCAATCGGCGAGCGCCTGGCATGGATGATTGAGCGCCGATTCGAGGTTGATCAGAGGCTTGTCGCACAGAGTGTCGATGGTCCGGAAAAGGTTTTCCTGCAGATCCGCCTGCAGATCCACGCCCTCGGCGAACGCGCGCACGCCGAGCGCATCGCAATACGAGGCCAGCACCGGAATCGCCTCGCGGATGTGTTCCGCGGCTGCTCCCTTCATGATCGCCTGGGGCCGCGTTTCCAAAGCCCAGGTGCCTTGTCCCGGCGTGATCACGAACGCGCTGCCGCCGAGCCGAGCAATGCCGGCTTGAAACGACGCAAGGGTCCGCAATGACGGATTGAAGAACACCAGACCGAGGATCTTGCCGGCCAGCGCCCGCGGCTGCGGCCTTTCCTGCAGCAACTGCGCGAGCGCGAGCAGATCGTCGATCTGCGGGCGTGTGAAATTCGCTAAATCGACGAAGCGCCTCATGGCCGGATTTGCGCGAGCGCGCTCTGCAGCTGATCGACGTGGCCTTCGGTGAGGATGTAGGCGGGCAGCAGCCGCAGCACGTGCGCATCGCCGCTGGTGCCCGTCAAAATCTGCTTCTCGATCAGCGCCGCCTGCACTTCTTTCGCGGGCCGCGAAGTTTTCAGGCCCAGCAGGAAGCCGGCGCCCTGAAAGCCGGTAACCGGGCCGATCAGGCAAGAGGCGCGGATGTACGCCGATACGCTGCGCACGTTGCCGAGCAGCGCTTCGGATTCGATCGTGTCGATGACCGCCTCGACGACCGCGCAGGCCATCGGGCCGCCGCCGAATGTGGTCCCCATATCGTCGTATTTCAACTGCCGCGCCATCCGCCTCGATAGCATCAGTGCCGACACCGGAAAGCCGTTGCCCAGCGCTTTCGCCGTCGTCAGCAGATCCGGTGTCACGCCGTAATGATTCGCGCCGAACGGCGCGCCGGTGCGTCCAATCCCGCATTGCACTTCGTCGAAAATCAGCACCGCGCCCACCTCGTCGCAGCGCCGGCGCAGCGCTTGCAGCATCGGCTTGCCGACTTCGTACGCGCCGCCGACGCCCTGGACGGGTTCGACGATCACGGCCGCAGTGTCACGGTCGATGCAGCGCTCGACCGAGGCGGGATCGTCGCGCGGCACGAAGCTCACGTCGAATGGCGTGCGCGGAAACCCGTACCAATTCTCCAGCGCACCCCAAGTCACCGCGCCGGCCGCGGCGGTTCGGCCGTGCCAGCCGTGCTCGAGCGCCACGGCCTTGGTCCGCCCGGTGATCTTGAACGCGAGTTTCAGCGCGTTTTCATTCGCCTCGGCGCCGCTGTTGATCCAAAACACGGTGTCGAGTCCGAGGCCAGCGAATTTCGCCAATTTCGCGGCGGCTCTCTCCCGAATCGCGATCGGCAGGGCGTTGGTTTGAAACGCCATTTGCCGCGCCTGGCGTTCGAGCGCGGCGAGCCAGCGCGGATGCCCGTAGCCCAAGCCAGCGACCGCGTGGCCGCCGTAGAAATCCAAGTATTTACGGCCGTCCCGGGCATACAGCCAAACACCCTCGCCATGCGCCACGTCGATCGGGTATTGCGCGAACACCTGCGCGAGATGGCTCTTAACCGTGTTGCCGACCGAGTTCGTAACCGACGCCATTGGCCTGCCTTCAGGTCCAGCCGGGAGCGGCGGCGGTGAGCCCGGCGGTTTCGTCGAAGCCGAACAAGCGGTTCATCCATTGCACCGCGCCGCCCGCGGCGCCCTTGTTCAAATTGTCGATGACGGCGACGACGGCGATCGTCGTCGCGTTCGTCGCCGCGCTCAAATGCGCGTAGTTGCTGGTCGCGACGTCTTTGACGCGCGGCAGCGCATCGCCGACGCGAACGAATGGACAGCCCGCGTAATAGGAGGCCAGAGCGCCGATCGCGCCGGCTCGGCTCAGCGGCTTCTTGAGGCGCGCCTGGACCGTGACATGAATGCCGCGCGCATACGGACCCGAGTGCGGGACGAAGTTGAACTCGGCGTCAAGGCCGGTCGCGAAGCGAGCGCAGGCCGCGATTTCGGGAATATGCCGGTGGCTCAGCGCGTTGTAGGCATACAGGTCACCGTGGCGCAGCGGATGGTGCGTGCCGTCGCCGGGCTTGCGCCCCGAGCCGGTACTGCCGGTGATGCCGGTGACGAAAAGGCGTGCGTCCGTCCAGCCGCCGGCGAGCAGCGGCACGCTCGCGAGCAGGGTCGCGGTGGCGAAGCAGCCGGGGTGAGCGATATGCGGAGTCGGCGAGCTGCGCAGGTGCTCGGGCAGCGCGCAGGTGAATTCCTTGATTCGCAGCGGCGCGCCGTGTGCGTGCTGGTAGACCGCCTCATAGGCGGCGGCGGTCGCGTAGCGAAAATCCGCCGAGATGTCGACGCAATGCACGCGGCGTCCCGCGGCGGCGGCGGCGTGCAGCAAGCGGTCGATGCTGCCGGCCGCAACGCCATGCGGTGCGGCGGAAAACAGCGCCGACTGCGGCCTGCGCCGCAACGCCGACTCGACGCCGTCGAGGGCGGCGAAGCGCAGTTCGGGGTAAGCGCTCTGCAAATGCGGGAATGCCGCGGCGACCGATCCGCCCGCGTGGCTGTCCGATAGGACGGCGTCGAGTTCAAAATGCGGATGCGCCGCGATCAGCCGCAACAGCTCGCCGGCAACATAGCCGGTGCCGCCAAGCACGATCGCCGGGACGGTCTCGGTCATTCCGCCGCGACCTTCGGTTCGCGCACGTTCTGAAT
>JAYTQR010000107.1:0-4320 GCA_043746615.1 Gammaproteobacteria bacterium | reverse complement strand
GTGAGTTCGGCGCGCAGGTCGTAAGCCCGCTCGATCGCGGCTTGCAGATCCTCGTGGGTCATCCGTTCACACGCGGTCCGGAGCGCTCATCGAGCGCCTTGACGAGGCTGTCCTTGAGACGCCGGCTGAATTCCTCTTGCAGCGGTTTGCCGTGGGCGTCGGTGATGTAGAAAACGTCCTCGGCGCGTTCGCCGACGGTCATGATTTTCGCACCGTCGATCGCGACGCGTTCGGTCTTCAAAACCTTACCGACCTCGGACAACAGGCCGGGCCGGTCGGCGGCGATCAGCTCCAGAATCGTGCGATTGTTGCGCACATCGAGGCTGAAGTTGACCTGCGTCGGCGTCGAGAACATGCGCACTTGGCGCGGCGCGCGCCGCGTCACGGTCACCGGCGAGTCCTGCGGCTGCTGTAAATTGCGCCACATGCCCCGCTCGATCTCGCTGATGCGCACGGGGTCTGCGATGACCGTGCCGCTGTCCTCGAGAACGACGTAGGTTTCCAGGCTGAAGCCGTTGGCGCTCAAGATCACACGCGCATCGACGATGTTGAGTCCCATTTGATCGAGAAGCGCCGTCGTGCGGGCGAAACTGTGCAAACGGCGCGGCGCGTAGGTGAGCACGGCCGTGCCGGCGCGATCCTGCAACTGCCGGATTGCCACCAGCGGCGTATCGTCGAGCGGATGCCGGTCGGCGAGCAACAGCGTATGCCACGCAATTTCTTCGGGCGTATAACGCAGAAAATAGGCCTCGGTCCACTGGGTCCAGACCCGCTCGATTTGCTCGGCCGGCACGCCCGACAGTTTCGCGCGGGCGTGCTCCTGCGTCTCGCGGATCAGCTCGTCCTTATCGACGGGCGTCTCCAGGCCGCGGCGCAAGGCTTGCTTCGTGCGCTGGTAGAATTCCTCGAACAGCCGCGCTTTCCACGCATTCCACAGCTTCGGGTTCGTGCCGCGCACGTCCGCGACGGTCAGCACGTACAGGTAATCCAAGTGCGTTTGGTCGCCGACCCGAGTCGCGAATTCGCGTATGACCTCCTGATCGCTGATGTCCTTTTTCTGCGCCGTGATGGACAAGATTAAATGGTATTTGACCAGCCACGCAACCAAGCGCGCTTCGTAGCGGCCGAGACCTTGCTCGAGGCAGAATGACTCCGCGTCGACGGCGCCGAGCTCCGAATGATCGCCGCCGCGGCCCTTGGCGATGTCGTGAAACAAGGCTGCGAGGTAGGCGAGCTCCTGGCGCGGCAGGGCCTGCATGATCTGGCTCAGCGCGGGAAATTCCTCGTTGAACCGCGGCATCGCGAGCCGCCGCAGGTTGCTGACGACGAACAGCGTGTGCGCGTCGACCGTGTAGGCGTGAAACAGGTCGTATTGCATGCGGCCGACGACGCGGCCAAACGCCGGGATGTAGCGGCCGAGCACGCCGTACAGATTCATCCGGCGCAGTTCATGAGTGACGCCGACCGGCGCGCAGAGAATTTCCATGAACAGGCGGTGATGGCGCGGATTCTGTCGGAATTCCTCGTCGATCAGCGCCGCGTGCGCGCCGATCAGGCGGATCGTTTCGGCGCGCACGCCGCGCAGCTCCGGGTTCTGTTGCAGCAGCACGAACAACTCGAGCAGCGCCGACGGGTAGCGCGCGAACACCTCTGCGTGCGTCACCTCCAGGCAATCATTGCGGATCTGAAAACGGCTGTTGATCGGCACCGGCGCGGCTTTTTGCGTCAGAATCGCTTCGCGGAACAGCTGCAGCAGCATCTCGTTCAACAGGCTGACGTCCATGACGGTGCGGTAGTATTTTTGCATCAGCTGCTCGACCGCGAGCGTGAAGCTCGCGTCCTCGTAGCCGAACAGCTTCGCCAGCTTGATTTGATGGTCGAACAACAGCCGGTCCTCGCGCCGGCCCGTCAATACGTGCAGACCGAAGCGCACCTTCCACAGGAAGGCTTGGCCCGCCTTGAGCTTACGCAGCTCTTCGCCCGTCAGGAAGCCGTGCGCGACGAGTTCGTCGAGCGTGTCGGTGCCGAAGTGGCGCTTCGCCACCCAGCCGATCGTCTGCAGATCGCGCAGCCCCCCCGGACTCGATTTGACGTTCGGTTCGAGGTTGTAAGCGGTGTCGAAGTAGCGGTGATGGCGTTCGATCTGTTCCTTGACCTTCGCCGCGAAAAAATCCGCCGACGACCAGAGCCGATCGGGCGCGAGCGCGCGGCGCATCCCCGCGAACAGCACCTCCGGCCCGGCGAGCAGTCTCGCCTCGAACAGCGTCGTCGCGACGCTGATGTCGGCCAGGCTTTCGCGCTGACAATCGTCGATCGAGCGCACGCTGTGCCCGACCTCGAGGCCGATGTCCCACAGCAGGGTCAAAAATCGTTCAATGTCGGGCTGCCAATCGGCCGAATCGCTTTTCGGCAGCAGCACCATGATGTCGATGTCCGAGCTCGGATGCAGCTCGCCGCGGCCGTAGCCGCCGACCGCGATCAGCGCCAAATCGCCGGCAAACTTGTCGGTATGCCGGACCCATGCCGCGCCGAGCGCGATATCGACGAGGCGCGCACGATCGCGCACCAGCTCCTCGATGTCCTCGTCGGCGGCAAAGCGTTCGCGCAGCAGTTCGGTGCCGCTATCCAGCACCTCTTTGAACACGCCAGGCGAATATTGGCCGCTTTGCAGCGCGCGGGCGGCGACGCCGAGGTAAGGCCAGTCCTGGCTGTGGATCAGATCCTTAAGCGCGCTCAAGAGGCCGCCGCGGATGATTGCGCGGCGGCGTTCGCGCCGAGGGTGAGCACTTCGACGCCGCCATCGGTGACGAGGACCGTGTGCTCCCACTGCGCCGACAGCGACTGATCCTTGGTGACGACCGTCCAGCCGTCCGCCAGCACGCGCACGTCGCGCCGTCCGGCATTGATCATCGGCTCGATCGTGAACGTCATGCCGGAGACGAGTTCCAGCCCCGTGCCGGGTTCGCCGTAATGCAGAACCTGCGGATCCTCGTGGTAGATGCGGCCGATGCCATGCCCGCAATATTCCCTGACGACGGAGAAGTTGTTCGACTCGGCGCAAGTCTGGATCGCATGGCCGATGTCGCCCAAGCGCGCGCCCGGACGCACCGTGCGGATCCCGCGCCACATCGACTCCAAGCACACGGCCGTCAGCCGGCGCGCGAGTATCGGCGGGTTGCCGACGAAATACATGCGGCTGGTGTCGCCATGAAAACCGTCGCGGATGACGGTCACGTCGATATTGACGATATCGCCGTTTTTCAGCGCTTTGCCGCCCGGGATGCCGTGGCAGACCACATGGTTGACCGACGTGCAGATCGTCTTCGGAAAGCCGCGGTAGTTGAGGTTCGCCGGAATCGATTGGAGTTCATCGACGATGAAATCGTGGCAGCGCCGGTCGAGTTCGTCCGTCGTGACCCCCGGGCGCACGTGCGTCTCGATCATGTCGAGCACGCTCGCGGCGAAGCGCCCCGCAACGCGCATTTTTTCCTGCTCCGCAGGGGTCTTGACCGTTATGTTCATAGGGGCGTTGCGGGCTTTGTTTCCAATATTCGTTCATGGTATAAAGGGCGGCTATTTTTCACAACCCCGCACGCGTGTCGTCACAATCGGCCGGGTGCCCGCCGGGGGTTCGGGGCTCGCCCTGAGTCGCGAAACGCCGACGGGTTGCCGATTGGGATGCGCGGAGGCTCAACCCGACCAGGAGTTAATCATGACCAGCGTGTCCATGCGACAAATGCTGGAGGCGGGCGTCCATTTTGGACACCAAACCCGTTTCTGGAACCCGAAGATGGCGCCGTTCATCTTCGGCGAGCGCAACAAGATCCACATCATCAACCTCGAAACGACGCAGCCCTTGTATGCGCAGGCCGCGGCGTTCATCAAGTCCGTGGCGGCGTCCGGCGGCAAGGTTCTGTTCGTCGGCACCAAGCGCTCGGCCCGCGACGCTGTGCAAAAGGAGGCGGCGCGCTGCAACATGCCTTACGTCAACCAGCGGTGGCTCGGCGGCATGTTGACGAACTTCAAGACGATCCGCCAATCGATCAAGCGGCTCAACGAACTCGACGAGATGGCGCAGAGCGGTGCGCTCGACCGGCGCGGCAAGAAAGAGGCGCAGATGCTGCGCCGGGAAATGGACAAGCTGCTGCGCAGTCTCGGCGGTATTCGCGAGATGAACGCATTGCCGGCGGCCTTGTTCATCATCGACGTGGGGCATGAACAGATCGCGCTGCGCGAGGCGCAGAAGCTCGGCATTCCGGTCGTCGCCGTCGTCGACACGAATTGCTCGCCCGACGACATCGACTACGTCATTCCGGGTAA
>JAYTQR010000106.1:0-6620 GCA_043746615.1 Gammaproteobacteria bacterium | reverse complement strand
TAGGCTATGCCGATACCGGCGCGAAGGCGAGATCCTTGTTTTACGGTGCTGCAGCGCATGATCGATGGACGGCCACGGTGATTAGGCGGTTCTGACGCTGCCATGCGCAGCAACCTTTTCGCCAACGGTTGGTACCTACTCGATATAATCGTGGTCGACTCGAGGTCCACTTGCACGCGCACGCGAATTCGCGCCAGTATTCCAAGCAGCCGGACGAAGACCTGCTGAGCGCCGTCGCGCACGGCGATCGCCGTGCGCTCGAGGCGCTCTATCTCGGCTACCACCGGCGTTTGGCGCGGTTTCTGTCGAGAATCGCGCCGCGTTACGAAAACGCCGAAGAAATCATCAACGACACGTTCATGGTCGTTTGGCAGCACGCCAAGGAATTTCGCGGCGCCTCGCGCGTCTCCACGTGGATCATCGGCATCGCTTACCGCATTGCGCTGAAATCGCTGCGCGGCAATGACGGTCTGGCGCATGCGCTGCGCGGTGATGCGCTTCCAGAGCAATCCGTCGAGCCCACGGAACTCGCCGAGTTGCGCGATTGGATCGCGCACGCCTTGAGTCACCTGCCGCTCGAGCAGCGGCTGACCATGGAACTTGCTTACAATCTGGGGCATTCGATCGAGGAGATTGCCGCAATCACCGCTAGTCCGATCGGCACCGTGAAGGCGCGCATGTTCCATGCGCGCGAAAAGCTGCGCGCATACTTGCCGGCCCTCGGCGGCGTCGGCGCGTCCGATGTCTTCAATAACCCATGATCCGTATGACCATTGCCAATCAGCCGATCACCGAACATCAAGATATTTGGGAGATGCTCCCGTGGCTCGTCAATGAGCGCCTGAGCGATCCCGACCGCCAGCGCGCCGAGGCGCATCTGCGCCAATGCGATGTCTGCCGCAGCGAGTTCACCGCGCAGCGCCGGATCCAGCAAGTCATGGCGGCGGATTCTGGTGTCGAGCAAATGCCGCTGGCGGGCCTCAATCGATTGCGCCGGCGCATCGAGAACCTAGATACGACGAACTTTGCGCATGACTTGGCGACCGACGCGCCGCGGGCTACGACGGCCGGCGCCGCGCGGTGGGCGGCGCGTACAGGCTCGATTGCCGCCGGCGTTGCCGGCGTGGCCATTGCGCTCGGCCTGCTCGGCGTACGGCTGTGGAATTCGGCGACGCGGCGCAGCGAACCGGCGCGTTACCACACGGTAACCACCGCGGCGCCGCAGCCCGCGAACGCAGCCATCCGAGCGGTATTCGCACCGACGGTCACGATGGCCGAACTTACGGCGATGCTCGACGGCGCGCAGCTGAGAATCGTGGCTGGCCCGACGGAAGCCGGTGTATACACCTTGGCGCAAAGCGGCTCGCAATCGGTCGATTGGTCGCTGCGGCGATTGCGCGGTGAGGAAGGCGTTCGCTTCGCCGAGCCGCTCGCCGCGGCGCCGGTGGCGCCGCACGTACGATGATCCGGCAGCCGCTTGCCGTTCTGCTCGCCGCTTGCCTGTGCGCCTGCAGCAGCGCGCGCCTCGCGATGGACGCGCGGGCATCGGCACCGCGGCTGGACGATGTTCCGGAGCGCTACATCGTCGCGGGCGTGGACAACGCAGATGCCGTGCCCGCCGGGCATGCGGCAAGCACGCCGAGGGGTTACGACGGCCTGACCGCTTATGGGCCGACGGCCCGCGCGCAAGCGCAGCTGCGCGGTGTGGAACACGATTATGGTTTGCGCGAAATTACCGCATGGCCGATAGCGCCCCTGCACATGCACTGCGCCGTACTCGAGTTGCCCGCAGGCGCGGATCGTGCGTCGGTGCTGGCGGCGCTATCGCGGGACCCGCGCGTGCTGATCGCGCAGCCGTTGCAGACATTCGCGACACGGACCGAGGTGTATAACGATCCGTATGTCGGCCTACAGCGCGGTTTCCAGCAAATGGATGTGCCGGATGCGCACCCCTGGTCGCGCGGCGCCGGCGTGCGGATCGCGATCGTCGACACCGGCGCGGATACCCGGCATCCGGATCTGCGCGGCGTCATCATGCAAACCCGCAATTTCGTCGATACCGACGTGCGGCAATTTCGTCGTGATCGCCACGGCACGGAGTTGGCCGGCGTCATCGCCGCGGTGGCCAACAACCATTTAGGAATCGTCGGCGTCGCGCCTGCTGCGCGGCTGTTGATATTCAAAGCCTGTTGGCAGCTGCAGGAGGGCGCCGACGCGGCACGCTGTAACACATTCACGCTCGCTCAGGCGCTCGCCGCGGCCATCGATGCACGCGTACAAATCGTCAATTTGAGCCTGGCCGGGCCGGCCGATCCGCTATTGCGCGATCTGATTCGCGAGGGCCTGCAGCGCGGCATTTTGTTCGTCGGCGCCGCACCCTCGGGGGCCGCGGACCAAGACGACCGTCTCTTGGCGATCGACGGCGTCATCGAGGTAGCGAGCGGCGGCATTCAGGGACCGCCCGGCACGCCATTGCATGCGCCGGGACGGGAAATCCTGACATTGCTGCCGGGCGGTCATTATGATTTTGCGTCCGGCGCTTCCATGGCCACGGCCAACGTGACCGGAACCATCGCGTTGCTGCTCGCCAAGAATCAAAAAATGTCGGCAATGACCGTGTATCGGCTGCTGCGCGCAACGACGGAGCGTGTCGCCGGCGCCGGCGACAGCATCAATGCCTGCGCCGCGATCACCACGCTCGTCGGTCACGGTGCGTGCCGGAACGACCATGATCACGGCTCGACCGGGGACCGCGTCGCGGTCAACCCTACTCCTCGCCGTCCGTAGGCAAGCGATAGACTGCAAGACTGTTCGTGTTGTCGTCGATGACCGCGTAGTTGAACTCGTCGCCGTCGCGCGCAACGTCGATTCCGAACGCACCGCCTTGGTTTTGATCGACGTTGTATTCGCGCACGAACCGACCGGACTTCGTGAACTCGACGATCTCGCTCGGATACTGCGGATCGGCATTGACGGCATCGCCGTTGGTCGTCAGTAGATGTCCATTGGGTGCGAAACGCAGCGCGAGCGGACCGCGCAAATGCGCATCGGCGAAGACGATCCGGCCGGCACCGTCGGAATTCGATAAACGGCTCGCGTGTGACACGGCGTAGATGGCGTTGTCGGCGGTCGACGCGACATACAGGATATCGGCGTTTGCATCGTAGGCGAGGCCCGTCGGGCCAAGCACGACCGCGGCGGCGTTCGGCACGTGCGTGTAGCCAGCCGCGACCAGCGTCTTCTTCAGCACGGTCAGCCCCGTTGCCGCCACCGCCACGTCGAAGCGCGCCACGGTGCCGTTGAGTACGTTCGAGACGAACACGCGCGCCCAGCGGCCGTGATCGTCGACGGTCAAATCCCAGGGACCATCGAGCAAGGCGTGATCAGTCCAGGTCTGCACGACCTTGCCGTAGCGATCGATCACTTGCAGAGCGCCTTGGCCGATCGTCTTCGCGGTGCCGTCCGTCGTGGGCACGTTGCCGACGAGCACGAAGCCGCCGCGTAATACGCCGAGCGCTGTGCTCAACCCAGGCAACGGGCTGGCGAAGAACGCCGTCGCGGTTCCCGGCGGGGCGATCGTGCCGGTCGGGGTCAATTGCGTGATCGTCGTGCCCGTGCCTTGGATGTTCAGACTGCTGTTGAAGTTGGAGGCCAACACATCACCGGCGTCGAGCATCCCGCCGCTGGGAAACCCGTCGGGCACGAACGCGACGCCGTACGGATTCAGATCGCCGTTCGACGGGATCGTCGATGAATTGACCAGCCGCGGAATGAAGGCTGCGTCGGCCGACGCCGTGGCTGTGCCGGCAGCGAGTGGCGCGCCGGCCACCAGGGCAATCACCGCGGCTGCGCGTGCCAGGACGCGGATATGCCGCATAGATAGTTGAATCAACATGGATTTCCCCTTTGCATAGATACCGACCACGGGCGCACGCGCCGCCCACCGATCAAGCTGTCAATCGTGGGTACCCGCAGACGATCCAAAAGTTGCCGGCCAGCAAAATTAATTTTAGCCGCATGGTCTGTCGCCGATGCACACGGCGTCCCGTCGGCGGACGCCGTGTGCATTGCGTGCTCGGCCGGGGGCTCCGCCCACGCCGCCGGAGCGCCCCCGGCTATACTGCCGGCGCAAATTCCCGATCATGCCGGCCAACCTTCCCGGCGAGGAGTGCCATGTCGTCGATGCCCGCTTTGCCGAGCCACGCCCGCGTCATCATCATCGGCGGCGGCATCATCGGCACGTCGGTTGCCTACCATCTGGCTCATCTGGGTTGGCAAGACATCGTTCTGCTGGAGCGCGACCGACTGACCTCGGGCACGACGTGGCACGCGGCCGGCCTGATGGTGACCTTCGGCTCGACGTCCGCGACATCGACCGAGATACGCAAATACACCAGGGATTTGTACCGCCGTCTCGAGGCTGAGACTGGTCAGGCGACCGGTTTCTCGCCGGTCGGCTTCATCGAAGTGGCGGCCGACAAAGACCGTCTCGAAGAATACCGCCGCGTCGCAGCGTTCAATCGGTACTGCGGCCTCGATGTTCAGGAGTTGTCGCCCGGGGAAGTGCGCGATCTCTTCCCGCTCGCCAAGGTCGATGACCTGGAAGCCGGCTTCTATGTCGAGGAAGACGGCCGCGTCAATCCCGTCGACGTCACGATGGCGCTCGGCAAAGGCGCACGGCTGCGCGGCGTCAAGATTTTCGAGCGCGTTGCGGCACTCGCGGTTCTGCACAAGCGCGGCCGCGTGACCGGGGTGCGCACCAATCAGGGCGACATTCACGCGGACTACGTCGTCAACTGCGCCGGCATGTGGGCGCGGCAATTGGCGGCCCAGGCGGGCGTCAATGTGCCCAATCAAGCCGCCGAGCACTATTACTTGATCACCGCAGCGATCGCAAACCTGCCTGCCAAGCTACCGGTGCTGGAGGATCCGGCCTCGTACGGTTACTACCGCGAGGAAGGCGGCGGCATCATGGTGGGACTGTTCGAACCGGTCTGCGCAGCGTGGCGGGTCGAGGGCATCCCGGCGGATTTTTCCTTCGGCGAACTGGCGCCGGACTGGGATCGGATGACCCCGTATCTCGAGCGCGCGATGGCGCGTGTACCGGTGACGACGACGGTCGGCATCAAGAAATTTTTTTGCGGCCCAGAGAGCTTCACACCCGATCTGCAACCCATCGTCGGTGAAGCGCCCGAACTCGCGAACTATTTTGTCGCCGCCGGCTTGAATTCGATCGGCATACTAACGGGCGGCGGCCTCGGCCGCGTCCTCGCACACTGGATCGTCAACGGAACCCCGGATGTCGACGTCACGGGATTCAACATCGACCGTCTGCAGGGGTACCAGTCGAATCCCGAGTACCGCCGCACCCGCACGGTCGAGTCGCTCGGCATGGTCTACAAGTGTCATTATCCAACGAGGTCGCCGCAATCCGCGCGCGGCGCCAAACGCGCCCCGTTCCACGATCGCCTCGTCGCCGCCGGCGGCTACTGCCGCGAGGTGAGCGGCTGGGAGAGTCCCGACTGGTACGCGCTCGCGGGCGCAACGCCGGATGCCGGTCCGCTGTCGTGGGGCCGCGCTCGCTGGTTCCCGCAGTGGCAGGCGGAACACCGCGCCGCGCGCGAGAGCGTCGTACTGATGGATATGTCGTTCATGGGGAAATTGTTGGTGCAGGGCCGCGACGCCGGCCGCTGCCTGAACCGCATCTCGGGCAATCACGTCGACGGTCGGCCGGGCAAGATTACCTACACGCAGTGGCTGAATCAGAAGGGCACCCTCGAAGCGGACTTGACCGTCACGAAGCTGACCGACGAGAAGTTCCTCGTCGTCGTCTCGGACACCATGCTGCGTCATGCCGAGACGTGGATGCGGCGCAACTTCCCCGACGATGCATATGTCTTCGTCACGGACGTCAGCTCCGCCTACGCCCAGATCAACGTCCAGGGCCCGCGCTCGCGCGACTTGCTGCAATCGCTCACCAGCGAGGATTTGTCGCACGCGGTCTTCCCGTTCCGCAGCGCGCGTGAAATCGACATTGGTTTCGCGCGGGTTCTATGCGTGCGCCTCACCTACGTCGGCGAGCTGGGGTATGAGCTGTACATTCCGGCGGAGCAGGCAGTCCACGTCTACGAGCGGATTGTCGCGGCGGGCCGATCATTCGGACTCCAGCATGCGGGTCTCAAGGCGCTCGCGAGTCTGCGCATGGAAAAGGCGTATCGGGATTACGGCCACGATATCGATAATACCGATGATCCATACGAGGTCGGTCTGGGCTTTGCGCTCGACCTCGCCAAGCCCGAGGGTTTCATCGGCAAGGAAGCGGTGCTCGCGAAGAAGGCCGCCGGCCCGCTGCGCCGCCGGCTCGTGCAAGTATTGCTGCAGGACCCGGAGCCGCTGATGTTCCATGCGGAAGTCGTGCACCGCGACGGTATCGCAGTCGGCTACGTCCGCGCCGCCTCCTACGGGCACACGCTGGGCGGCGCGGTTGGTCTTGCAATGATCGAGCCTTGCGCACCGGTGGACGGCGCGTACCTCGCGGCCGGCAATTGGGAGGTCGATGTGGCAGGCAAACGCTATCCGGCGCTCGTCTCGCTCAAGCCGCTGTACGATCCCGATATGAA
>JAYTQR010000105.1:0-5737 GCA_043746615.1 Gammaproteobacteria bacterium | reverse complement strand
CGGGGCCACGTTTACATCGCCCAGCCGCCGCTTTACAAGGTAAAAAAAGGCAAACAGGAGCACTATGTCAAAGATGAACTTGAGCTGAACGCGCTGTTGCTGAGCACCGCGATCGACGGCGCCGCCTTGCACGTCAATGCCGATGCGCCGCCGCTATCAGGTCTCGGTCTCGAATCCGTCGCCCGTCAGTACGTCGAGGTGCAAGGCATCGTGCGGCGTTGGGCACGCCGCTACGACGAGCGCTTCCTCGAGCAATTGCTGTATTTACCGGAGCTGACGACCGAGGCCTTCGATCGGATCGACATCCTGAAGGATTGGGCCCGCCGGCTCGATCAGCGGCTCAATTCGCTGGATGATGTTTCGCGGCTCTATCGCGTCGGCGTCGAATCCGTGGCGCCCGGCGGCCACCGGATCAACGTGCAGCGCGTCGAACACGGCCTGACCTCGGAAAAGCACATACCGCGCGAATTCTTCGACTCGGCCGAATATCGCCGGATCGCCGAGCTCGCGAAAACACTGAACGATCTGATGGGCCCGGGCGCGTACATCCTGCGCGGCGAGGATCGGCAAGAGATCGCGAGCTTCAAGCTCGCGATGAATTGGCTGTTCGAGCAAGCCAAGAAGGGCCAAAGCATTCAGCGCTACAAGGGTTTGGGCGAGATGAATGCGAGTCAGCTATGGGACACGACGATCAACCCGGAAACCCGGCGCTTGCTGCAGGTGCGCATCGAAGACGCGGTCGCGGCCGACGAGATCTTCACGACCCTGATGGGCGATGCGGTCGAGCCGCGGCGCGAATTCATCGAAAAGAACGCGCTGCAGGTATCCAATCTGGATATTTAGTTTTTAAAGGATCAGCAGGCCCTCTATCGAAAGATCGCATCGACGGCTATGGCGGGGTCACGCAGTGGATTGCCGTCGCCGCCTGTGCCGCGATCCGCGCCAAGCCCGCCTCGATTGCCGCGCGAATCTCCTCGGTGAGCTGCCGTGGATTCTTGCCGGCGGGGTCGATCGGCTTGCCGATGACGATACGAACGGTACCACGCTTTTTCAACAAGCCGCGCCGGGGCCAAAACTCGCCCGCGTTGTGCGACAGCGGCACGATCAGCTTGCCGGTCGCCGTCGCGAGCAGCGCGCCGCTGACGCCGAACTTGCGCGCCGCGCCGGCGACGACGCGCGTTCCTTCCGGGAAGATCACGACCCATAGACCGCTGTCCAGGCGTTGCTTGCCTTGTTCGATGACTTGACCGACCGCTCTGTGTCCGGCGTCGCGGTCGATCGCGATCGGTTTCAGCAGCTTCAAGCCCCAGCCGATGAACGGTATCCACAATAGTTCGCGCTTCAAGACCCAGACTTGCGCCGGCAGCAGCACGAACGGCGCCACCGTTTCCCAAGCCGACGTGTGGTTGCACATGGCGATGTGATTGCCGGCCGGGATGTTTTCGCGTCCCTCGACGCGATAATGCAGGCGGCACAGCTTTTCCAGCACCCAAAACAAGCAGCGCGCCCAAAAACGCGCGATCGCGAATTGCGCCTGATACGGCAGCCAAAAGCACAACGTCATGATGCAGCCGAATGCGCACGCCGAGGCCATCATGTAGGCAGTGAAAAGCAGCGAGCGCAGATACTGCATCGGCCTTGGATCAACCGGTCAGTCGCGACAGATCCGCGACGCCGCCGATCAAGGTCTGCAGATCGCGCAGCAAAGCCAGGCGGTTGTTGCGCAAGACCAGATTCTCGTCCATGACCATGACGGTCTCAAAAAACGCGTCGATCGGCTCACGCAATCCGCTCAACATACGCAAGCTTTCGGCGTAGTGGCGCGCACGAATCGACCCGGCAACGCGCGGTGCTGCAGCGAGCAGGGCGTCGTGCAGTACGCGCTCGGCAGCTGCGGCGAAGCGCGCGACGTCGACGGGGCCGAGCGCTTCGCTCTGCGCCTTTCTCAAGATGTTCGCGATCCGCTTGTTGGCGGCGGCCAATCCTGCCGATTCCGGCAGCCGCACGAACTCCGCGAGCGCGCGCAGACGCGTTTCGGCGTCCAACGGCGAGCGCGCCTGAACGGCGAGCACGGCGTCGATCATCTCCGCCGTCGCGGCCGCGTCGCGCTCCAAGAACAAGCCGCGCAGGCGCTCAATGATGAACGCGTGTACCTCCGCGGCGACGCTCGGGCGCTGCACCGGTTGAGCCGCCGCCGAGTCTTCCAGCAATTCCAGCAAATCCACGTCCACGCCGCCGTCGAGCACGATGCGCAGCACGCCGAGCGCGGCGCGCCGCAAGCCGAACGGATCCTTGGCGCCAGTCGGCCTCTGGCCGATCGCGAAAATCCCGGTCAAGGTATCGATTCGATCGGCGAGCGCCAACGCCCGGCCGAGGTTCGTCGCCGGCAGAACATCGCCGGCGAAGCGCGGTAGATATTGCTCCTCGAGCGCGACCGAGACTTCGGCGGCTTCACCTTGCGCAACGGCATAATAGCGGCCCATGGTGCCCTGGAGCTCCGGGAACTCGCCGACCATCGCCGTCATCAAATCGGCCTTCGCGAGTTCGGCGGCCCGCAATACCTGTGCGCCTGAGCCGATCATCGCGCCGATACGCAATGCCAGCGCCCGCAGGCGCCGGGTCTTGTCCGCATAGCTGCCGAGCTGCGCTTGAAACGTCATGCCGGCGAGCTTCTGCGCGTGCGTATTCAAACCGATTTTCCGGTCCTGATCCCAGAAAAAAGCCGCATCGCTCAAGCGCGGCCGCACCACGCGCTCGTTGCCGCCGCACACTTCGGTCGGATCGCGGCTCGCGATGTTGGCGACCGTGATGAACCAGCTCGCCAGTCTGCCGTCGGCATCTTCGACCGGGAAATACCGTTGATGATCCTGTACCGTTGCGATGACGACTTCACGCGGCAACGCGAGGAATCGCTCCTCGAACCGGCCGGCTACTGGCACCGGCCATTCAACCAAGGCAGTAACTTCGTCGAGCAGAGAAGCGTCGATCAGGGCTCGGGCGCCGACCAGCGCGGCCGCTTGCGCGACGCCCGAACGGATCCGTTCACGCCGCTTGAGGAAGTTCGCGATGACTTTCGCGCGCCGCAGTGCGCCCTCGTAGGTTTTAGGCGCGGCCAGCGCGATCCGCCGCGGCGCGTGAAACCGATGTCCGAACGTGTAACGGTCCGCGGTGAGACCGAGGATCTCGCAAGGCACGACGTCGGCGCCGAACAGCAGCACCACCCAATGCACTGGCCGCACGAACTCCACGGCGCCCGCGCCCCAGCGCATGCGCCTCGCGATCGGCAACGCCGCCACGGCGTTGGCCGCGATCGCCGCGAGCAGCGAGATCGTCGCGGCGCCGCGCTCGCTACCGCGGTAGACGACCCAGGCGCCCTTGTCCGTATTCAACCGCTGCAAATCTGTGGCCAGTACGCCGCAAGTCTTCGCGAACGCGAGCGCGGCCTGCGTCGGTTCGCCGCTCGCATCGAAAGCGTTGCGCAGCGGCGGCCCGCGCCGTTCGACGGCGCGATCCGGCTGATGCTCTGCGCAACCCTCGATCAGCACGGCGAGGCGCCGCGGCGTGGCGTAGCTGCGCACCGTGCCATACGGTATGCCGGCGGTCTCGAGGCCTTTGACGATCTGTTCGGCCAGTGCCGCCGATAAATTCGACAAGCTGTGCGGCGGCAACTCCTCGGTGCCGATTTCGAACAACAGGTCGCGTACGCTCATCCGGCCGCCTCGGCGCGGCGTTGGCGTTGCAGCAGCGGGAAGCCCAGTTCCTCGCGGCTGTCGCGATAGCCCTCGGCGACGCCGCGGGCGAGCGTACGCACGCGCAGGATGAAGCGTTGCCGCTCGGTAACCGACACCGCGTGGCGGGAATCCAGCAGATTGAACGCGTGCGATGCCTGCAGCATCTGTTCATAAGCGGGCAGCACCAATTTGGCTGCCAGCAAGCGGCCGCACTCGGTCTCAGCCGCATCGAATTGGCTCGCTAACACGCGAGTGTCCGCCTGCTCGAAATTGTAGGCCGACTGTTCGACCTCGTTCTGATGAAAGATATCGCCGTAGGAGATCACGCCGAACGGTCCTCGCGTCCAGACGATGTCGAAGATGCTTTCCTTGCGTTGGATGTACATCGCCAGGCGCTCCAAGCCATAGGCGATCTCGCCCATGACCGGCCGGCAATCCAAGCCGCCGACTTGTTGGAAGTATGTGAATTGCGTGATTTCCATGCCGTTCAACCAGACTTCCCAGCCCAGGCCCCAGGCCCCGAGTGTCGGCGATTCCCAGTTGTCCTCGACGAAACGGATGTCATGCGTCAAGGGATCGAAACCTAACGCCGACAGGGAGCCCAGATACAGCTGCTGAAAATGGTCCGGGGACGGTTTGATGCAGACCTGAAATTGATAATAATGCTGCAGCCTGAACGGATTATCGCCGTACCGGCCGTCAGTCGGCCGGCGCGAGGCTTGCACGTAGGCCGCGCGCCACGGCTCGGGACCGACTGCGCGCAGGAACGTCGCCGGATGGAACGTACCGGCGCCCATTTCCATGTCATACGGCTGCAAAATTGCGCAGCCCTGATCGGACCAATACTTTTGCAACGCGAATATCAGAGCCTGAAACGTGTCCGGCGGCGTAGCGGCTTTGGCCATGGTGTATCGCATTTGATAAAAAGCGAGCGAGTATAACGACGAGCGGGGCACGCTGTCGCACACGGCGCGCGAGCGGCGCGGCGCCTGGTAAGCGGTCGCTGTAACGGCTTGCACCATTTTGGTGCGCATATAGGCGAATTTGGTCCATAATGGTGCGCCGCTCGGCGAAATTGTGCCGCTGAGCGGCGTAAGTGTTTGATCCACCGTGCCCCATGTTGTGGCATGGTTACTGCATTGGTTTAGTACCGGGACTCTGACCCGGCCCAATAACGCCCTATTCCACCCTGGAGGGATAACCGTGACTCCCGCAGACGTTTTGAAGTTGATTGCAGAGAAGGAAGCGAAGTTTGCCGATTTGCGCTTTACCGACACGATCGGTAAGGAGCAACACGTGACGGTGCCGACGCGGCTGGTGGACGCCGGTTTTTTCCAGGACGGTAAAATGTTCGACGGGTCATCGATCGCCGGCTGGAAGGGGATCAACGAGTCGGACATGATTTTGATGCCGGACGCCACGACGGCGGTGATCGACCCGTTTTACGAGGAGACGACCGTCATCCTGCGCTGCGACGTCATTGAGCCGATGACGATGCAGGGCTACGGCCGCGATCCACGCTCTCTGGCGAAGCGGGCCGAGGCCTACTTGAAGTCGAGCGGAATCGCCGATTCGGCGCTGTTTGGCCCGGAAAATGAGTTTTTCATTTTCGACAAGGTCACGGTGAGCGCGGCGATGAACGGCTGCGCGTATGAGGTCGACGCCTATGAAGGGGCGTGGAATTCGGGCAAGGAGTACGAGGACGGCAACAAGGGGCATCGGCCGGGCGTGAAGGGCGGCTATTTTCCGGTGCCCCCGATCGATTCGCAGCAGGATATTCGCACGGCGATGTCGCTGGCCTGCGAGGAGATGGGCCTGAAGTTCGAGGTGCATCACCACGAGGTGGCGACCGCGGGGCAAGGCGAGATCAACGTGGCGGCCAATACGCTGACGAAGAAAGCCGACGAGGTGCAGATTCTCAAATACGCGTTGCAAAATGTCGCGCATGGCTATGGCAAGACACTGACCTTTATGCCCAAGCCGATCGTCGGGGACAACGGCAACGG
>JAYTQR010000104.1:0-4214 GCA_043746615.1 Gammaproteobacteria bacterium | reverse complement strand
CAACTGTGGATCGGCTTCGACGGTGCGGCGATCGAGCGCTGGCTCGCGCAGAACGGCCAGCCCGTGTGGGGCCGCGCGCGGCCGTCGACGTTCGTTTGGCTGCTGGTTCAGGGCGGCCCGCATGCCGGCACGATCGTCACCGGGACGGACAACTCGGAGTTGAAGGCCGCGATCGACGCGCAGGCCGAGCAGCGCGGGATTGCATTGATCTGGCCGAGCGCCGCGGAGCTGCAAAGCTATCGGCTGGATTATTCGAGTGCGCGCATCGCGTCGGCGGACAGCTTGGCGGCGATTGCGCGGCGCCTCGGCGCCGCGGGAGTGTTGATCGGACGCGCGCTCAACGGCACCGCGACGGCGGGCGTCAGTTGGAATCTGCTTTTTCAGCATCAAGTGAACGCCGCCGTCGGCACCGTCGAGGGCGTCGACATCGCGGCCGACACGTACGCGTCGCTGTTCGCGGCCACGGGCGGCGTACTGCCGGTGGACATCGACGTCGACGGGATCCGTGGCGTAGAGGACTACGCCAGGGTCCAGGGATACTTGGAGTCGCTGAGCCTGGTCGCGCAAGTGGCGGTCCTCGGCTTGACCGGCGACTCGGTCGAATTTCGGCTCAGTAGCCGCGGCGGAGCGGCACCGTTGGAGCGCACGCTGGCGTTGAACGGGCCGTTGGAGCCGGGTGCGGCCGGCGCCGACGGCAATCCGCGGTTCCATCTGCGGCCCTGACGCCGGGGACGACGTCGCGGTGTCCGTGTCGTTTCGACAGTTGCCGAATCTGATCACCGTGTTCAGGCTGGCGTTGATTGCGCCGCTCGCGGCGGCGTTGCTGCATCATCACGGCATGGCCGCACTGCTGCTGCTGTTCGCTGCCGCGCTCTCCGATGCCGCCGACGGATTTCTCGCCAAGCATTTCAGCTGGCAAACGGCGGTCGGCGCAATGCTCGATCCGATAGCCGACAAATTGCTGATCGCCACCGTATTCGTGACGTTGGCGGTGCAGGGCGGCGTGCCGGTCTGGCTGGCCGCCGCCGCGGTCGGGCGCGACCTCGTCATCATCGGCGGAGCTTGCGTTTATCGGCTGCGCTTCGCTGTGCTACCGGTTCGGCCGACCGTGATCAGCAAGCTCAATACCCTGTGCCAGTTGCTGTACATTGTGAGCGTCGTTGCGCGGCAGGAATTCGCGCGTCCGCCGGCATGGCTGGTCACCGTGTTGGGCGCGATGGTCTTCGTGACCGTCGCGACGAGCGGTCTCGACTACGTGCTGACGTTCGCCCGGCGCGCGCGGCGGGAGCAGAGCGCCCTGCGTGAGCAGGGGCCACGCCAAGCCCGGCGATCGGCATGAGGCAGCTCGCCTTAAGCGTCAAACTGCGCGATGGCGCCGCGTTTGCGAGCTTCGTCGTGGGCGCGAACGCGGAGGCCGTCGCCGCGCTGCGCGACGGCGTTGGCCGGCTCGTGTGGCTGTGGGGTGCCCACGGCGCCGGCAAGACCCATTTGCTGCAGGCGATCTGCGCCGCCGCCACGGCGAGGTCAGCGTATTTCCCACTGAACCGTGGCGTTGGCCTGCCGCCCGAGGCTTTACAGGGGTTCGAGACAGCCCGGACGCTGTGTCTGGACGATGTCGATGCCGTCGCGGGCGATGCAGCCTGGGAGCGCACGCTGTTTGAACTGTTTAATGAGTCCGCAGAACTCGATACGCGCTTGATTTTTGCGGCGTGCGCCGCGCCGCGCACGCTCGCCTGGTGCCTGCCGGATTGGCGATCGCGGTCGGCGGCGTGCACGGTCTATCAGCTGCGGCCGCTCGATGAGAGCGGCCGCCTGCAGGCGCTCCGGCATAGAGCCGCGCAACGCGGTTTGGTACTGCCGGCCGACACGGCGGAATACCTGCTGAAGCGGATGCCACGGGATTTGGCGTCGCTGCTCGACGTGCTCGATCAGCTGGACGATGCCTCGTTGGCGGCCCAACGGCGGCTGACGGTGCCGTTCATTCGTGATGCGCTGGAGAAATACGCAAAAACGCGACCATAGCGCAGAACCAGGCGAACACCAGCAGCAAGGTCGAGCCGGCTACCCACCGCGCCGCCGGGTTGACGAGGAGTTCGGTGACCGTGAACGCCACGTAGGGAATCGTGAACAGCGTGGCCCAGGCATAGGTGCGGCGGCGGCCGCGGAGCAGACCCGGCAGCGGTGCGAGCAGCGGCAGCGCAGCGAGCACGCAGATCGGCCATGGATATCCGGCGATGATCCACGCCGGCAGGCTCGAGACGACGGCGGCCCACAATCCAACCGCGAAACGGCGCGCCGCCGTGCGAGTCGCCGGCGGTGCCCCCTCAGGCACGTGCACGCAGCCGGTCGGCGAGCGTCGCCACGCGCACACCCAAGGCCTGAGCGAGTTCGCGCTCGGCCGCAGACAGTTCGCCCGCACCGCTGACCGCCGCGACGTGGCTCGCCCCGTACGGCGTACCGCCGCTGCGCGTCGTGCCGAGACCGGCTTCGGTGAATGGCAGTCCCACCAGAACCATGCCATGGTGCAGCAGCGGCAACATCATGCTGAGCAGCGTCGTTTCCTGGCCGCCGTGCAATGTTTGCGTCGACGTGAACACGGCCGCCGGTTTGCCCACCAATGCGCCCGAGAGCCAGAGGGCGCTCGTCCCGTCCAAGAAGAACTTCAGCGGCGCTGCCATGTTGCCGAAGCGGGTGGGACTGCCCAGCACCAGGCCGCAGCACTCGACGAGATCATCGTGGCTCGCGTAGGGCGGACCTTGATCGGGGACGGCGGGATCCAAGCGCTGCGTCGTCGCCGTGACCGGCGGCACCGTACGCAATCTCGCGCGCATTCCGGCGACGCTGTCGACCCCGCGGCAAACTTGCCGCGCCAACAGCGCGGTGCTGCCTTGGCGGGAATAATACAAAACCAGTATTTCGTTCATCGTCTTGTCTCTCGCATCCGCCGACGAGTTCGCCGGGCTTGCAGCGCCCACGCAACGGCCGGGCGTGGTTTCCGGCGCATTGTATATTGACCGTCCGTTTGACGGCTCTAGCCGCTGTTGTTAGTGTCACGGTCGCTTATGGCGCGCCTGATCGCAGTATTCGTCGGTATTCTGTGCCTCGCAGGCTGCAGAGGCGCGCCCGTTCAGGAGATGAGCGATGCGCGTCAAGCGATCGAGGCGGCCCGCGTCGCCGGGGCCGAGCAACGCTCGCCCGCGGACCTCGAGGCCGCCCAGGCGGCGATCGCGCGCGCCGAGACGCACCTGCAAGCGCAGCAGTATACGCGCGCGCGGATCGCGGCGCTCGAAGCGAAACACCACGCCGCGCTCGCGCTCGCGAGCGCCGAGCGCTCGCCAGCGCAGGCGCCAGCGCCGGTGCCGGCGCCGGCGAGCGCGCCACCGTAGCATCGCCGGCAGCGCCGCCGCGTCAACGGCGCGCACGGCCGCGGCGTGCTCCGTGCGCTCAAAAGCGCCAGGCGCGTTGCCAACGAGCCATCACCAGTTCGGGGTAACTCACCTGCCCGTCGCTACCGTTGTAGCGCGCGAGCGCGCGAATCCAGTCGTGATGCGCAGCGCGCAAATAAAAGCGCAGGATTTCGCAGCCCATGCGGATGTTGGGGCCGATCCGCACGAGCTGATTTTGCACGCCGAGCTGCGTCGGCCAAAACGGCATGACCTGCATCAGGCCGACCGCGCCGACGCGCGACACCGCAAAGCGGTTGAAGCGGCTCTCCACCTCGATCATCGCCAGCACTAGGTCGGGCGGCAGTTGGAGCCGCGGATCGCGCTTCGCTTCGCAGTAGACGTCATCGAGGATTTCTATCCGCTCGGCGTACGAGGCGACGAATCGCCGCAGCCGCGGCTCCATGCTCTTGTGCCAGACTTCGGCGTCGTATTTATCCGTGTAGCAATCGGCACTGCCGATGATCTTCTGCAGCAGGGATTTCAGTTCCGGCTCGCGCTGCGCATCGGCCCGCGCCGCGCGCGCCGCGAGGCCGGCGCAGAGCAGCGCGCAACTCAACGCGAATGCGGTTCTCGCGCGATATCGCTTGCCCATGCCGAAATTCCTCAGGCCGCCGACCTGCGCCGGATGAAGCTTAGCGTATCGGCGAGCGGAATTTCCGTCGATTCGGTCCCGCGGCGATGGCGGTATTCGACCGTGCCGGCGGCGAGGCCGCGTTCGCTGACGACAATGCGATGCGGGATGCCCATCAATTCCGAGTCCGCGAACTT
>JAYTQR010000103.1:0-6230 GCA_043746615.1 Gammaproteobacteria bacterium | reverse complement strand
TTTGTCAAGGCTTACCGTGCGGTGCCGTCCTTCCGGGGCGATAGTGCGTTTTACACCTGGCTGTACCGGATCGCGATCAACACGGCCAAGAATGCCTTGGTGGCGACCAAGCGCCGGCCGATGGTCTACGACCTCGATCTGCAGGATCCGGAGCAATACGACTTGCACGCGCGCCTGGCGGAATCCGCAACGCCGGAAGCCCTGCTACTCACCGACGAGATTCGCGATACCGTCAATCGCGCGATCGAAAATTTGCCCGAGGACTTACGCACGGCAATCGTCCTGCGCGAACTCGAGGGTTTGAGCTACGAGGATATCGCGCAAACGATGGAATGCCCGGTCGGCACCGTGCGTTCGCGGATATTTAGGGCGCGCGAGGCGATCGACAAGAAACTGCGACCCATTTTTGACGCCGGCCTAGGCCGCCCAGAGGACCCATGAGCGAACAAATTCGTGAACAAGTCTCGGCGTTCTTGGATGGCGAATTGCCGAGTGCCGAGGCCGAATTGCTGCTGAAGCGCTTGATGCGCGACGCCGAACTGCGCGCCGGCTTCGGCCGCTATGCCGTCATCGGCGAGGCCTGCCGCGGCACCAGGACGACGCATCTGGCGCACAGCTTCGCCGCCAGGATCAACAGGGCGATCGACGGCGAGCCGCCGGTCGCCGTGACCGGCCGTGGTCTCGACGTCGCCGCGCCGCGCTGGTGGCGTCATGCGGCGGGGGGCACGATTGCCGCCGGGGTTGCGGTTATCGCGGTTTTTGCATTGCAGCAGCGCGCCAATACGCCGACGCTCGTCGGAGCGACGGCGCCGGCGGCGCTGGCATCTGCCGGGATGCCGACGGCGTTGCCGGCGGTCGCGTCTAATCATGAAGCGCTCTCCTACACGGTCCCGGCGACCTTTGGCGAGGCGGAAATGCCGGGCGCGTTGCCGCCGGCACGGCTGACCAATTATGTGTTCGCGCACAGCGAATATACGTCCTTGCTCGGACAACGGAATATGTTATCCGGATTGATCGGCGAGCCGGACGCGCCGCTGCCGACGGCCGGTTCAGCGGCCGTGCAGCAGGTGCCTGCGCCGCCGGCCGGGCCACAGGCCACGCAGCAGACGCCGGCCGTGCAGCCGGCTGTGGATAATCGCAGCGGTCCATGAGCCCTGCGGCGATGCGCAGGCGCACGGCGTGGGTCCTGCACTGCACGCTCGCCGGCGCGCTGCTCGGCGCCGCTCTGCTCGCGGGCGCACCGCTGTTCGCCGCCACCAGCGAGGATCCGCGTCAATGGCTGGAAAAAATGACGCACGCGCTGGCGACGCGCAATTACGAAGGTATTTTTTTTCACCTCAGCAATGGCCAAGTCGAGACGATGCGGATCGTGCACCGCTACCGCGGCGGGCGCGTCAGCGAACGGCTGGAATCCCTGGACGGCTCGGGACGCGAATACATCCGCAGCAATGACCGCTTGACGTGCTATCTGCCGGACCAGCACACGGTCTTGGTCGAGATGCGGCCCGGCAGCGGTTCGTTTTTGAGTTCGTTGCCGCATTTCGGCAAGGGCGTGAACCGGTTCTACCAGATCGATGCCTTGCCGAACGGGCGCGTGCTCGGCCGCGTCGTGCGCGTCATCGCCGTGAACCCCAAGGACCAATACCGGTTCGGTTATCGCGTGTGGCTCGATCAGCAGAGCGCTTTACCGCTGAAGACGCAATTGTGCGATGCGCACGGCCGAGTACTGGAGCAAATTCTGTTCGCCCGGCTCGCGCTGCCGAAGAACATTCCCGACCGTGATTTGAAGCCGGCCGTGGCGCGGGCGGATATGCGCTGGATCGTTCAAGGTCCGAGCGCCCATGCAGCGCCGGCCCTGTTAGGGTTCCGGCCGAGCGCGCTGCCGCCGGGATTTCATTTGACCATGGCCGGCGCACAGACGCTCGGCAGCGCGCGCGAACCCGCCGAACATTTGGTCTATTCGGACGGGCTGGCCACCGTCTCGGTGTTCGTCGAGGCGCGGCGGGAGGAGGTCGCGTCGTCCGGCGCGGCGGCCGCGGCGGGCACGGCGCTCGCGCCGATGCACGGGCTCGCCCGCGTCGGCTCCGAGTTCGCCTTCTCGACCGTCGTGCAAGGCCACCAGGTCACGGCGGTCGGCGAAGTGCCCGCCGAAACCGTGGAGTACATCGCGCACTCGGTCAAGGCGCTCAGCCGCGCGGACGTGGTGCGGCACTGATCCGGCCCTGCGCGCCGCACCGCTCGAGCGCTGCGCCGCCGCGCTTCGTGTTGTTCGCACGCGCCGGATGCGCTCTGTGCGAGGAGATGCTGGAGAAGCTGCAGCCCATCGCCGCCGCGTGCGGCTTGCCGATCGACGTGCTCGAGGTCGACGCAGATCCGGCGGCGCGCTCGCGCTACGGACACAAGATCCCGGTGCTGTTGTTCGACGGTGCGCTGGTTTGTCACGGCCGCTTGGATGCCGAGGAAGTGCATAAAGCCCTCGCCGCAAGGGGATGACCGGTATAATCCACGGTTTGTCCAACACCGGCCATAGATGAAGAATATCCGCAACTTTTCGATCATCGCTCATGTGGATCATGGCAAATCGACTTTGGCGGATCGGTTCATCCAAGCCTGCGGCGGCCTGGAAGATCGCGAAATGCAGGCGCAAGTGTTGGATTCGATGGACCTCGAACGGGAGCGCGGCATCACCATCAAGGCGCAGAGCGTCACGCTCGCGTTCAAGTCGGCGAGCGGCGAGACCTATCAGCTCAATTTCATCGATACGCCTGGTCACGTCGATTTTTCCTACGAGGTATCGCGCTCGCTCGCGGCCTGCGAGGGAGCGCTGCTGGTCGTGGATGCGGCGCAGGGCGTCGAGGCGCAGAGCGTCGCGAACTGCTACACCGCCCTCGAGCAAGGCTTGGAGGTGCTGCCGGTCATCAACAAGATCGATCTGCCGTCGGCGGACCCCGCGAAGGTGATCCACGAGATCGAAGAGATCATCGGCATCCCCGCCGAGGACGCCGCGCTGGTCAGCGCCAAGACCGGTCTCGGTGTGCCGGAGTTGCTCGAGCAGATCGTCAAGCGCATACCGGCGCCGCACGGCGATCCCGGCGCGCCGCTGCAGGCCTTGATCATCGATTCGTGGTTCGATAATTATGTCGGCGTGGTCTCGCTGGTGCGCGTCATGAACGGCGTGCTGCCGACCGGCGCCAAGATTCGCGTCATGTCGACCGGCCGCTGGCATCTGGTCGATCGTCTCGGCCGGTTTACGCCGAAACCGGTCACGCGCGACGCACTCGGCACCGGCGAAGTCGGCTTCGTCATCGCCGGCATCAGGGAGATCGACGGTGCGCCGGTCGGCGACACGATCACGCTGGAGAACGCCCCGGCCGCGGCGCCGCTCGAAGGCTTCAAGCAGGTCCAGCCGCGGGTGTTCGCCGGCCTGTTTCCGGTCAGCTCCGACGACTATGAACAATTCCGCGAGGCGTTGAAGAAGCTGAAGCTGAACGACTCGGCGCTGCACTTCGAACCCGAAGTGTCCACCGCGCTCGGCTTTGGTTTTCGCTGCGGGTTCCTCGGATTGCTGCACATGGATATCGTGCAGGAGCGCCTCGAGCGCGAGTATGACCTGCATTTGATCACCAGCGCGCCGACCGTCATCTATGAAGCGCTGTTGACCGACGGCAGCGTGCGCAACGTCGACAACCCGTCGAAGCTGCCGCCGCAGGACCGCATCGAGGAACTGCGCGAACCGATCATCACGGCGAACATCCTCGTGCCGCCGGATTACGTTGGCGCGGTGCTGACCCTGTGCAGCGAAAAGCGCGGCGTGCAGAAGAAAATGCTGTTCCTCGGCAGCCAAGTCTCGCTGCAGTATCAATTGCCGCTCGCCGAAGTGGTGATGGACTTTTTCGACCGGCTCAAATCGGCGAGCCGCGGGTACGCGTCGTTCGATTACGAGTTCAGTCACTTTCAAGCCGCGCCGCTCGTCAAGCTCGACGTACTGATCAACGGCGAGCCGGTCGACGCGCTGTCACTGATCGTCCACCGCGACAACTCGTACCATCGCGGCCGCGATTTGGTCGACAAGATGCAGGAGTTGATACCGCGGCAAATGTTCGACGTGGCCGTGCAGGCGGCGATCGGCAGCCATATCATCGCCCGCGCGAGCGTCAAAGCGATGCGCAAGAACGTGCTCGCCAAGTGCTATGGCGGCGACATCACCCGCAAACGCAAGCTGCTGGAGAAGCAGAAGGCGGGCAAGAAGCGCATGAAGCAGGTCGGCCAGGTGGAAATTCCGCAGGAGGCGTTCTTGGCTGTGTTGCGGGTGGGTAAGAAGCCGGTTTGAGCGTTGCAACCTTGAGCAATTCGGGGGTCATTCGTGTCCGACGGAGATAGTCTTTTCATCGTCTTGCTGCTCGTGGCGCTGGCCGCGGTGGCGGTAATCCTCATCGACGGCTGGGTGTTGCGCCCGAAGCGCGATCCGGGGGCGACCGGCAGCGCAGAGCCATGGCCGTCGAAACTCGCCGGCTACGTGCTGATCGCGGCGGCGGCCGGAATGCTCTGGCGCTTGTTTCGCTACGAGGCCGTGGATTTCAGCCTGATGCTCGTGATCATCGGCGGACTCTCCGGTGCGATCTGGGCGATCGACCGGATGTTCTTCGCCAATGCGCGCGTCGCCGCGGCCCGCTCCGCCGGCACGCCGCGCGACCAGGTGCGCGAACCGGTCGCGGTCGAATACTCGCGCTCGTTCTTCCCGGTCATCTTGCTCGTGCTGGTGATCCGTTCCTTCCTGTTCGAGCCTTTCCGGATCCCGTCCGATTCGATGATGCCGACCTTGTACGACGGGGATTTCATCTTCGTCAGCAAGTACTCCTACGGATTGCGTTTGCCGGTGACCAACACGCTGTTGATACCGACCGGCGAACCGCAACGCGGCGACGTCATCGTGTTCCGCCTGCCGCCTAACCCAAAAATCAACTACATCAAGCGCCTGGTCGGTCTGCCCGGAGACCGTGTGCGCGTCGCCTCCGACAATCAGGTATACATCAACGGCAAGCCGGTGCCGCAGACGCCGGGGCCGATCTACCTCGGACCGAAGGACGACCAGTGGAATTACGCCGGCGTCGAGACCGCTTGGGAGCAGCTGGGCACGCATCATCACCGCATCATGTTCGCCAGGGGGCCGGTCAAGACCGGCGAGTGGGTCGTGCCGCCGGGGCATTATTTCTTCATGGGCGACAACCGTAACAACAGCAAGGACAGCCGCTGGCTCCACGACGACGATGCTCCGGGGTTCGTGCCCGAGGCCAATCTGGTCGGCAAAGCCGTGGTCGTTTGGCTGAATCTCGATACTCGTGACGGACCTCGTTGGGGGAGGATCGGTCATGCGATTCACTAGGGAACGATACCAGGAGGTTCACATGCGGCATCGCCAACGGGGCATGACGTTCATCGGCATGCTGGTCATATTCGCGCTGGTCGGGGTGATTGTTTACGCGGGAATCCGTCTGACACCGGTCTACTTGAACTACATGAATGTCGCGCGCACGATGGACAACGTCGCCACCGAGTTCAAGGACGACGCGGCCGACGACGCCGGCATTCGCCGGTCCTTGGAGCGGCATTGGGAGATCGAAGACATCAGCGCCATCGATTCCACCGATGTGCAGATCGTTAAGGGCAACGATGGGATATCGCTGCATGTTGCCTATGCCGACAAGGTGCCGTACATCGCCAACATCTCGCTCGAAGTGAATTTCGACAAAACCGTGAAGATCCAGTGATTGCGGAGCGCGCGTCCGAGCAGGTGGCGGCATGGGTCCGGCGCGAGCTGGGCTTCGCTTTTTCGCGGCCCGAGCTGTGCGCAACGGCGCTGACCCATCGCAGCGCCGGCGCCGCGCATAACGAGCGGCTGGAATTCCTCGGCGACTCGCTGTTGAACTGCGCCGTCGCGCGTTTGCTCTACGATACCTATCCCGACGCCGATGAGGGCGCCTTGTCGCGGCAGCGCGCGTCGCTCGTCAGCGGCGAAATCTTGGCGCAAATCGCCACGGAGACGGGCCTCGGCGAGCATCTGCATCTCGGCGGCGGCGAAATGAAGTCGGGCGGGTTTCGGCGCGCGTCGATTCTCGCGGATGCGTTGGAGGCGATTTTGGGGGCGATTTTCCTGGATTCCGGTTTCGATGCCGCCGCCATGGCCGTCGAGCGGCTGATCGGGCCGCGCCTATCTGGCTTGCCCGCCGCGA
>JAYTQR010000102.1:0-7115 GCA_043746615.1 Gammaproteobacteria bacterium | reverse complement strand
AAGGCAAGCCCGTTGGCGGATGCGGCGGGTTGGGTCACAGTCGATAAGCACACGCTGCGGCATCCCACCTTCGCGAACGTGTTCGCACTTGGCGACTGCACGACGACGCCGAACAGCAAAACGTCGGCTGCGGTGCGGGCGCAGGCCCCCGTGCTGGTCGGGAATTTACTTGCCGCGATGGACGGGGGCGTGTTGTCGCAATCCTACGATGGTTACGCGTCATGTCCGCTAACGACGTCGATCGGGCGCATCATGCTCGCGGAGTTCGGCTATGACGGCGTGATCATGCCGAGCTTTCCGCTCGATCCACGCGTACCGCGGCGCATGTACTGGTGGCTGAAGCGCCATTACCTGCCCCAACTCTATTGGGGGATGCTCAATCGGAAACTGGGATCCGATTGGCATCGCAAGCGCTCCTTCCCGGAAGCCGTCCCGGCGATTTCAGCTTAATCCGATCGGTCGCCTCGTCCGCCGATGCGGGCAGGAATGCCGGCAGCAGCGGCTATTGTCCGTGTCTGGCACTCGCCACGAGCTTTTCCAGGTCACTGACGCCGGAAACGCCAAAAGCCAGTTGCCGGCCGACAACGACACCTGGAGTACCTTGCAGATGCAGCGCATGCGCTTCAGCGTCATTGCGCGCCAGCAGGTTATCGATCTCTTCGGCATGCATCTTGCGATCCCTTTTGAGCTCTTCAATGTTCAAGCCGGCGCGTTGCAGGATGGCATCGACTTGATCGTCTTGCGCCAAGCGCGGACCGTTCATCAGTGCGTCGTGAGCGACGAGATACTTGCCTTGCCACCGCGCAGCCAGCGCGGACCGCGCCGCATACACGGATACTTCGCCCAGGATGGGCCAGTCCTTGTACAGGACGGCAACCCGATGATCCTCACCTAGCAGAGTGTGCAACGCGTGAGCCAGCTTTTTGCAGTACGGGCAGTTGTAGTCGAAGTACTCCACCACGGTCACGCCGGCATTTTTGGCGCCCACCGGATCGGTACCCGGATTGCTGAGGATCGCCTTTTCGCCGGCGGCGGTGACGGGCTGGACTTCTTGCGCAGGGGAGCGCAGCGGCAGACTTGCAAGCGCCAATAAGGCGATGACACGAGCTGTCGAAATACCGGCATAAATACCCGTGCGCATGCTGCTTCGCCCCTTAAGACTCGCATCAACCGAGATCACCGGCTGGCCGCGATCCTGAAACACCTCTATCGTGGCGTTGATATGCTCGAACTGCACATTGCGATCCGGATGGGTTCCACCCTCCTGCGTCTTGCGGTTACCCTGCGCTCTGTAGTGCGCCGCGTTCAGTAACCTGCCGACGCTACGCG
This sequence comes from Gammaproteobacteria bacterium, assembly GCA_043746615.1. Classification (GTDB taxonomy): domain Bacteria; phylum Pseudomonadota; class Gammaproteobacteria; order Steroidobacterales; family Steroidobacteraceae; genus Bog-1198. Next base: position 5,786 of record JAYTQR010000102.1, on the reverse strand, counting down.
GACTGTAGCGCGTGGCCCTGGCGTGTCAAGGCGTCGGCTAAATGGCTCGTACTCAAGCCGGTCCAACGCAGCGATGACATAGGGTCGCCCCGTGTCATCGGATCGATCAACTGCTCCAACGCGGCGAATAACTCAGGGTCAGTCGCACCCAACGTCTTGCGGCCTCCGCTAAGCTCGCGAATGCGCGCACTCACCGCCGCACGCGGATTCTTCGCGCGTGCCGCCAACTCCATCGATCCCTTCTCTACCGTCACGCGCGACATGCCGGTGGCTAGCCTTGCCACCCGGATTCATTACTTTCACCTTGGCGCAGCGCGATCGGACAGCCACATTCCGGCGATCATGGCCGCGCAGAAAACGACGATCGAACCGGCGCCGCTTGCAAGTGAGGTAATGGCCGGACCCGGACAAAAGCCCGCAACGCCCCAACCTATGCCGAACACCGCGGCACCGCCGATCAATCTCAAATCCACGTTGCCATCGGTCGGAAGATGGAACTTCGTCTCGAGTATCGGCCGATTGCGGCGACGAATGCTGGCAAATGCCGGGACAGTAACCATCAAAGCGCCCCCCATCACAAAGGCCAGCGTCGGTTGCCAGGCGCCGGCAATATCGAGAAAGCCGAGAATCTTGTTGGGGTCCGTCATGCCGGACAAGGTCAATCCAACCCCAAATACGACCCCCACCAGCAGTGCGACGGCCAGATTCATCACTGCGCCCAAACGTGACGCAGAATAAATACCGTAAGGAATCCGCAAAACATGAATGTCAATGTGGCAGCACGCGACCGCTTGGACAAGCGCGCCAGGCCGCACACGCCGTGGCCGGACGTGCAGCCATTGCCCATGCGCGTGCCGAAACCCACCAACAAACCGCCGATCAGCATGACGGGCCAGCCGCCGGGCGCGCCGGGCGCGCCGGGCGCCGGTAGGGTGCTCAGCCGCAGAAAAATCAGACCGCCCAGCACGACACCCAATAAAAAAAGTGCACGCCACGCGCGATCGCCAGACCTTCTATCCAGCACCAGGCCGCCTAAAATCCCGCTGATACCGGCAATGCGGCCGGTGAGCAGCAGCAGCGCTGCGGCAGCCAGCCCGATCAGCGCGCCGCCTGCCAACGCTCGAACCCAAACGTCAGGCTCCACGACCACATTCATTGCATTGCTCCTAAACCTTACGAGTATTTGGCTTAACGCCACCCCGAGCGAGACCGTATATTCGCGGCACTAATACGCTACCCGCTACTGTACCGTAATCGGTTTCGGAAACGTGTATCTGACGCTGGCCGCGTGCCGCCGTGTGCCAGCGAGATCACGCTGGGGCCCTGGATCGCCGGTGGTGTAGGCACTGGCGCGCATACCGCGCGCGGTCCGAGGCTTCAGTCCTAATCGACCGGCTTCGTCGGCGCCGTCGCGTAGCAGCGGCCGAAGCGATTCGCGAGGAACGGTTGCAGCTTGATTTCCTCCTGACGAATCAATCCGCATTGCGGCAAATCCCCCGCGGCGAGCATGTCGAGCACCGCGCAGATGCCGCCCGCGGTCGTTATTTGAATCGCGCTGCGCACGCGGCCACCGATTGGGGCCGCGTAGATCTTGTGGGCGTAGGTTTCCTGCAGGAGTTGGCCGCCGCGGATGCCGCTGACGGTGACGAAGACGATGACGACGTCTTGCAGCGTAATCGGCACGGCGTTCTCGAGAATGTCCTTCAGCAAGCCGCGCCGGTCGCGCAGCCGCAGATCGTTCAGCAGCGCCTTCATGATCGCCGCGTGGCCGGGATAGCGGATCGTCCGGTAGTTCAAATTGCGCACCTTGCCGGCGAGCGTCTCGCACAGAGTGCCGAGCCCTCCAGAGGTGTTGAACGCCTCGTACAGAACGCCGTCGAGCGAGAACTCCTCCAGCTCCTCGAGCGGTTGGGTTTCGCGCAGCTGGCCGTTGACGATCGCCTCGCAGGGTTCGCAGTACTCGTTGATGACGCCGTCCGTGCTCCACGTTAGATTGTAGTTCAGCGCATTCGACGGGAACTTCGGCAGCGCGCCGACGCGCATGCGCACGTCATGCAGTTCGTCGAAGCGCGACGCCAGATCGCTGGCGACGATCGTGATGAAGCCGGGCGCCAAGCCGCACTGCGGAACGAAGGCGGTGCGCGCGCCGGCCGCGAGCTGCTTGACGACGCGGGTGCTGGCGACGTCTTCGGTCAGATCCAGATAATGCGCCCCCGACTCCTTGGACGCTTCAGCGATCGATCGGGTTGCGTGATACGGCGCAGCGCTCAGCACCGCGAATTGTCCGGCGAGGAGCTTGCGCAGACCCGCGGCAGCATGGATGTCGGCGGCGACCTTGGTCACCGGCTGCGAGATTTCAAGCCGAGCCAATTGCTCCGCAGAGCGGTCGACGACCGTCACGGCATAGTTGCCGCAACCGGCCAGCAGTTCGGCGATCATCGAGCCGATTTTGCCCGCGCCGATGATGACGATGTTCTTCATGCCGTCTCCGATTTCGATGGCGCCAATTTTTCGTGAAACACCTGGCAATTGGTATGGTCAATTTGGGCGTTTACACGTAAAATTACCGGCGATTCGCAAGATTCGGTAGGCAAAATGAAGGATAGCATCGACGAGATACTGATCGCCGCGCTGCGCGAGGACGGCCGTGCGTCTACCGCACAGCTGGCGAGACTGGTCGGCCGCTCGCGCACCAGTGTGCAAAGCCGTCTGACACGGCTCGAACGGCAGGGCGTGATTCTGGGCTATACAGTGCGCCTCGCGCCGGAGCACGGCCCCGGTGCGGTCCGCGCGCACGTCATGATCAAGGTGGGTCCGAAGGAAACGCGCACGGTCAGCGCCGCGCTGCGCGCGATCAAGCAAGTGCGACTGCTGCATTCGGTCAGCGGCGAAGTAGATATGATCGCCATCGCCGCGGCCGCGACGGTCGCCGAAATGGATGAAGTCATCGATCGGATCGGTGCGCTGGACGGAGTCGAGCGGACCAACTCGTCGATCATCCTGTCGACCAAAATCGATCGTTGAAAGCGCCGCTGTGGTGCGGGGCGATCGCCAAGAAAATACGGCGCGAGTGTTTTTTAGGCACTTGCGCCGTTGGATTTTCGCGTCGGCGGGGGAGTTGGCTGGAATGCCGGGGCGAAATGATCCTAAACCAGGTTCCCTCCGCCGCGCAGCGCCGGTGGCGGGCCCAGCCCAATCATGCCAAAAACCATTCGCCCCGCGAGGTACTCTTTCTCACGGCACGTGCAGTTTTTTTCAACCGGCGCGCGGCAACACCGCGAGGTTCAGGCGGGCTGTGCGCGCGAACGGCGGCGGCGCAGCGCGACGCTAGCGAGTATCGCGACGAGCAGCGTGAGGCAGCTGGCATTGAAGTCTCGCCGCAAGCCGGGCGTGAACGCCATCGCGACGAGCACCGCGCCCATCGCGGCGATCGCGGCGAGGCTCAGCCATGGAAACAGCCACATGACGATCGGCGGGGGCGCCTCGCCGAGACGCTCGCGCCGCCGCCGTAGCACGATTTGCCCCACGGCGATCGCCATGTATACGTAGACGATCAGCGCGCCCGACGAGCTGACGAGGAAATCGAACACCGCTTGCGGCGCCTCGGTCGCTGCGATGATGCCGAGAAAACCGGCCAACGCACCGATCAGGACCGAGCCGGTGGGCACGCGGCGCCGGTTCAAGCGCACGAGCGCCTTCGGCGCGTCGCCGCGCTCGGCCAGCACGAACAATACGCGCGAACTGACGTAGAACGCCGAATTCAAACACGACAAAACCGCGGTCAAAATGATCGCGCTCATGACGGTGCCGGCCCAAGGCACGTGCATCACGTTCAAGGCCAGGGTGAACGGCGACTCGCCCGAACGCACGAGGTTCCACGGCACGACGCTGACGATGAAAAAGATCGAAACGACATAGAAGATCAAAATACGCCAAACCACGGTGGCGCCGAGTCTCGCGACCGCTTGCCCCGGCTGGGCCGACTCCGCGGCGGCAATAGTCGTGATCTCCGCGCCGGTCATCGCAAAGAACACGGTCGGTACGGCGGCGATGACCGCGATCCAGCCGTGCGGCGCAAACCCGCCGTGCGCGACGAGGTTGCCGAACGTCGCGCCGTGCGGCGAGCTCCAGCCGAACGCGTAGGATGCGGCGATCACGATGAACGCGATGATCGCCGCCACCTTGATCGAGGCGAACCAGAATTCGAATTCCGCGTAGGAGCGCGCCGACATCAAATTCACACCGGTCATCACCGCCATCAGTCCGGCGCCGATGGCGAGCGGCGGCAACGGCAGCCAGGTCTGCAGAATCTTCGCGCCGGCGATCGCCTCGACCGGCACGACCAGCACCCAGAAATACCAGTAGAGCCAGCCGACGACGAAGCCCACACCCTCGCCGAGCGCCGCGCGCGCGAATTCGGTGAACGAACGCACTTTCGGCAGAGCGGTGGCCATCTCGCCGAGCATGCGCATGATGACGAGGATCAGCATGCCGCAGATCGTGTAGCTGATGCAGCTCGCCGGGCCGCCGGCGATGATCGCCGTACTGCTGCTGACGAACAGGCCCGCGCCGATGATGCCGCCGATCGAAATCATCGTCAGATGGCGGCCCTGCAGCGAGCGGCTCAGTCCGCCGGCAGGCGTCTCTGGAGCCAAGGCGGCGAGCGGGGCCGCTTCGGCCATCGCGGACGGGGAGTCTCGATCGGCCGCAGTATCGTTTTTCACCGTCGCCAAAATCCCTCTCCCGATGTGCGCGATGTGCCGCCCGCGCTTCGCGCCATCATACCCATATTCAATGGTCGGGCGCAGACGGTAGAATTCGGCGCGAGCGGTGGTTATCTAGCGCACGCGCAGCTCCGATCGTCGCCCACTACCGGTTGATCGCGCAGTGCTGGCCGCGATCTTAGGTACCCGCGCCGCGGTTGCCGGCCAAAAATCGCGCCATTCGCAAGGCGCCCTCGCGCCCTTGATAATAACCTTGCACGACCCCAAGCGGCTCGAAGCCAAATTTCTCGTAGAACGCGCGTGCCGCATCGTTGTGTGCGCGCAGTTCGAGGTTGATTCGAAACACGCCGGAGGTGATTGCGGTTTCGCCGAGCCAGCCGATCAGCCGGCCGCCCAGGCCTTGACGGCGGTGTGCCGGCGCGACGGCGAGGAGGTTCAGATGCGCCACTTCGTCGCCCAGATGCATGATCGCGAACGCCGCGATGCACGCCTCACGGCGCGCGACGATCACGGTGGAGTCGGCGCCGCCGATGAAATGCTGTACCCGCGCGGGCGTCCACGACCAAGTCAGCCCTTGTTCGACCAGATCGCGCGACATCTCGGCGATTTCCCGGGCATCCCCGCAGCGTGCGAGTTCGAGCGTGGCGGTTTCCGACATTGCTAGGGCGACTCGGTTTTGACCGGAGCCGCCGGCCGGTCCGGCAGGGCGGCCGGATGCGGCGGCAACCGCCGCATCGATTGCGCGACCGAGTGCTCGAGTTGCGGGTCGCGGCCTTCGATCATTGAATGCCCAAAGGCACCCGCATGGCCGAATTCCGCTACATAAATACTGCCGCCGTCGAGCATGGGGCCGTGTTCGGCGATGCCGACGGGTCCTGCCCAAGAGCGTTTGCCGATCAACGGACCTAATTGTCGCTCGCAAAACGCATGCGCGAACAGTTCGCCGTCCGCAGCAGTATCTGTGTCGATCAACGCTACCTTGGGGCCAGGCTGCATGATGCCAGGATAAGCCAACGGCGCCGCATAGTGGCGTGCGGCCGACAGGCAAAACGCGGCGGCCCG
>JAYTQR010000101.1:0-9390 GCA_043746615.1 Gammaproteobacteria bacterium | reverse complement strand
CAATGTCTGGAGCGCCCCAAATGGCCGCGAGTCACATTTTTAAGGTTATGTTCGTGAATCAAGGCAAGGTCTACGAGATCTTCGCCCGCAAAGTGAGTCACGGCAGTCTTTTCGGGTTCATCGAAGTCGAGGAATTGGTGTTCGGCGAGCGGTCCACGGTGGTCGTAGACCCCGCCGAGGAGAAGATAAAGTCCGAATTCCAAGACGTAAAGCGCACCTACTTGCCCATGCATGCGGTGCTGCGCATCGATGAGGTCAAGAAGCAAGGCGTCAGCAAGATCAGTGCGTTCGAGGGCTCGAACGTGGCGCAATTTCCGGTGCCGATCTACACGCCGGGCGGGGATTCCAACGCGCGCAAATAACTGGGGCGTCTCGAGTGGCATCGATATTTAGCCGGCTTGGCGCGCCGGCGCTGTCGCAATTCCGCCTCGACGAACTCACGCGGGCCCTGCGCTTGCTGGATCCGCGGGTACGGAGCGTGAGCGCAACATTCGTCCACTTCGTCGCTGCGTCCGCGGTGCTTGACGCCGGCGAACTCGGCTTGCTCGCGCAGCTGCTCAATTACGGGCCGCGGGCTGGCGGCAGGGAATGGCTCGGTGGCACCGACGCGGATCCTGGCAATCTGTTGAGCGTCACGCCGCGAGTCGGCACCGTGTCGCCGTGGTCGAGCAAAGCGACCGACATCGCGCACGTCTGCGGCTTGAGCCGGGTGCGGCGCCTGGAACGAGGAACGCGGTATGTTCTGGCGGCGAGCGAGCCTCTGCAGGAGCCCGATCTGCGCCGGCTCGGCGCCGTGCTGCACGATCGCATGACCGAATCGGTGTGGATCGGCGCCGCGCTGCCGTTGCAAATGTTCGAATCTTCCGCACCGCGGCCGTTGCGCACGGTGCCGCTGCATCCGGACGGCGCCGCCGCGCTCGCGCGTGCGAACCGCGACTGGGGGCTGGCGCTTTCACCGCAGGAGATTGAGTACCTGCTGACGGCATTCCGGCAGCTGGGGCGCGATCCGACGGACGTTGAATTGATGATGTTCGCACAAGCGAATTCCGAGCATTGCCGCCACAAGATTTTCAATGCCGAATTCATCGTCGACGGCGAGCGGATGCCCATGTCGCTGTTCGACATGATACGCACGACGTACCGGGGCAACTCCGTCGGAGTGCTGTCGGCATATCGGGACAACGCGGCGGTCATCGAGGGGCCCGTCGCGGTGCGTTTTTTTCCGGACGCGGCGACGCGGCTCTACGCGGGCCACAGCGAACACGTCGATATCCTGATGAAGGTGGAGACGCACAATCATCCGACGGCGATTTCGCCGTTTCCGGGAGCGGCAACCGGCGCCGGCGGGGAGATTCGCGACGAGGGTGCGACCGGTATCGGCGCGAAACCCAAAGCCGGCCTGTGCGGATTCTCGGTGTCGAATCTGAAGATTCCCGGTATGCCGCTGCCGTGGGAAGAGAATTGCGGCAAGCCGGAGCGTATTGCCTCGGCGCTCGAGATCATGATCGCGGGGCCGATCGGCGCCGCCGCATTCAATAACGAATTCGGTCGTCCGAACATCTGCGGCTATTTTCGCGTTTTCGAACAACGCGTCGAGGAATCCGGCCGCAGCGTGATTCGCGGCTATCACAAGCCGATCATGCTCGCCGGCGGTATCGGCAACGTGCGCCGCGGCGACGTTGAGAAAAAGGCGATCGCCGTCGGCGCTCCGCTCGTCGTTCTCGGCGGCCCGTCGATGTTGATCGGTCTCGGCGGCGGCGCCGCCTCTTCGGTCGGCAGCGGCCAACATTCGTCGGATTTGGACTTCGCGTCGGTGCAGCGCGGCAATGCGGAGATGCAGCGCCGCACGCAGGAAGTCATCGACCGCTGCTGGGCGCTCGGCGATCGCAACCCGATTCTGCTGATCCACGACGTCGGTGCGGGCGGATTATCGAACGCGTTGCCCGAGGCGATCGCGCACGGCCGGCGCGGCGGCCGGATCAATCTACGCGCGATTCCGAGCGCTGAATCGGACCTGTCGCCGATGGAAATTTGGTGCAACGAGGCACAGGAACGCTACGTGCTCGTGCTCGCGCCGGCGCGCGTCGCGACGTTCGCCGCGCTGTGCGAGCGCGAGCGCTGTCCTTATGCGATTGTCGGGGAAATCACCGCGGACGGGCGTTTACAAGTCACCGATCCGCTTCTCGGCGGCGTGCCGGTGGACATGCCGGTCGAGGTGTTGCTCGGCAAGGCACCACGATTGACGCGCGATGCGCACCGGTTGCGCAAGCCGGCGGCGGCGCTATCGACCGCCGACGCAACGGTTGCCGAGTCGCTGCAGCGGCTGCTGCGCCTGCCGACCATCGCCGATAAATCGTTTCTGATCACGATCGCCGATCGCACCGTGGGCGGCCTCGTCAGCCGCGATCAAATGGTTGGTCCGTGGCAAGTCCCGGTCGCCGATGTCGCGGTGACCCTGAGCGATTATGTCGGCTATTGCGGCGAGGCGATGGCGATCGGCGAGCGCGCACCCGTCGCGATATTGAATCCCGCGGCCTCCGGCCGGCTCGCAGTCGCCGAGGCGATCACGAATATGCTCGCCGCGGACGTGCGGCAGCTCAAGGATATCCGGCTGTCGGCAAATTGGATGGCGGCCTGCGGCGAGCCGGGCGAGGACGCGGATTTGTACTCGACCGTGCGCGCGGTGGCCCTGGAGCTGTGCACCGCGCTTGGTATTACGATACCGGTCGGCAAGGACTCATTGTCGATGAAGAGCGCGTGGACGGACGCCGCCGGCGAGCACGCGGTCATCGCGCCGATCTCATTGATCATTTCGGCATTCGCGCCGGTGGCGGACGCACGGCGCACGTTGACGCCGGTTTTGGCTTTACGAGCGGACTCGAGGCTGATGCTGATCGATTTGGGCCGCGGCCAAGATCGGCTCGGCGGATCTTGTTGGGCGCAAGTGCACGGCCGGACCGGCGGTACGCCGCCGGACCTCGACGGCGCGCCGTTGCTCGCGGCTTACTTCGCGGCAATGCTCGAACTGAAGCAGCGCGGCCTGTTGCTCGCCTACCACGACCGCTCGGACGGCGGCGTGATGATCACGCTGCTGGAAATGGCATTCGCGTCGCGGTGCGGACTCGAAATCGACCTGGGTGCAGTGCGCGAGCCGATTGCCGCCGCGTTCGCCGAAGAACTCGGCGGGGTCGTGCAGATTGCGGCGGACCGCGTCGACGAGGCGCTCGACCTGCTGCGTGTTCACGGCTTGGCCGAGCATACCCGCGATCTGGGCCGGCCCGTGCCGGGAGCGGCCGTGAGCGTCAGCGCGGCGGGCCGGTCCGTCTATCAGGCTTCGCGCATCGATCTGCACCGCGCCTGGAGCGAGGTGTCGTTCCGCATGCAGGCGCTGCGCGATCATCCGGATTGCGCCCGCGAGGAATATGACCGCTTGCTGGACGCGCAGGACCGGGGGTTGCACGCATCCCTCAGCTTCGATCCCGGCGAGGATGTCGCGCTGCCGTTCGTGCGCGGCGGCGTGCGCCCCGCGATCGCCGTATTGCGCGAACAGGGCGTCAACAGTCAGACCGAAATGGCGGCCGTACTGACCCGCGCCGGCTTCGACGCCTACGACGTACACATGACCGACATCCTGTCGGGGCGTGTGCGCTTGGCGGAATTTCACGGATTGATCGCCTGCGGCGGATTTTCCTACGGCGATGTGCTCGGCGCCGGCGAAGGCTGGGCCAAATCGATTCTCTTCAACAGCCGGGCGCGCGACGAGTTCTCGGGCTTTTTCGCGCGGCCCTCGACCTTCACGCTCGGCATCTGCAACGGCTGCCAAATGCTCGCCGCATTGCACGAGTTGGTGCCCGGATCGGACGGGTGGCCGCGGTTCGTACGCAATCGCTCGGAGCAATACGAGGCGCGGCTGACGCTGACGCGCGTGCCGCGCTCGCGATCGGTGCTGCTCGCCGGCATGGAGGGCTCGGTACTGCCGATCGCGGCTGCGCACGGCGAGGGTCGCGCCGAGTTCCCGGCCGGTGCCGCCGAGGATTACGCGGGCCGCCTGCTCGCGCGCGGCTCGGTGTGTCTGCAATACGTCGACAACGACGAGCGTGTAACGGAACGGTATCCGTTCAATCCGAACGGTTCGCCGGCGGGGCTCGCCGGCGTGTGCACTGCCGATGGCCGTGTCACGGCGCTGATGCCGCATCCGGAGCGGGTGTTCCGCCGCGTGCAAAATTCCTGGGCGCCGGCCGATTGGCAAGAAGACGGCGGCTGGATGCGGCTGTTCCGCAATGCGCGTGTGTTCGTGAACTAAAGGCCGGACGCTGGTCGGCCGGCACCCCGCCGCGCAGCGGCGTCAGCAGATTTCGGCCTGCGCCGGCTCCAATAACTTGCGGAACGTCATTGCCTGCAGGAGCCGCGCCTTGCGCACGAACGTTTGATACAAGAGGTCGCGCATGACTTCGAGCAACACACCGGCGCTCTCGGCATCCAGCTGCGGCTGATGCGGCCATGGATCGCCGTCGCTGCCGAACAGCACCGCGCGCAGCGTGCCGAATATGTGGTCATCGAGGGCAGCGAGTTGGCGAGTTTCCTGCAGCGTGTCGAACATTTCGAGCTTGCCGCGTTCGCCCAATTCGCGAAACAAGGATTGCGCTGTGCGGCGGCACATCGCGCCGAACGCGTTCATGCACCCTGCCGAATAACAGCCCAGCGCTTCCTTGAACAGGCCTTGCGCTTCGTCCGGCAGGTAGGCAAACGGAAAATACTCCGGCACTCTTTCGATCTCGACGTAGCCGCCGGCGAGATCGATGCGCTCGGGCAGGTAGGCGCGCGCCGCGAACTTCAGGAATACCGGTTCACCGCAGGCGTCGCACAAAAAGACGATGCCGATCTGCTGCGGCCTGCGGCGGTCGAGTTCCGCGAACTTCGGCGTCCCCGCCGGGGTCAGGTGCGTGACGGTGCGGCAGTGCGGGCAGGTCAGCGAGATGCCTTGATGCTCGGTATGCAATTGATCTTGCGAATCGATATACATGATGATGCTCATCCCTGCAGTGGTTTGTAGCGGATGCGATGCGGCTGGGCGGCATCTTCTCCTTTGCGGCGTTTGTGGTCCTCGACGTATTCCTGATAGTTTCCTTCGAACCAGACGACTTGCGAATCGCCCTCGAATGCGAGGATGTGGGTGGCGATCCGATCGAGGAACCAGCGGTCGTGGGAGATGACGACTGCGCATCCCGGGAAGGCGACCAGTGCCTCTTCGAGCGCACGCAGCGTTTCGATGTCCAAGTCGTTAGTGGGTTCGTCGAGCAGCAGGACGTTGCCGCCGGATTTCAACACCTTGGCGAGGTGGACGCGATTGCGCTCGCCGCCCGACAGATCACCGATCATTTGCTGCTGCTGCACTCCCTTGAAATTGAAGCGGCCGACATAACCGCGCGACGAGGTTTCGTAATTGCCGATCTTGATCAGGTCGAGGCCGGCGGAAATCTCTTGCCAAACCGTGTTCTTGTCGTTGAGCGACTGACGCGATTGGTCCACATAGGCGAGCTTGACGCTGGGTCCGAGACGGATCTCGCCGCGGTCCGGCCGTTCGCTGCCGGCGAGCATGCGAAACAGCGTCGTCTTGCCGGCGCCGTTCGCACCGATGATCCCGACGATACCGCCCGGCGGCAGGCTGAAACTCAGCGAGTCGATCAATAAACGATCGCCGTAGCTCTTGCGCAAATCCTTGCATTCGATGACAAGATCGCCGAGGCGTTCACCCGGCGGAATGTAGATTTCGTTGGTCTCGTTGCGTCTCTGGAATTCCTGCGAGGCGAGTTCCTCATAGCGCTGCAAGCGCGCCTTCGACTTCGCCTGGCGCGCCTTCGGGTTCGTCCGCACCCACTCGAGCTCGCGCTGCAGCGATTTGGCCAAGGCCTCCTGTTGCCGGTCTTCCTGCGCGAGGCGCTGCTGCTTTTGTTCGAGCCATGAGGAGTAGTTGCCCTGCCACGGAATGCCGTGACCGCGATCGAGCTCGAGGATCCACTCGGCGACGTTGTCGAGGAAATAGCGGTCATGGGTCACGGCGATCACCGTGCTGGGATACTCCTCGAGGAAATGTTCGAGCCACGCGACGGACTCGGCGTCCAAGTGATTGGTCGGCTCGTCGAGCAGCAGCATGTCCGGTTTCGACAGCAGCAGACGGCACAGGGCGACCCGGCGTTTCTCGCCGCCCGATAGCTTGCCGACGAGCGCCTCCCACGGTGGCAGACGCAGCGAATCGGCAGCCATTTCCAACTTGCGCTCCAGTTCCCAGCCGCCGGCGGCATCGATTTGATCCTGCATTTTCGCCTGCTGGTCCATCAGTTTGTTCATTTCATCGTCGGCCATCGGTTCGGCGAATCGGTCGCTGATCGCGTTGAACCGATCGATCAGGCTCTGCACGTCGCCGACGCCTTCGGCGACGACCTCCCGCACCGTCTTCGCATCATCGAGCGCGGGTTCTTGCGGCAAGTAGCCGATTTTGATTCCCGGCTGCGGGCGCGCTTCCCCGTCGATGTCTTTGTCGTTGCCCGACATGATTTTCAGCAACGTCGACTTACCGGAACCGTTCAGACCCAGCACGCCGATTTTCGCACCGGGGAAGAAGCTCAGGCTGATGTCGCGCAATATGATGCGCTTGGGCGGCACAACCTTGCCAACCCGGTTCATCGTATATATGAACTGAGCCATGCGGTCCTGCGTCGAAAATTCGTTCGGTGGCGCTGGGAATCACGGCAAATTATCCGCGCGCGGCGCGGACTTGTCACGGATCTTGCGGTCGGACCGCTGCGCCCGGCGCAGTCCCGCGGCGCGCGCCGGCGGCCGCGCCCGCAGTCGACTGCCGTGCTAGGCTTGCGTCGATGTCAGCACCCGCCGCCGATACCGCCGATACCGCCGATACCGCCGTTACCGTCGTTGCCGGAGACGCCATCGCCCGCTATGGCTTCGGCAACGGCCACCCGTTCGGCCCGGACCGGCATGCGCATTTCATGCGGGAATTGCGTGCACAGGGCTTGGACGGCGCCGTGCAGCTGCGCGCGCCGCGCATGGCGAGCGTGGCGGAACTGACGTCGTTTCACACGCCGGCGTATGTCGACTTCGTTCAGCAGCGATCCGAGAGCGGCGAGGGGTACCTGGACGGCGGCGATACGCCGGCGTTTCGCGGCATCTTCGAGGCGGCCGGAGCCGTCGTCGGCGCGACCCTGGTGGCCGTGGATGCGTTGATGTCGGGCGCCAGCCGGCGCGCGTTCGTGCCGATAGCCGGGCTCCACCACGCTGCGCGAGGCGCTGCCGCCGGTTTCTGTGTATTCAGCGATTGCGGCGTGGCGGTCGAGATTCTACGCGCTCGCTACGGCCTGCGGCGCATCGCCTATGTCGACATTGATGCGCATCACGGCGATGGCATGTTCTATGCGTTCGAGGATGACGCGGAGCTATTCGTCGCCGATCTGCACGAGGACGGCCGGCACCTTTATCCAGGCACCGGCGCGCGCGCGGAAACGGGCGGCGGAGCGGCCGCCGGCACGAAGCTGAACGTGCCGCTGCCGCCTGGCGCGGGCGACGCTCAATTCCTGGCCGCCTGGCAGGAGGTCGAGAATCATCTGGAGCGCTTTCCGAGCGATTTCATCTTGTTCCAATGCGGCGCCGACAGTTTGGCGGGTGACCCGATCACCCATTTGCAATTCAGCGAAACGGCGCATGCGCACGCGGCACGGCGCTTATGTGCGATCGCCGATGCGCAGGGCCACGGCCATGTGCTCGCCATGGGCGGCGGCGGCTACAACCGGCGCAATCTCGCCGCTGCGTGGACGGCGGTCGTGCGCGCGTTTCTCGCTAGGGAACCGTAGACGCATCGGCTACAATCGGCGGCTATCTTTCGGGAGACCCGCTCATGTTCAGCGCGCAAATGACCATTGCCGGCTTCGATGAGGAACTCGCGCAGGCGATGGCGGGGGAAGGCCGGCGTCAAGAAGACCACATTGAGCTGATCGCGTCGGAGAACTATGCGAGTCCGCGTGTGCTCGAGGCGCAAGGCTCCGTACTGACGAACAAGTATGCCGAGGGCTATCCCGGCAAGCGCTACTACGGCGGTTGCGAATTCGTCGATGTGGCCGAGCAGCTGGCGATTGCGCGCGCGAAGCAATTGTTCGGCGCGGCTTACGCGAACGTGCAGCCGCATTCGGGGTCGCAGGCCAACGCTGCCGCATATCTCGCTCTGCTGAACGCGGGCGACGCGATTCTCGGCATGAGTCTCGATCACGGCGGCCATTTGACGCACGGCGCGAAGGTAAATTTTTCCGGCAAGTTGTTCAAGGCGCATCAGTACGGCGTCAAGCCGGATACAGGCGAGATCGACTACGACCAGGTCGAGCGTCTCGCGCAGGCGCATCGGCCGAAGCTGATCATTGCCGGCTTCTCGGCCTACTCCCGCATCATCGATTGGGTGAAATTCCGCCAAATTGCCGACTCGGTCGGCGCGTATTTTCTGGTCGACATGGCGCACGTCGCGGGTCTGGTCGCCGCCGGCCTGTATCCGAATCCGGTGCCCTACGCGGACGTAGTCACGACGACGACGCACAAGACCCTGCGCGGACCGCGCGGCGGTCTGATTTTGGCGCGCCCGCACGACGAGTTGCACAAGAAGTTCAATTCAATGGTGTTTCCAGGCATCCAGGGCGGCCCGCTGATGCACGTGATCGCCGCCAAAGCGGTGGCGTTCCTCGAAGCGCTGCAGCCGGAATTCAAGGCATACTCGGCGCAAACGATTGCAAACGCGCGTGCGATGACCCGGGTGCTGCAGCGGCGCGGCTACAATATCGTCTCCGGGGGCACCGACAATCACTTGTTCTTGATGGATTTGATCGCCAAGAACCTGACCGGCAAGGATGCGGACGCCGCTTTGGGGCGGGCGCACATCACCGTCAACAAGAACGCGGTGCCGAATGATCCGCGTCCGCCGGCCGTCAGCAGCGGTCTGCGCATCGGTACGCCGGCGGTCACGACGCGCGGGTTCAAGGAACCCGAGGTGCAGCAGCTCGCGAATTGGATCGCGGACGTGCTGGATAACATGAGAGAAGAATCGGTCGTCGAGCGCACGCGCGCCGAAGTCATGGCTTTATGCAGGCGTTTTCCGGTCTATCGCTGAGCACCGTGCGGGCGGCACCGTGACCGGTGTGAGTAATTTCCATGCACTGTCCATTTTGCGGCCATACCGAGACTAAAGTCATCGATTCGCGTCTCGCCGGCGAAGGCCGGCAGATCCGCAGGCGCCGGGAATGTTTGGCGTGCAGCGAAAGATTCACGACGTTCGAGAGCGCCGAACTGCTGCTGCCGATGGTCGTGAAGACCGACCGCAGCCGCGAACCGTTTGATGAG
>JAYTQR010000100.1:0-3997 GCA_043746615.1 Gammaproteobacteria bacterium | reverse complement strand
TCTGGAGGACGCGGTGCCGATGGATCGCAAGCCCATCGCGCGCCATCTGTTGCGCGAATGGCGGCAAGGCCACGCGGACTACCGGAACCTGTGGATTCGCGTGAACGATCCGTCATCCGGAGAACTGTTGAAGGACCTGTCGCACGCGGTTGCCGTGCGTCCCGCAGGGATCATGTTGCCCAAGATCCGCGGACCGGAGGAGATCTCGATCGTTGGGTACTATTTGGATGCTCTGGAGTCCGAGCATGGGCTGCCGAGCGGATCGACGCGGATATTCGCGCTCGTCACCGAGACGCCGATCGGGTTGCTGCGGGCAGCGGATATCGCCCGTCAACGGCATCCTCGCGTCAGCCATGTGAGTTGGGGCGCCGAGGACTTGAGCGCTGCCTTGAGCGCCGGCGATCCGCGCACGCCGGAGGGCGCATGGCGGCCGGCCTACGTACACGCGCGGACGCAGTGTCTGCTGACGGCGCATGCGCTGGGCGCGGCGGCGATCGATACGGTTTACGTCGAATTCAAGGACTCGGCGGGTTTGCACATGGCCTGCCGGTCGGCGCGGTACGACGGCTTCACCGGCCGCATCGCCATACATCCCGACCAAGTCGCAATCATCAATGAGGTTTTCACGCCCACGGAGGCCGAGCGGGCGCTGGCGCAGAAAATCGTCGACGCCTTCGCGTCCGGCGCGGGCGTCGTATCCATCGACGGCAAAATGTACGACCTGCCTCACTTGAATGCGGCGCGCCGCCTGCTCGCTGGCACGAACTGCGGCTGAAATCGGCGATCGAGGCCGATTTCAGCCCGGTTGCGGCATGCCGGCGGCGGCGCTGAGCTAGGCGCGTACCGCGGCATCGCGGGCACGCACGCCGGCCAGCGGAAAATCGGTGAAGAATCCGTCGATGCCGCGCTGCAGATAGCGGCCGATCTCATCGTTCAGCTTGCCATGCGCCGCCGATGCAGCGCCGATGCGCAGATCCTCTGGCAAAAACGCGTTCTCGGCGCGAAAAGTCCACACGTGCACGTCGAGCTTCGCGGCATGCGCCGCGCGCACGCCTTCCGGCGTCGCCAGCGGTTTCGCGATGCCGATCGCATCGGCATAGCGTGCGACCTCGTGCAAATCGCCCAGTTCTTTCTCGAACAGCCGCACGAGCGGCAGCTCGGTCAGGCCGCGCAGCATGCGTAAATTATGCGGATCGAACGACTGAATGAATACCGGCGCACCCCGAGCCGCGTAGCCGTGACGTTCGAGCACGCTCAGCAACGGCCGCTCGAGCGGCAGGCCGATGCCCCGGAAGTGGGCCGGGTGTTTCGTTTCCGGATATACGCCGATTTTGCCGCCGCGCCGGCGATTTTCTTCAGCCGCGAGCGCCATGATTTCGTCGAACGTCGGCACACTGAATCGGCCATCGAAGGCGGTGTTCCGCGGTCGCAATTCGGGCAGCCGCTCGCGCGCGCGCAGCATCTTCAGCTCGGCCAGCGTGAAGTCTTCGATGAACCAGCCGCTCATCGTCTCGCCGTCGACGATCTGCGTACGGCGCCGGGCGGCGAACTGCGGAAGGGCCGCCACGTCGGTCGTAGCGCCGATCTCGTTTTCGTGCCGTGCGACCGGCACGCCGTCGCGCGTCATCACGAGATCCGGTTCAATGAAATCTGCGCCCTGCTCGATTGCCAGGCGGTAGGCTTCCAGCGTATGTTCGGGGCGCTCGCCGCTCGCTCCGCGATGCGCGATGACGATGACTGGTTTCATTGTGCGTCCATGTGTGGTTCCGTGCCAGTTTACTGATTTCATCGGCGGGAGACGGCCGCGGTTAGGCGACGGCGACTGCCGCGCTTGCTATGCTCGCGGAACTATCGGCGCCGGCCGGAATCCGATACACGTGAGGAACCGATTTTGGGGACACTCAAGGAGTTTCGATGAGAATTAGAAAAATAATCGTCGCCGCGGCGGCATTTGCCGCGGGCCTAGCGGCTTCGCTCACGTTGGTCGGCGTCGCGAACGCCGATGCCGGCGAAGAAGGCCGCTTGCTGCTCGCCACCCAAGTTCTCCAGCAAATCCAGGGCATGCCGGACCAGCGCATACCGGATCTGTTGCTGTCGCGAGCCTATGGAATCGCCGTGATTCCGGGCGTCACCAAAATCGCGTTCATATTCGGCGGGAGTCATGGCCGTGGGGTGCTATCGGTCCGCAAAACGTTGACCTCGCCTTGGAGCAATCCGGTGTTCATCTCCTTGACCAGCGGTAGTTGGGGCTTTCAAGCCGGCGTGGAAAACTCCGACGTCATTCTGGTGTTCACGACGAAATCCAGCATCGAGGGCATTTCGGGCGGCAAATTGACACTCGGTGCGGATGCCTCGGCAACCGCCGGCCCGGTTGGCCGCCAGGGCGCGGCCGCGACGGACATCAACTTCGATGCGGAGATCTATTCCTATGCCCGCAGCCGCGGATTGTTCGGCGGCATCGCGCTCGCCGGCAGCGTGCTCAAAATCGACCACAGCGCCAATCGAGATTTTTACGGCAAAAGCGACGTGACCGCATCGGAAATCTTCGCCGGTGAAGCACCCGCTGCGCCGCCGGCGGCGCAGCGCTTTCTGCAGAATTTGGCGCAGACGACCGGAACCGCGGTACGCAGCTCGCCGGCGCCGCAAGCGGATATGCCCGCGGGCGCGGCCGGCGCGGGGCAAACGGCGCCTGCCGCGGAAGCGCCGCGCACTTATCCGCTGGAAGACCAGCAACAGCCGGCTTCCGCGCCGCCGGCGGCGCCGCCACCGCAATAGCCTCGGGCGTTGGCACGGCGCGGGACGTCGCATTTGGGCCGACGCGTCCCAGCGCCCATGTTACCGTTCGGCGCATGGAAGCAAACCGACGCGACGCGGGACTCATTCGCACAGTGGGTTCATGGGGCCTGGCCGCCAGCATCGTCAATGTCGTGGTGGGCGCCGCCATATTCGTCGTGCCGGCGGCGCTCGCCGCAAATATCGGCCCCTATGCGCCGCTCGCGATTCTCGCGTGCGCGATCGCGGTCGGGGCCGTGGCGATCTGTTTTGCCGAAGGCGGCAGCCGCATCCCGAGCAGTGGCGGCGCCTACGGTTATATCGAGGCCGCATTCGGTCCGCTGACCGGCTATGTGGCCGGTACCTTGTTGTGGTTCGGCGACGTACTCTCCTGCGGTGGCATCGCCGCGGCGCTCGCCGACGTGGGCGTCAGCCTGCTGCCCGCGCCGCTGAAGGCGCCGGCGCACGCGCTGATCATCGTTGGCACGATCACCGGTATCGCGTGGGTCAACATCGGCGGGATCGAGCGTGGCATGCGGCTCGTCAATGCGACGACGACGCTCAAGCTCGTGCCGTTGGCGATTTTCATTATCGTCGGCGCAAGCGCGATCCATGCCGGGAACTTCCAGCAGCCACGGATGCCCGGCAGCTCGGGTCTTGGGCGAGCAGTGATCCTCGCACTATTCGCTTTCATGGGCATGGAGACGTCGCTGTGCGCAAGCGGCGAAGTGGCGCAACCGGCTCGCACGATTCCGCGCGCGCTCGCGTTGGGCATGGGGTTCGTGACGGTGCTGTACATAGCCATCCAGATCGTCGCTCAAGGGATACTGGGCCCGGCGCTGGCCTCCTCCACGTTGCCACTAGCCGATGCGATGGCGCGGATCAGTCCGGGCCTGCGCCTGTTGATGCTGGCCGGCGCCGCCGTGTCGATGTTTGGTTTCTTGAGCAGCGACATTCTCGGCAGCCCGCGCGTGCTGTTCGCGTTCGCGCGCGACGGACTGCTGCCGCGCGTGCTGGGACGAGTGCACGCGCGCAGCCACGCGCCGCACGTGGCGATCGCGTGCTACGCGGCGATCGCCATCGGCTTGGCGCTCACCGGAACGTTTACCGAACTGGCAATACTGTCGGCCCTCGCCAGCGCGGCGTTCTACATCGCCGGGTGCGCCGCGACTTGGCGATTGACCCGGCGCGGGATTGCACAGGCCGGCACACCGCTGAACTTCAA
>JAYTQR010000099.1:0-2179 GCA_043746615.1 Gammaproteobacteria bacterium | reverse complement strand
CGTGGAACGGCTCTATGCATTCGCGCCGCTCTATATCGCCCCCACCGGCGGCGCGTACGTGAGCATCGGCATCCCCAAGGCCGCCGTGTTCGCGCCCGCGCTTCAGGTCTTTGGCCGCAACCTCACGTTAATGACGCTGGTCGCAATGCTGGCGCTGGCAACTGCCTGGGCCGGAGGCAGCCTCTTCGTCCTGCGTCCGGTGAACGCGCTGATGGACGCCGCGCGGCGGCTGGGACGGGGCAATCTCAGCACCCGCACCGGCCTGGCGCACACGTCCGGGGAGTTAGGGCGGCTGGCGTGCGCCTTCGACGAAATGGCCGATTCGCTTGAGCAGGGTGATGTCCAACTGCGCGCGGCCGAGGCCGCGCGCCGGCTGAGCGACGCGCGCTTCGTCAACATCGTAAGCGCGGCCGCCGACGCCATCATCAGCGTGGACCAGGATCAGCGCATCGTGCTGTTCAATCGCGGCGCGGAGGTCATCTTCGGCTACGCTGCTTCCGAGATGCTCGGCCAGCCGCTCGAGCGGCTGCTGCCGGCGCGTTTCGGCGAACTGCATCACCGCCATATGCGGAATTTCGCCGCCGCGCCCGATGCCAGCCGGCGCATGGCGGAGCGCGGCGAAATTTGGGGACGGCGCAAGGACGGCACGGAGTTTCCGGCGGAGGCGTCGATCTCGAAATTGACTCAGGACGGGGGCATGATTTTTACCGCGATCCTGCGCGACGTGACCGCGCGCAAACAGGCGGAAGACGAAATCCGCATGCTGAACACGCAACTGGAGCAGCGCGTCATCGAGCGCACCGCGCAACTCGAAGCCGCCAACAAGGAATTGGAGGCGTTCAGCTATTCGGTCTCGCACGACCTGCGCGCGCCGTTGCGTAGCATCGACGGCTTCAGCCAAGCGTTGCTCGAAGACTACACTGCGAAGCTGGACGATCAGGGCAAGAACTATCTGAGCCGGGTGCGCGCCGCGACCCAACGCATGGCGGAATTGATCGACGACATGCTGAACCTCTCGCGCGTGGCGCGTGCACCGATGCAGTGTGAATTCATCGATCTCAGCGCCCTGGCTCAATCAATCGCCGCGGAACTGCGTCGTACGCAGCCGCAGCGCACGGTGGACATTGTCATCGAGCCGAATATAAGCGCCGCAGGCGACCCGAAGCTGTTGCGAGTGTTGCTGGAGAACCTGCTCGCGAACGCTTGGAAGTTTACCGGCAAACAGGAGCGCGCCCGGATCGAGTTCGGCATGCAAGCGAACGGCGGCGTGCCCGCCTATTTCGTGCGTGACAACGGCGCCGGCTTCGACATGCAGTATGCGCACAAGCTGTTCGGCGCCTTCCAGCGACTGCACGCCATGGACGAATTCCCCGGAACGGGTGTTGGCCTGGCAACGGTGCAGCGCATCGTCCATCGCCACGGCGGCCGCGCTTGGGCCGAAGGCGCGGTGGGACAAGGGGCGACGTTTTTTTTCACGTTTGCGCCTGAGTCCGCCCCGGCCCAGGCAACGCCAACCACAAGGAGCGAGCAATGAGCAACAGAACGATATTACTGGTGGAAGACAATCCCGATGACGAGGCCTTGACCCTGCGGGCCCTGAAGAAAAACAACATCCTCAATCAAGTGACGGTCGTGCGCGATGGCGCGGAGGCGCTCGATTACTTGTTTTGCCAGGGTGCCTACGCCGGGCGCGACGCGAGCCGCCAGCCTGCCGTGACTCTGCTGGACCTAAAGCTGCCGAAGGTCGATGGGCTGGAAGTGCTCAAGCGCCTGCGCGCCGACGAGCGCACGCTGCTACTGCCGGTGGTGATTTTGACTTCTTCGAAAGAGGAGCAGGATATGGTCAACGGTTATCGCTTCGGCGCCAACAGCTACATCCACAAGCCGGTGGATTTCACGCAGTTCATGGAGGCCGTGAAGCAACTGGGATTGTACTGGCTGGTGTTGAACGAGCCCGCCGCCCGGTAACGGCAGCATTAATCACTAGAATAAGAAAACCAGCCTATGGAAAAACCGCTACGTACGCTGATCGTCGAAGACTCGGAGGACGATTACGAATTGATTCTGCGCGAGCTGCGGCGTGGCGGCTACGCCCCGCTGGCGACGCGCGTGGATACGCCGGAGGCGCTCGACACTGCGCTGGAGCAGATGTCTTGGGATATCGTCATCTCCGATTACG
>JAYTQR010000098.1:0-2571 GCA_043746615.1 Gammaproteobacteria bacterium | reverse complement strand
GGTTCTGGCCGGCGTGGCGCTGGTTGCGGGCGTTGCGCAGGCCTTGGATGTCAACGGCCAGCTGGAAAACCCCGTGCTGCAGGCGCGCTATGAACACGTCACGCAGCAATTGCGCTGCCTCGTGTGCCAGGATGAATCGATTGCCGACTCTGATGCGGAGCTCGCCGCCGAACTGCGCGGCGAGGTGCGGGAAATGCTGCTCGCAGGCAAGAGCAATGCGGCGATTTACGCTTACATGAAAGCCCGCTACGGTGAGTTCGTGCTCTATGATCCGCCGGTCGATGGGAAGACCGTGTTCATCTGGGGAGCGCCGTTTGCGCTGCTGCTGATCGGCGCCGGCGTGGTCTATCGGGTCGTACGGGCCCGGTCGCGGTTGCCGCTCGACGATGAACCGACGAGCGGACGGTCCTGATGATCGAATTTCTGCTGGTTGCGGCCGTCATGGCCATGATCGCCGCCGCCGCGGTCGCCGTGCCGCTGCTGCGTGAACGGCGCAGCCGCCTGCTCGCCGGCATCGCCGCGGTCCTCGTCGTCGGCGCCGCGGCGGGCCTGTATTCGCTGTGGTCGACGTGGAACTGGAACGTCCCGCCGCAGATCGCGGCGAGCCCCGCGAGCGGCGCGATGGTGGCGAAGCTCGAACAGCAGCTACGGCATCAGCCGAACGATTTGCAGGGTTGGCTGCTGCTGGGCCGCTCGTATGCGGCGCTCAACCGCTGGGATGATGCGATCGTCGCCTACGAGCGCGCGCACGCCTTGAGTGGCGGCAAGGACTTGCAGGCGACGATCGGCTACGGGGAAGCGCTGGCGATCAGGGCGGGCGGCGAAATCACGCCGCATGCCGCGCAGTTGTTCGAGGCTGCGGTCGCGCTGGCGCCGAACAACCCCAAGGCATTGCTTTACGGCGGCTTCGCCGCGGCGGTGCGCGGCGACCGCACGCTTGCGCGCAGCCGCTGGGAAGCGCTGCTCGCCGAGCATCCGCCGGCTCCCGTAGTACAGATGCTGAATGAGCGCATCGCGGATCTCGGCCCAGCGCCCAGCCCCGTCACCGGCCCCGTGACCGGCGCAACCTCCGCAAGCGTGATCGTCACTATCCGCGTCGCGCCGGCGCTGCGGTCGCGCCTGCGCGGCAATGCGCCGCTGTTCGTGTTCGCCCGCGCACCAGGGGGCCCGGGGCCGCCGCTCGCGGCGAAACGCGTGACGACTGCGGCGATCGGTACGCAAATCAAACTGTCGAACGCCGATTCCATGATTCCGGGACGGGTCTTGACGGACGGGGAGCACGTACTGGTCACGGCCCGCGTGTTCTTCAGCGGTCAGCCGTCGCCGGCGGCCGGGGATTTGTACGGCGAAGTGTCCTACGACGTCGGGCGCGACGGAGCGCGCGACCTGGTCATCGACCGGGTCGCGCGCTAACCGCGCCTGAGCGCAGGGAGAATCGATGAGCGCTGCAAGACTGCTGTTTGCGGGGCGAATACTCGTGGAACACCTGTTGCCGTATCCGCGCTTGCGCGGCAAGGATCGCGAGGTGCTGGGCTTGATGGTCGATGCGATCGATCGGTTTCTCGAGGGCAAGCACCCGCAGTTCAAGCGCTGGGACCGCGACGGGGCACAGCCCGCCGAAGTGATTCAGGGTCTGCGCGATCTCGGCCTGTTCGGATTGATTATCCCGGAAGAATACGGCGGCCTCGGCCTGTCGAACGCCGCCTATGCTCGCGTGCTGGCGCAAAGCAGCCGCCACGACAGCTCCGTATCGCTGACGATCGGTGCACACAGCTCGATCGGCATGAAGGGCTTGCTGTTGTTCGGAACGGCGGCGCAAAAGGCACGCTATTTGCCGAAACTCGCCAGCGGCGAATGGATCGCGGCATTCTGTCTGACCGAATCCGCCGCGGGATCGGATGCCGCCTCGATTCGTACGCACGCTGAGCGCGGCGCGGACGGCGGCTGGACGTTGAACGGCGAGAAGATTTGGATCACGAACGGCGGAATCGCCGATCTGTACACGGTGTTCGCACGCACGTCGACCGCGGCGGGCAAGATCACCGCCTTCATCGTCGAAGCGCAGTGGCCGGGCGTCAGCCACGGCCCGCACGAAGAAAAAATGGGCATTCGCGCCTCCTCGACCACGACCGTGAGCTTTGCCGACGTGCGCGTTCCCGCCGAGAATGTTCTCGATGCGGAGGGCAAGGGATTCAAGGTCGCAATGGCGATCCTGAACAACGGCAGGACCGGCCTCGGCGGCGGCGCGGTCGGCGGCATGAAGACCGTCATCGCGTTGGCCGCCAAGCAGGCGCTGGCACGCAAGCAGTTCGGTCACGCGATCGCGGAGTACGATCTGGTGCGGGAAAAAATCGCGCAGATGACTGTCGATTGTTTCGCCGCGGAGAGCGTGGTCTGGCTGGTCGCTCACTATATCGATTCGGGCTTCGAGGATTACTCGATCGAGGCGGCGATCAGCAAGGTATTCGCCAGCGAGGCGATGCAGCGCACCGCGCACGAGGGTCTGCAAATCGCCGGCGGCAACGGCTTCATGCGCGAATATCCGTTCGAGCAAATCGTGCGCGACAGCCG